>CAMQVY010000011.1 GCA_947038405.1 uncultured Rikenellaceae bacterium | reverse complement strand
TTAATAACTTTTGCAATACCATTATTGAACTCATAAATTTGTTGATATTCAGGTTCTATCATTACATCCCCCTTTACATTAATATATCCAAATTTATTGTTTTTAATAACTTTAGCAATGCCATTATTGAACTCATAAATTTTTTGATACTCAGGTTGTATTAGTACATCTCCCTTTGCATTAATATACCCTATGTTATTGTTTTTAATAACTTTAGCAATGCCATTATTGAACTCATAAATTTTTTGATACTCAGGTTGTATTAGTACATCTCCCTTTGCATTAATATACCCTATGTTATTATTTTTAATAACTTTTGCAATACCATTATTGAACTCATAAATTTTTTGATATTCAGGATCTATCATTACATCCCCCTTTGCATTAATATACCCAAATTTATTGTTTTTAATAACTTTTGCAATACCATTATTGAACTCATAAATTTGTTGATATTCAGGTTGTATTAGTACATCCCCCTTTGCATTAATATATCCAAATTTATTGTTTTTAATAACTTTCGCAATGCCATTTTTAAACTCATAAATTTTTTGATATTCAGGTTGTACGATAACTTTCCCATTATTATTCACTACTCCCCATAATAAGTCTTTACATACAATAGTGAGATCATTTCCACTTTTTCTGTAAACATCGTACTCTTTTTTGTCAATTTGTGCACTTGAGGTTGAGCAAACGAGGATAAAGGTTATGCTTAATATTAGAGAGCGAAATAGGTTAATGTTTTTCATAATTGTTCTAGTTTTAAGGTTAGATATATTACTAAGACGTTTAATTACACCTAAAAGTTACAGTTTGGGAGTAGTTTTTATTAAGTTTAATGGAACTACCCTATGCGGGCTGCGGTGCATGATCGCACCGTAGCCCGCATAGGGTAGTTTATAGGAGTGTAACTAAACTCGTCGTCTGAACTCTGAACATATAACTGCTGTTGCAACTGCTACGTTGAGAGATTCGGAATTAGATCCTTTGTCGATAGGGTATGGTGGAATATATAACTTATTGTCGATAAGAGTTGAGACCTCTTTCGAGATTCCTCGTCCCTCATTTCCCATAATAATAATACCTCCTTGTGATAGGCTCTTTTTGTAGATATTATCGCCCTCTAAGAATGTGCCATATATACTTATACCCTCGCTTTTGGCTTTTGAGAGGTATTTGACTAGGTCAGTATAATAGACTTTAACTCTGAGTATAGCTCCCATTGTCGCTTGAATGACTTTGGGTGAGAAGCAGTCTACACAATCAATAGAACAGATTACTTGCCCGATTCCAAACCAATCGGCTAGTCGAATTATTGTACCCAAGTTACCGGGGTCTTGAACGGTGTCTAGTGCAATAGATAGTTCACTCTTTGAGGTGTTGTAACTACTATACTTAGGTATTTTGACTACTGCCAAGATTGGGGTAGCACTCTTTAGGGTACTCATGCGCTCCATCTCCTTTTGAGAGACTTGTTCTAGTGCGTTGAACTTTATCTTTTTGTCTAAATTTTGGAGACCTTTCTCTGTAATATATACACATTCAACCTCAAAATCGGAATTGATAATCTCTTCCACAATCTTCATGCCTTCGGCAATAAAAAGTCCGAGTTGACTCCTAGACTCTCTGTCGTGTAGAGATCTTACTTTTAGAATTTCAGATTTTGTGACCATAGTATAAATATAATTTTGAATTAAAGTGTGTTTTAATTTTAAAACTGTCTCTTGATAACACGCAGTTAGGTTATTGAAATTACTTCAATGAACGCTCTACATAACTCTTGTAGTCCTTAACTACAGGAGTGTATTCACTCTCAAATAGTGGAGAGGAGATTATAAAGTCTGCTGTTGAACGATTAATCGCTGTTGGTACATTGTAAAGTGTAGCCAATCTTAGAAGTGCCTTAACATCTACATCGTGAGGTTGCGCTTGCATTGGATCCCAGAAGAAAATCACAGAGTTGATCTTTCCATCTGCAATCATTGATCCCAACTGTTGATCCCCTCCAAGAGGTCCTGATTTTAGTAATGTAATATCTGAATTGCCATCATGTTCCTCTATTTTACGCTTCTCGGTTAGTCTATTTTCAACCATGCGACCAGTAGTTCCTGTGCATATAAGGTGGTGACGAAGAAGGTTCTCCCAATTCCAATCTACCCATTCGGCTAGTTCGTGCTTCATATTGTCATGTGCAACTAAAGCAACTGATAGTTTATTTCTCATAATTTATTTATTTTTAAAAGTATAGAGAGCAAATATAGTGAAAAAGATATAATAACTTCAGTTAATACTGGTTTGAAAGGTGAAGTTTTATGAAATTCGATAAAAGGTCGTTTTTCTAGTTGAGTTTATTGAGGGAATATAATATTAAAATAGTTACCTTTGTGGATAAAATTATCCGTTTATTATCGTGAAAAAACTTTTAGTAGAAGAATTCCTTAAAAATAGTACTGATGGCATCATAATAGATGTACGTACGCCAGCTGAGTTTGAACAAGGGCACATTGCAAATGCTATTAATATTCCTCTATTCAGTAATGAAGAGAGGGTTGTTGTTGGGACTATATATAAGCAGGTCGGTAAAGACGAAGCAATAGAGAAAGGTCTCGAATTTGTTGGGGTCAAGATGGCTGATATGGTTAAGCAGGCTAAGGCTGCTTCTAATGGGAAGCCTCTATTCTTATATTGCTGGAGAGGTGGTATGAGAAGTGGTAGTGTTGCTTGGTTATTCTCAACTGCTGGATTGGAGGTAAATCTACTTGTTGGTGGATATAAGGCTTATCGTAGAGAGTTTGATCTTTTCTTAGATAGAGCTGATTTTAAACTCATTATTTTATCTGGGGCTACGGGGTGTGGAAAAACGGAAGCACTAAAGCTAATAAAAGAGAGAGGAGAGCAAATGATTGATCTTGAAGGTTTAGCAAATCATAAAGGGTCAGTGTTTGGTGGATTCGGTAAGGGGCAGCAGCCTACAACTGAGGAGTTCATTAATAGATTGCATCATCAATTCTTAGAGTACGATAAAGATAGAGTGATTTGGTGTGAGGGAGAGAGTATGTTAATTGGACATGTGTACCTTCCGAAAAAACTATATGATAAGATGCAAATATCTCATAAAATAGTCATTGAAATGTCAACAGAACAACGTCTAGATAGATTGATGGTGGAGTATGGAGAGTTTCCTGTAGAGATGTACGAAATGGCGTTCAATAAGATTCGTAAGCGTAATGGAAGTGATGTTACAGATCGAGCTATTAATCTTATACAAGAGGGAAATGTGTTTGATGCTGCAAAAATTGCTCTTGCTTATTACGATAAATCATACCGAAAAGGGGTGATTAGCCAAGATAAATTATTGGGTCATATAACACTAGATAATACAGATATGAGTGGTAGTGTAGATAGAATACTAGCACTTAAACCGCAAAATATATAGATACATGAAGACGATAGATACAAGAGGGACTCTTTGCCCAGCTCCTTTGATTATGACCAAAAGAGCGATCAAGGGGTCAAATATTGGAGATGAACTTGAGGTTTTAGCTGATAATGATATTGCAGTACAGAATTTATTAAGATACCTAAAGGAGCTTAATCTTGAGACGATACAGACGAAAGATAGTGATATTACATCTATTCGGTTTGTGATAGGTAATACTACAAAATTGTCGGCAACAGTGACTTCGGCTGAGTCGTTTTGTGCCATCCCGTCGGCAAAAGCGGGATATACAGTAGTATTGAAGAGCGTTAATATGGGTGAGGGTGATTGTGAACTTGGGGAGATATTAATGAGATCTTGCCTAAATTCATTAATCGAACTTGACGATTTGCCATCTTGCATCATACTATATAATGATGGTGTGAAACTTGCAATTGATGGTAGTGATAGCTCTCAAGCTCTTAAAAATCTTGAAGAGGCGGGTGTCGAACTGATTATCTGCGGAACGTGCATTGACTTCTATCAGTTGAAAGACCAGATAAAAATAGGTGTCATTAGTAATATGTACAAAATTAATAGTGTGCTCAGTAACGCTTCTCACGTAGTATATCCATAATAATGAATCTATACTTTGATAATGCTAGTACATCTTTTCCGAAACCTTCAGTGGTTGCGGAGGCTATTGCATCATGTATAACCAATTGTGGGGGAACTTATGGTAGAGGATCATACCCTAGAGTTCTAAGTAGTACTTCAATTGTCGAAGAGTGTCGAGATTTACTCGGAGAGTTGGTGGGATTGGATTCTGGAGATAATATATTTTTCACTGCGAATGCTACTGGTGGGTCAAATACAATCCTTAAAGGGTTGGCAGCGACTTTAAAAGATAAAACTATATACACAACTGCACTCGAACACAATGCAATTATGCGCCCTTTAGAGTTTCTGAAAGAGGTGTGTAATATAAGAGTTAAAACTCTCCCTTCGGAGCTTGATGGAAGAGTTAATGCCAGTAAATTAGATGAAATTGATGGTGAAATAGAACTAGTAATTATAAATCATCAGAGTAATATCAATGGAGCAATTCAGCCACTTGGCGAAATTGCTAAATGGGCTAGAGGTCGTGGTACCAAAATAATGGTAGATACAACTCAATCTCTGGGTGACATACCTATTAATGTGGCACAACTTGGTATTGATTACTTTATTTTTACAGGGCATAAAGGGTTATATGGACCAACTGGAATAGGTGGATTCTACGCAAGGAACCCTGAAGATATAGCTCCTTTGATTCATGGTGGAACTGGCAGTAACTCCGATTCATTTACAATGCCAGTAAAATATCCAGATAAATTTGAGGCTGGGACTCCAAATATTATAGGAGCGGCTGGACTAAAAGCTGCGCTTGAAAATCGCCCCGTTTATCAACATACAAAAGCTGATTTCATTGAATTAATAGGTGAGATTGAGTCTATTCCGGGAGTTACACTATATAGATCATCTAACTTAGAGTTTCAAGGGTCGCTATTTTCAATAACGCACAGCGTAGTTGCACCCTCAGTAATAAGTAAAAAATTATCGGAATCTTACAATATAGAGACTAGGCAGGGGTTACACTGCTCTCCAGCAGCACATAAGCACCTCGGAACATTGCCTACGGGAACTGTTCGTATTGCAACATCCCCATATCACTCGAAAGAGGATTTTGATATATTAGTAAGTTCATTAAAAAAGATCTGCAATGTCTAAAGAGATTCTAATATTTGAGAGCGCTAGGGAGGTTATAAAAGCAGATAAACTATGTAAAAAAAATGCTATTTTTGTAACTGTTGTTCCTCTGCCAGAAGAGTACTCTTCGGAGTGTGGAATGGGACTTGTTATAGAGCAGCAGAATAGTAATAGTGTGAGAGATTTACTTCTATCTCATAATATTAGCGTAAAGAAATATATATACGAACAAAAATAAAGTAGTTGCTCCCTGCAACCTAGCAGCTCTATTCTGCTTGGAGAGGGTCGTTGCATCAAATTAAACTCATCGAAAAATTGACAATTAAAATATAAACATATGAAAACTAGTAATTTTGATCTATTAACTACAGTTGAATATGGAGGTTGTTCGGCGAAACTACCTGCAAAGCAGTTGACAGAGCTATTGTCATCGATTCCCCTGCTGAAAAATGAAAATATACTTGTAGACATAGAGACGCATGATGATGCGGGTGTCTATAAATTAAATGACCAAACAGCCCTTATTGTTACAACAGATTTTTTTCCGCCTGTATGTTCTGATCCATATACTTTTGGTGAGATCGCAGCTGCAAACTCTTTGAGTGACGTTTATGCTATGGGTGGGAAACCTCTTTTGACTCTAAACCTTAATATGTTCCCATCTAAATCTATTCCACTTGATGTGTTGAGAGATATTCTTGCTGGAGGACAGAATAAAGTTAATGAATCTGGAGCTTTCACAATGGGTGGACATACAATCGAAGATAATCCGCCAAAATATGGATTAGCTGTCGTAGGTATAGTTGATCCGAATAGAGTAATCACAAATAGTGGCGCAAAAGTTGGACAAAAACTTATATTAACAAAGCCAATTGGTAGTGGGGTGCTGTCCGCAGCTAAACGAATGAATTTGGCTGAAGATGAGCCATACCAAGAGTCGATTAATCAGATGAAAATTCTTAATAATTTTGCTGCTGATGTTATGCAAAAGCATGATGTAAAGGGAGCAACAGATATTACTGGATTTGGACTCGCAGGACACGTCACTAAGATGGCAACAGCAAGTGGTGTGACAATGTCTATTAATTGTAAATCAGTTTCATTGCTAGATCAGGTCGAAGAGTTAATTGAAGAGGGTTGTATCCCTGGTGCTGCGTTCCGTAACTTAGAATTTATAGAGCCTGATTTAAGTTGTGATGACAATTTATCTGTGAATTTGAAGATGGCAATGTGTGATGCTCAGACTTCTGGTGGTATATTGATGGCGATAGATAGTGATAAAGCTGAAATAGCTCTATCAGAACTTAAAAAATATTACCCTTATAGCTCAATAATTGGAGATGTAATTGAAAAACAAGAGAAGGCAACTATCTTAAAAAATTAAGATTGAGAGACCTGTCCTGTACGGGCGGTGGTGCATGATTGCACTGAACAGATATTATTTATATAAGAGTAGCGTCGTAGATAGTTTATTTAAAACTATACTACGACGCTATTTTTTTAAATAACCCAATTAAGGGCTAGTTAATAAAAGAGGCATTGCCTCCTATTTTTTGTTGCGCTCTGGACGTAGACCACGTACTACAGCTCCAGTTTGCCACATTTCGCTCTCACGAAGCTCTTTTAATTCAGCGTCAAGTTTCTCACGATAGTCAACTTGGCTATTGCTGTCAATTGAACGTTGAGCCTCATCTCCTTTAGCTACTTCGGCATATAGTTTTTGGAATACTGGAAGTGACGCATCTCTAAATGGTTTCCACCAATCCAATGCACCTCTTTGTGCCGTTGTAGAGCAGTTTCCGTACATCCAATCCATACCGTTCTCTGCAACTAATGGCATTAAACTTTGAGTAAGTTCCTCTACTGTCTCATTGAAAGCCTCAGATGGAGTGTGACCATTGTCACGTAAAACCTGATACTGTGCAGCAAATATACCTTGGATAGCTCCCATCAATGTTCCACGCTCACCTGTTAGGTCAGAGTAAACTTCACGTTTGAAATCTGTCTCGAAAAGGTAACCAGAACCAACTCCAATACCCAATGCAGATACTTTTTCCATAGCCTTACCAGTTGCATCTTGGAAGATTGCATAACTAGAGTTAAGACCACGTCCCTCTACGAATAGACGTCTTAATGATGTACCTGAACCTTTAGGCGCAATTAAAATAACGTCTACGTCAGTTGGAGGAATGATTCCTGTACGCTCTTTGTATGTAACGGCAAAACCATGTGAAAAATATAGAGTCTTACCTGGAGTAAGATGCTTCTTAATTGTTGGCCAAAGTGTAATTTGAGCTGCATCTGAAAGTAAATACTGTATGATTGTAGCTTTTTGACAAGCCTCCTCAATTTCAAATAGAGTCTCTCCTGGTACCCAACCGTCAGCGACTGCTTTGTCCCAAGTCTTAGACTCTTTTCTCTGACCAATGATAACTTTAAATCCGTTATCTCTAAGGTTAAGTGCTTGACCTGGACCTTGTACTCCGTAGCCAATAACTGCAATTGTCTCCTCTTTTAATACTTCTCTTGCTTTTTCCAATGGAAACTCTTCACGTGTAATAACGTTTTCAACAACGCCTCCAAAATTCATTTGTGCCATAATTCTCTTTTAATTTTTATATATGTATTTATTATTTGTTTTGTATTAAATTGTTAAGTATTTTGTCAATAGACTTGCGGTGAAGAACAACACTACCTGAGCGTGTAAACTCAATTAAATGTCCTCCTTGATCCAATTTATCTCTCGTTGACTCGATCTCTTCTCTAGTACCCGTCTTCTCAATAACGATATACTTAGGGGTGAGTTCCACCATTCTTGCTCCAAATTGGTTGAGAATGGTATCGACTCGCTCACTTCCACTAAACATATCCGAAGATACTTTATAGAGTGCAATCTCTTGCGTAATTAACTCATTTGAGTCGTAGTAACTAACCTCTAATACCTCTACGAAGTTACTAACGTGTTTAGTTATCTTTGTTATTGTCTCAAGTGAGGTATAAGATGAGATAACAAACATACTAATCCCCTTAATTGATGATTCAGATACCTTGAGGCTCTCAATATTTATTTTACGTCGAAGATAACAAGTGGTTATCCTATTTAACACTCCGATTTGATTCTCGGTGAACGCTATTAGTATATACTCTTTGTCCATAATCCTCTGTTATTTGTAGATTAATTTTGATAACGAAGCTCCCGCTGGTACCATTGGGAATATATTTTCTTTACTCATTACACAGATCTCTAGTAGGTACGAACCCTCTGCATTCACTAACTCTTCTAATGCTTGGTTTAGTTCTGCTGGTGATGTAACTCTTTTTGCTGGGATATTGTATGCTTTTGAAATTGCAACAAAATCTGGATTTGCTAAGTTTGTGAAAGAGTAGCGTGCATCAAAAAATAACTCTTGCCATTGACGTACCATACCTAAAAATGAGTTGTTAAGTACTATCATTTTAAGAGCTAAATTCTCTTGCATAATTGTTCCTAGCTCTTGGATGTTCATTTGAAATCCTCCATCACCCATAATTGCAACCACTTCTCTCTCTGGAACACCAACTTTTGCCCCAATAGCTGCTGGCAATCCATAACCCATAGTACCTAAACCTCCAGAAGTGATGAAACTTCGTGTATGGTTAAATCTAGAGTATAATGCGCTAAACATTTGGTTTTGACCAACATCTGTAACTATTATGGCATTAGATTCCTCTGCGACAGCAAGTTGTTGAATAACTTGTGCCATCGAAATGTACTCGCCGTTAGGGTCGCTGCAATTATCTGTAACCTCGCTCTTCTCTATTGCATCCATCTCTGTGGCAAACGCAAACCAATCTGCTCTATCAATGTGTTTAACTCCCTTAATCAAGAGCTCTAGTGCACCCTTTGCATCTGCCTTAATAGGTAGGTCAACACGAAGGTTTTTACCTAACTCAGATAAGTCAATGTCAATATGAATAATCTTTGCATTTGGAGCGTAACTATTTACATCACCTGTGATACGATCGCTAAATCGCATCCCAATAGCTATAATAAGATCACTATCTTGTGTCATTCTGTTTGCTGCGACATTACCGTGCATACCCAAATTTCCTATGAATAGTGGGTGATGGTTCGGTACTGCTGAGATTCCCATAAGAGTAGTAGCAATCGGAAGGTTACCCTTCTCTGCAAATGATATAAGCTCCTTCTCCGCATTAGATAGCTTAATTCCTTGACCTATGATTAAAAGGGGCTTTGACGCGCTATTAATCATCTCTATTGCACTATCTATTGCACTGTGCTCAATAGTTGGGGTTGGAAGGTAGCTTCTTAAAGAGGTGCATGGCTCATAAGAGAAGTCAAACTCCTCTACTTGAGCATTTTTTGTTATATCAATAACAACTGGTCCTGGTCTCCCTGAACGAGCAATATAAAATGCTTTTGCTATCGCTCCAGGTATCTCTGATGCAGATGTAACTTGAAAGTTCCACTTTGTTATGGGTGTTGTCATACTCACCATGTCAGCCTCTTGAAAGGCGTCTGTTCCTAGCATTGAAGCGGGAACTTGCCCCGTAATACATACGATAGGAGTCGAATCTAACATCGCATCTGCAATACCTGTGATGAAATTCGTAGCCCCAGGTCCTGAAGTTGCTAAACAGACTCCAACTTGACCTGTAGCACGTGCAAATCCTTGCGCTGCATGGACTGCTCCTTGCTCATGTCTAGTTAAAATATGTCTAATTTTACTGCTATAGTCGTATAGGCTGTCGTACACAGGAATTACTTGCCCTCCTGGATAACCAAATATTATATCTGCACCTTCAGCGATTAATGAAAGTAACAGAGCTTCTGATCCTTTAACCTTTTTTGTATTTGCCATATTTGTGGAGTCTTAAATTATTTAGATACAGTTCAAATTAGTAGTGAATCTAAACTATATCTAAATTAAGATTAGTAAATAGAACGAAATGTTAATAAGCTATGTTGTTATTAGAGCTTTTTTACCCTAATCAACGCAACTCTTAAATAACTCTAACAGCACCTTTATCTGCCGAAGATACCATTGACGCATAGGCTTTTAGTGCCTTACTGATATCTCTCTTTCTTGATAAAGGAGCATATGTGACGACTCGACTCGCTCTGAGACTTAACTCTTCGTCACTTAACATAACATTTATTGATCTATTTGGTATGTCTATAATAATTTTATCTCCGTCTTCAATTACAGCGATCTCTCCTCCTGCCGCAGCCTCTGGAGATACGTGTCCGATAGATAGACCAGAAGTTCCTCCGCTAAATCTACCATCTGTAATTAATGCACACACTTTGTCCAATTTTACACTCTTTAGATATGATGTTGGATATAGCATCTCTTGCATTCCAGGACCACCTTTAGGTCCTTCATATCTAATAATGATAACATCGCCAGCTTGAACTTTACTTCCAAGGATTCCTGCGCAAGCATCTTCCTGTGATTCAAATACTTTAGCAGTACCTTCAAAGCGAAGGATCGAGCTATCAACTCCAGCAGTTTTTACGATACATCCACTCTTTGCAATGTTTCCTTTTAGAACTGCTAATCCTCCATCTTGAGAATAAGCGTGTGCTGAAGAGCGAATGCAACCTAGCTCTCTATCTGTATCTAGCTCCTTATACTGGTTGTTTTGAGAGCCTAAAGTTATATTAAACACCCCTCCCGGAGCTGAGTGTGATCTATCTATTGCCTCTTTTGTTGCTGTTGGGCTTAATATATCATTAGCCTCTATTGCCTCTTTTAGCGTTGGATAATCAACTCTATATGTAGATGTGTTGAGTAGACCTATTTTGTTTAACTCTCCTAGTATCGAAATAATTCCTCCTGCACGGTTCACATCTTGAATATGGTATGAACTACTTGGTGCTACTTTACATAGTACTGGAATCTTTCTCGAAAGTGAGTCAATGTCGTTCATAGTGAAGTCAACTTCTGCCTCGTGAGCGATAGCCAATAGATGTAGTACCGTATTTGTTGATCCACCCATTGTAATGTCAAGTGACATTGCATTCATAAATGCCTCTTTGGTAGCTATTGAGCGAGGAAGAACATTGTCATTATCGTTAAAGTAGTGGTCATTTGCATTTCTTACGATAAGATCAGCCGCTTTCATAAACAACTTCTCTCTCTCTTCGTGTGTCGCAAGTACTGTTCCATTTCCTGGAAGTGATAGACCTAATGCCTCAGTTAGACAGTTCATTGAGTTTGCAGTAAACATTCCAGAGCAACTACCACATGTTGGACAGGCTCCAGCCTCTACTCTCTCAAGTTCATCGTCTGGTGTAGTATCATCTGCACCTTTAACCATTGCATCTACGAGATCCATATATTTTCCATCAACTAGACCAGCCTCCATAGCTCCACCTGATACAAATACAGATGGAATGTTTAGTCGCATTGAAGCCATTAACATTCCTGGAGTAATTTTGTCACAGTTTGAGATACATATCATTGCGTCAGCACAGTGTGCATTAACTACATACTCAACACTATCAGCAATAATATCTCTTGACGGTAGTGAATATAACATTCCACTATGTCCCATCGCAATACCATCGTCAATGGCTATTGTATTAAATTCTGCTGCGAAACACCCCAGCTCTTCAATTCTAGCCTTAATCTGTTGACCAATATTGTGTAGATGCACATGACCCGGTACAAACTGAGAAAATGAATTCACAATTGCAATCACAGGTTTACCCATATGTTCACTCTTCATACCATTCGCACGCCATAATGTTCGTGCTCCTGCCATTTTTCTACCTTGTGTTGACGTATTACTTTTGAGTACTCTCATTTTTTTTGTATATTTGACCCTGTTTGTAGGTGGTTTGATACTTATAAACTGTGTGTAAATTATAGGCTTTAGTATAATACCATAACTTACACATGAGTTTTTTTATGAAAAGAGCTAAGTTTAATACAATTTAAGTAACAAATTACAACATATGCTTAGAACCTTTCACTTACAAAGTTATAATTTTTTACCTAATTAATAGATAATTAAACTAATATTTTTTTAAATAATATAAAAATGGAGAGAGAATACATACCTTTTGTGAATGAACTAATTGAGTTAGCAATTAGAGAAGATATTGGAGATGGTGATCATACATCATTAAGTACTATACCTGCTGATAGTCACGGTAGAATGAAACTGCTTGTGAAGCAGGATGGAATTATTGCTGGAATTGAAATCGCTAAAATAGTCTTACAAAGACTAGATTCTGAAATCGTTTTTGAGCAGTTGATTAATGATGGAGATAGAGTGAGTGTTGGTGATGTTGCATTTTATGTCGAGGGGAAGACTATTACTCTTCTGCAATCTGAACGTATATTGTTGAATATTATGCAACGTATGAGCGGTGTTGCTACGCAGACTGCTATATATGTCGATGAGTTAAAGGGGTTGAAGTGTAAAGTATTGGATACGCGAAAAACTACTCCAGGAATGAGAGTATTAGATAAAATGGCAGTTAAACTTGGTGGTGGTGTGAACCATCGTATGGGGCTATTTGACATGGTTCTTATTAAGGATAACCATATTGATTTCGCAGGTGGAGTAACGGCGGCTATTAATAGAGTTAAAGAGTACCTTGTTGAAAAGGGAAAATCACTCAAGATTGAGGTTGAAGTGAGAACAATGTCTGATATTGATGAGGTACTAGCTTTGGGTGGTGTCGATAGAATCATGCTTGATAACTTCACTCCAGAGATGACAATAGAGGCTGTTGCAAAGATAAATGGAGCAACGGAAATCGAGTCGTCGGGAGGTATCACTTTTGATACACTAAGAGAGTATGCTGAATGTGGAGTAGATTTTATATCAGTAGGAGCTTTGACGCACCAGATTAAGAGTTTGGATATGAGCTTGAAGGCTTACTAGACTTTAC
Source organism: uncultured Rikenellaceae bacterium (assembly GCA_947038405.1). Lineage (GTDB taxonomy): Bacteria > Bacteroidota > Bacteroidia > Bacteroidales > Rikenellaceae > CAMQVY01. The sequence goes on along the minus strand of CAMQVY010000011.1, from coordinate 57,560 downwards.
TATAAGAGCATAATTGATTGTGCTCTGTTTTGAGATTGTAATGAATCTCACCATTTTAAATATGATTTGTGGTATGATGTGTGACGTCATAACTGCAAATCATATTTTGTATTTAGGACCATTGTGTAAGTAGATATATTGGATTAAAAAAGATAAGTTACATCATTATAGAGGATTTATAATTTTAGATAACTCGATTGTACTAGACATAGAGTGCAGTTAATCTCACTCTTTCAAATATGATTTGTGGTATGATTCTTGACGTCATAACTGCAAATCATATTTTGTATTTATAATCTATACGTCTAATTGTTATTGCATATGTTTAAAAATGTATTGTCTATATTATTGTTTGCACTATTGCTTATATATGGTTGCTCTAGTACCCCCACTAAGAATGATAGTGTAAGACCTGTTAAGTTATATAAAACAGAGTCGCTAGGTCTGATTAATAAGGATTTTGCAGGTATGTCTGTTGCTGAAGAGATCGCAGAGCTCGCATTTAGAGTGTCGGGTCAACTTACACTCCTTGATGCTGAGGATGGTAAAATTGTTGATAAAGGGTTTTTAATTGCTCGCTTAGATCCTCGTGATTTTCAGTATAAAGAGGATGCCGCACGATCTGTGATGGTTAGTGCAAAAGCACGTTTTGAGCGTATGGGGAGATTATTAAAACATCAGGCTGTATCTCTGCAAGATTACGAAATTGCAAAAACACAATATGAAGAGAGCAAATCTGCGTTTGAAAATGCAGAGGGTGCACTGGAAGATACTCGACTATTTGCTCCATTCTATGGAAATATTGAGAAGACTTATTTGAATAATTATCAGAGAGCAAATGCGGGAGAGCCTGTTGTTAGATTGGTTGCTCCTCGAACTGCGAAGGTAAAATTTACGATGCCAGACAATGCGTTGTCTCTATTGTCCCTGCCAGATATGCGATTGACGGTTAGATTTGACAACTATCCTAATGTACTTTTTACAGCACGTATGCATGAGTACGTGGAGTCATCATCTGATGCAACAGGGATTCCTGTGGCTATTATGATTGACGATCCAAGAGTTAATAAGGGTAAATATTTAATCTCTCCTGGTATGTCATGTAATGTTAATATGAAGATTAACAATAAAAGTAGAGAGGGTATGACAGCAGTTCCTGTAAATGCGATATACTCACCTGCAAGTGGTGGTACTTTGGTGTGGGTATGCGATAATGATGGAATTGTACATACTCAGAGTGTCGAACTCGGGGATCTATTTGGAAGTGATATGGTGACGGTGAAAAAAGGTCTTGCTCCAAATACAGAGGTTGTCTCTGCGGGGGTTTATAGATTGAGTGAGGGTGAAAAAGTTAAAGTACTTAAATAATTACTGATTATGAATATACCTAAATATTCGTTAGATAATAGTAAGGTTATCTGGTTTTTTCTTGCCGTAATGTTGATTGGAGGAGTAATTGCCTTCAATAAACTTCCAAAGAAGGAGGACTCTCCATTTGTGATAAAGACAGCGGCAATTATTACAAGGTATCCTGGGGCAACTCCTGATGAAGTTGAGAGGCTAATTACGGAGCCTATTGAGAGAGAGATACAGACAATGCGAAATGTATATAAGATTAGTTCTGATTCGTACTATGGATCATCTAAAATTATGATAGAGCTTGATCCTGCAACGAACTCTGAAGATATGCCTCAAATGTGGGATGAGTTGCGTCGAAAAACTCTTAACGTTCAACCACAGCTCCCTCAAGGTGCATCTTCGATAACTGTGTCGGATGATTTTGGAGATGTATTTGGGATATATTATGGATTAACTGCCGATGAGGGATTTAGTTATGATGAGTTGAGAGATTGGGCGCAGTTGGTGAAAAAGGAGCTTGTAACCATTTCAGGGGTGCAGAAAATTACTCTCTACGGAGAGCAGACACCAGTTGTTAATCTATCTATTAGTCTTTCGGAATTGAGTAAATTGTCTATTTCGCTAGACGAAATAGTGGCTATTCTTAATCAACAGAATACTATTATTAATAGTGGAGTGAAAGTTGCAGGTAGTATGCAGATTCGGATTGTTGAGTCTGGGACTTATGGAAGTGTAGAGGATATTGCAGATCAGATATTGACAATGAAGAGTGGTCGTCAAATAAGATTGGGTGATATTGTCTCGGTTGAAGAGAGCTATTCTGAACCTCCAGCTACTTTGATGCGTATCAATGGCGAGAGAGGCATTGGTATTGGGGTATCAACCAATCAAGGTGAAAATGTTGTAGAGGTAGGAGATCGAGTAACGGAAGCATTAAATAAGATCCATGCTCAAATGCCTATCGGGATAGAGCTTGTTGCTCTATATCCAGAGAATGTTATAGCACGTGAGGCTAATAATACATTTATAATTAACCTTATGGAGTCTATTATAATCGTAATTCTTGTGATTATGCTTGTAATGGGACTACGTGCAGGTATTCTGATTGGTAGCTCTCTGTTATTCTCAATCGGTGGGACTTTGCTGATAATGATGTTTGTTGGTGAGGGGTTGAATCGAACTTCTCTAGCTGGATTCATAATTGCAATGGGGATGCTGGTGGATAATGCAATCGTAGTTGCAGATAACGCAATGGTTGGAATGCAGAGAGGGGTAAAACGTAGAGATGCCTTGATAAATGGTGCTGTTGCTCCTCAGTGGGGACTACTTGGTGCTACGGTTATCGCTATTTGCTCATTTCTTCCGCTATATCTTGCCCCGTCATCTGTTGCTGAGATTGTGAAACCACTGTTTGTTGTTCTTGCTATATCATTGATATTAAGTTGGGTTCTAGCACTTAGTCAAACACCTCTTTTTGGATCGTTTATGCTGAAGGAAGTGAATCCCGACAAGGTTAAAGAGCCATATACATCAAAATTCTATCAGCGATTCGACTCACTATTGGCTGCACTACTTAGACATAGAGTATTAACTCTTATGGGGGTTGTTGCGATGTTTGTTCTATCTTTGGTTGTTATGGGGACTATGCCCCAAAATTTCTTCCCAAATCTCGATAAGCCATATTTTAGAGCCGATTGTTTTATGCCAGAGGGGTATAATATTAGATACATGGAGTCTGATATGAAGAGTGTGGAGAAGTGGTTAGTTAAGCAGCCATCAGTTAAGAATGTATCTATAACGATGGGGAGTTCACCACCTCGATACTATTTGGCTAGTAGCTCTTTTGGTCCTAAGCCAAATTTTGCAAATATACTCGTGGAGCTTACAACTAAGGATTCAACGAATGTCGTAGAGTCTCGATTTAATGAGTATGTATCATCTAATTACCCTGATATACTTCTTCGCTCTTCGTTATTCAAACTATCTCCAGCTGTTGAAGCATCAATAGAGATGGGTTTTATTGGAGATAATGTCGATACACTTATTGCTCTCACTTCAAGAGTTGAAGCCATAATGAATCAGATACCAGGTAGTGATAAAGTTCGTAATAGTTGGGGTAATAGAGTTCCTACGTGGGCTCCAGACTACTCGCAAATAAAAGGTGCTAGGGTTGGGATAAATAGAAAGGATGTAGCTCAGGAGTTAAATCTTGCAACTAATGGATATAATGTCGGAGTATTTAGGCGCAAGGATCAATTCATGCCTATCTTGATGCGAGATGAAAATATGACGGGCTATGATCTGAGTAACATGAGGACGATTCCAATTATGACTCCTAAGGGGATGGTACAACCATTAGAGCAAGTTGTATCGAGTTTCGACTACTCGTATGAGTTTAATCAAATAAAGAGATACAATCGTCAACGAGTGATGATGGCTCAGTGTGATCCTCAAAGAGGTGTAAATACGAAAGAGCTATTTACTCAGATATACGATAGGGTGCAGAGTGATATTGTTATTCCAGAGGGGTATCAGTTTAAAGTATTTGGAGAGGAGGAGTCGCAAGCACAATCGAATTCTGCATTGGCTGCAAATATGCCACTAACATTTATATTGATATTCATAACACTGCTGCTGCTCTTTAAAGATTATAAGAAACCTGCGGTGATACTACTAATGGTGCCAATGGTATTTATTGGAGTCGTACTTGGATTACTCGTAATGGGTAAGATGTTTGACTTCTTTGCAATGCTCGGATTACTGGGTCTGGTAGGTATGAATATTAAAAATGCAATAGTCTTAGTCGATCAGATTGAAGTCGAACAGAGTGATGGTAAGATGCCATATGATGCACTTATGAGTGCTACTCGTTCTCGTATAATCCCTGTGGTGATGGCCTCTGGAACAACGATACTAGGTATGTTGCCACTGCTATTTGACTCCATGTTTGGAGGTATGGCAGCGACTATTATGGGAGGGCTTTTTGTTGCAACACTACTTACAATATTAGTTTTGCCAATTACATACGCACTATTTTTTAAGATTAAAGTACCTAAAAATTGAGTTTTATGAAGAGAGTATTGATATTATGTTTTGGATATTTCATTCTTGCAGGAAGTTCTGTTGCTCAAGAGGTGATCTCATTAGAGATGTATCGTGATGCTGTCCTTGCTGATAGCTATGAAGTGGAGATTGAAGTGTTGGCAGAGATGAGTTTAGAGGAGAAAAAGAGTGCACTTAAAAAGGCGTATTTGCCATCACTGAATGCTTCGGGTGACTTCTCGTTGAATTTAAGGAGTAAGAGAGTAACGGTTGGAGGGGTTAGTAGTAAATTGCAACCCTATTCATTCTCATTACAGCCTCAGATAATCCAGACAATATATGGAGGTCATAGTGTTCAGAACAATTACAAGCGTGTTCAAATAGAGCTGGATATGGCTAAAGTTTCAACTCTATATACAGTGTCCGAAATTATATACGCTGCCGAATATGCCTATTGGAATCTTGCTTCTAATAGAGCCTATTTAGATGCGACAAAGCAGTATGTGGAGATTATCAAAGAGCTTAAAAGGATAATTGAATTTCGCTTTAAGGATGGATATATTAGTAAAAGAGATCTTCTGATGACTGAAGTGAGGTTGGGTGAGGCTGAGTATTCGTTAATAAGTGCTGAGAAATCACACGAAATATCTCTGAATAACTTTAATTCGCTGATGGGTGTTGATATTAATACACCGTATAAAATTGATGCAAATATACTACTAACTTCACTCTTGCCGCAACGTATTGAAACGGGTAATCTTCTGGAACATAGGGCTGATTATATTGAGGCAATGAAGCGTGTCGAGTATGAAGAGTACGGTATAAAAACATCAAGATCAGCATATAATCCTCAAGTGGTTGGAGGTGTTAGTGGTGCATGGAGAAGTAATATTCCAAATATAAACGGAGGAACTTCTCTTGATGGATATCTATTCTTGCGGGTCTCAGTCCCAATATTTGCATGGGGTGAACGTCGTAATATGGTAAATATTGCACGTAATAACCTCACAGGAGCAACGCTTCAGAGAGAGAATCTTAAAGATGCTATAATACAAGAGGAGGATATTGCGTGGACATCTATTCGGCGTAGTGCCCAACAGGTGGATAAATCTTCAGTTAACCTGCAATTAGGTAAGGATAATTTAGAACTTAATACATATAGTTATAATGAGGGGCAGACTACAATTACAGATGTGCTTTCGGCTCAATTATCTTGGTTGCAACTCTATACAAATGCAATCACCGCTGGATATAACTATAAAGTATCAATGGCACAGTATCAAAAAGCTGTTGGAAATATAGGATATTAAGATTTTAAAACCTCAATTCATTGAGGTTTTAAAATAGGTTTGATGAAAACACGATATATGTGGTTTATAATGTAAAAATTTTGCGTTGCAGAGAGTTTAAGTAGCTGATACAAGGCTATGAATTCTCTGTAACGCAAAACTTTTATGAAACTTCTTTGAAAACTTCGTTTTCCTCATTATATTTTCATACTTTTGTGAAAGTGATGGGTGCGTCAAATTGCATTTTCATCACCGTTTACCTTAATATATCATACTATGCGTCAAAATTGTTTAATTTTATTGGTACTTACCATCTCTGTATCTTTATACGGACAACCTGTTAAATATAGCTCATTCCAAAGAGGATTGGATTTGTATGAAAAGCAGATGTATAATGCTGCTCAATTTGAGTTTGATAAGGCTCATACAAATGAAATGGAGTTGCTTAATAGCGAGAAATTGGATTTCTATAAAGTAATGTGCGCGGCGCAGCTTTCACAGCAGAGTGCCGAACATGAAATTGAAGATTTTATAATTACTTATCCTAATTCAATCTATTTAGATCAAATAAATATTATGTTGGGGCATATACTCTATATGAGAGGAGATTATGTAGATGCTTCAAATAAGTATTTGGCAATTGATGGAGATCAATTACAAGACAAAGATGACAAAAATGAGTACTACTTTAGATTAGGTCACTCGTTGTTTAATTGTCAAGAGTATGATAAAGCATACAAAAAGTTTCGTAGAGTAGATGAGAATAGCAAATATAGCTCGCATGTGAAATATCACACAGCCTATATGGACTATATTAAGGGGAACTATAATGTTGCAAAATCTCAATTTGCAGAGCTATCGAATGAAGAGGCATATAGTGATATTATACCTTACTACATATTGCAGATAGAGTTCCTGCAAAATAACCATCAATATGTTGTCGATAATGGGGCAGAGTTATTGAGTGCAGTTCACGGAGAGAGAGCCAAAGAGATTGCAAGAGTTCTTGCTCAATCTTGGTTTAATTTGGGTGATTACTCAAAAGCATTAGACTATATTTTGACTTATAAGGATTTAGGTGGTAATATGGGGCGTCAAGAGATGTATGTACTCGGATTTTGTACATACAGAATGAAAAATTATGACAAAGCAGTGGCTAGTCTTCAAAAGGCTTGTGGTCCTAATGATGCACTTACCCAAAATGCGGCGTATCATTTGGCAGATTGCTTCTTGAGAATGGGTGATAGACGAAAAGCAATCGCATCATTTTCTATGGCTTCAGAGGCTAAATTTGATAAGGTTATTGCTGAGGATGCACTCTATAATTATGGAAAACTTCAGTACGAATTGGGCGGAGGTGTATTTAATGAGGCTATAAATGTTCTGCAAAAATATATTGAAACTTATCCAGAGTCGGTTAGAATAGAGAAAGTTAGAGAGTATCTAGTCTCTGCATACTATAACTCAAAGAATTTTGAAGCTGCATATGATGCAATTCAGTTAATCCCTGATCCTGATAACAATGTTAGAGCAGCGATGCAGAAAATTACATATTTTAGAGCATTGGAGTTCTTCAACGAAGGAGATGATGATAAGGCGTATGAGTTGTTATCTAAATCTGCAAATAATAGGTTTAATCCTAAGTATACAGCTTTAGCATCTTTCTGGATGGCAGAAATTTTGTACCGAAAAGAGGCGTATAAAGAGGCTGTTTTAAAGTATAAAATATATATGAGACTCTCTCCAGATTCAGAGAAAGAACATATTTTGACTAATTATAGCTTAGGTTACTGCTACTTCAATATGCAGGATTGGGCTAATGTGATTAGTTATATGGAGAAGTTCTTAGCGGAGTACAGTAAGCCTGATAGCTACAGAGCTGATGCTTTGAATCGACTTGGTGATGCCTATTTTAGTGCAACATCTTATGTTAAGGCACTTGATACTTATAACCTTGTGTCTAAGTTAGGAACACCAGAGAGATTCTACGCTCAGTATCAAAAAGCAATCATGCAAGGTCTGACGAAACAAGTACCTGCAAAAATAGAGTCACTAAATGCTATGATTACTGCTGGTAATGGAGATTATGTTGATGATGCAATGTATGAGTTAGGTCGTACATATTTAAGGTTAGAGAGGTATAAAGAGGGGGCTAACACGTTGGAGAGATTTGTTCAACGCTACCCATCATCACATCAATATATAAATGCTATATCTGAGTTAGGTTTAGTGTATGAAAATTTAGGTGACGAAGCAAAAGCGATGAAGTATTATAAGATGGTCGTTGGAACATCCCCTAATTCAACAAAGGCAAAAGATGCAATGATTGGATTAAAGGGTATGTATGTTAACTCTAATGATGTTGATGGATATGTTGAATTTGTAGAGAAGAGTGGTGTCGTTACAGAGGTAGGGGCAGTTGAACGTGATTCATTGTCTTTTAGTGCGGTGGAGAGATTATATGCGTCGGGTAACTCTAAAGCAAAAGTGGCGATTGCAGACTATCTTCAAGATTTTGAAAAAGGGATATTTGTTCCTAATGCACTGTATTATTACTATGTATGTCAGTTAAGAGATAAAGAGGTTGATGGTGCGATAACTACGCTGCAAAAATTAACATCATTATATCATAATGAATATACTGTTAGAGGATTAGAGAAGCTATCTGCACTATCTTTCGATAATAAAAAATATGATATTAGTAGAGACGCTTATAAGCGATTGTCTGAAGTAGCTGTTAATCCAACTAAATCGTCAAAAGCACTTGAGGGTTATTTACATAGTGTTGAGTTGTTAAATGATGATGATGCGACATTGGAGGCTTGTGCATATGTTATATCTGCACCATCTTCAACTGTTGAAGTTCGTAATTTAGCAAAATTTGCAAAGGCTAAAGTCTTTACTCGTAAGGGTGATACAGCATTGGCTCTTGCAATATATGAGGAGCTAAGTGCTAAACCAAAAACTGCATATGGCGCAGAGTCGGCATACATGGTGATTGAGGATCGTTTCAATAAAAAGAAGTATGATGAGACTGAGAAATTAGTTATCGCTTTATCTGGAGCTAACACATCTCACTCGTACTGGTTAGGTAAGGCATTTATTATTTTAGGTGATACATATGTTGCGAAGAAGGATATTTTCCAAGCTAGAGCAACGCTCCAAAGTATTGTTGATGGATACTCTCCTTCGGATGACGGAGTTGTAGAGGCTGCGTTAGAGCGTATTAAAAATCTTGAAACTCTTGAAAAGGAGGCTCAAGAAGCAGCATCAGCAGCAGCAGCAGTTGCTGCCGCAAAAGCAGCTGCTACAGTTGTGGTAGCTACTGATGATGTAGTGCCAACAGTGTAGCCTTTATAGTGTGTAAATAAATATTTTATAGAAAATGAAATTAATATTCCCTAATTATATGAAAAAATTATCAATTACATTGATTCTTATTTTGTCGGTGATTGTTGCTACTGCTCAAGAACGTAGTGATGAGCTAGTAAAACAAGTGGAGGTAACAAAGGATTATATCCCTGATGTTAATAAAGCAACTAAATTATCTGTTGCTCCGAGAATGGTTGATACGGTATCTCTGAGACCCGAAATTGATTACTCTATAACTTCTACGGCTTGGCTTGGAAACTTTGGTATTACTGCGATTAATCCAGTGAAACTAAGTAGTACTTCGTTTAAAACACCTCCCTTTTTATATCTCAAGGCTGGATTAGGTTATCCTAGTGGAACTGTACTAGATGCTTACTATGTTGGTGGAGATGGAGAGACATCTATGTATGGTGCATCGATTAATCACAGCGGAGGCTATGGTAAGGTTACAAATGATCTTGGAAACTCTATTCGTTCAACTGCTTTGAATAGTGAGTTTAGTGTTTTTGGTGCTAAAATTTGGGATAGAATCGAACTCGGGGGAAATATTGATTATAATTACGACCTATTTACTGATTATGGACAATTTCAAATTAGTGATAAACCACTACTTAATTTTGGTCCATTGAATGCCTCTACAATTGGTTATCAAACACCTGAAGCCTCTATATGGTTTGGAAATGACTTTTCAAATATGGATCTCTTTAACTTTAGAGTTACAGCAGATGCTTATTATTTGAAGGATAATGCAGATAATGCAGAGTTAGGTTTTAATGCAGGGGTAAAGTTAGGTAAGAGATTTGCAAAGCGTCATACACTCTTATTTGCTCTTGACTATGATGTTTATAGTGGTAAAGATCTTTTAGATGAGTACCTAAATAGTATTGTAAGTATAACTCCTCAGTATAAGATTGAAACACCAAAATTCTTGATGAATTTAGGAGCAGAGATCGCAATTGATAACATGGACGGACACGATACTAAAGTCAGAGTGCTACCTAAATTTGATATGGAACTAAAGTTATATAATAGCTATGTTGTGCCATTTATATCTATTGAGGGTAATCTACACAGTAATAACTTTAAGAACAACATAACAGAGAATCCATATATATTGCCTCTCCCTATGGTTGAAAACAGTGAGTTTTATGACTTGATGGCGGGTGTTAAGGGTAACTTCACTCCAGCAACAGAGTACAAGTTCAATATCGGTTACTCAATATTGAGAGACTATCATGTTGTAGCAAATCTATATGAGCCTGGATCTACAAGTAGATTTGTTCATGTTCCAAGTTTGACAGATGATGGTGGATGCTTTACTGTCGGAGGAGAGGTTATAGGACGAATTAATAGTAGATTCTTTTATGATGTATCTGCAAACTATTATAATTATGCAATGGATCGTGTTGAACACGCATCTGGTAGAGCAAATTATGATGCTCAATTGAATTTCAATTACGCATTTAGCGATAGCTTTAGGGCAAAACTGGGAACTAAACTTATTGGAGATAGATATTTTTATGTGCTAGATAATGCAACTGTAGTCGGAGCTGGTATTGGTGCATCAACGCCAACGACTTTTGTCGAGAAGGTTAATCCAGTGGTTGATCTGAATGTTGGTTTAGATGTAGATGTTAGCCGACGAACTACTATGTTTCTTGAGGCTAATAATATCTTAGGAAGTAAACTATATCAGTATAACCACTATAAATCAATTGGATTAAGTTGTATTCTTGGGGTTAAAATTGCATTCTAAATAGGAATAAATATAGCTCCCCAATTTTGGCTTAATTACCATTTGATGGGCGGTGACTATTTGGGAGCAATGATCGCTATTATGTTAGGGTTATATCATAACTTATAGCGTAGATTAGCTATAATTACAACAATAATATCTATATTTGCAGTTGCAAAATATATTAAGAAAATATGACAGGAATACGCCTGACTCCGACATCGGAGAATACATTTAGAATCTCATGTACGTCATCTCAATTTAATTTAGGGAGAATATTAGAAAACTCTAAGGAATTAGAGCTTGATGGAGAGATTGAAGCAGCATGTAATATGCGTTTTGACGCTTTTCAACAGCTAATGGAATCTATTCCTGATGATGAAGAGATAACTTTAGAGTGGGAATGTCTCGACAATCAAAATGCATTGTTGTTGATTAACTACTCTGCAATAGATCACTTCTTGGTGGGTGACTTTGAGATGAGTGCTGCTATGCTAGAATTTATACTTGAGTTGGATCCTGAGGACCATCTTGAGGCTACGAAGCGACTTGCATACTCATACATTGCTCTAGAGGAGTATGAGTTGTATGATGAGATAATCAACGACATTAGTGATAAGTATGTGGAAAAAGAGATCCTGAATATTTGGAGCGAATATAGACGTACTGGCAAAATTGTCGAGGGTGAGATGATTCGTTTTAAGAAGAGTTTCCATGTTTATTACGAGGAGTTCAAATTGGATGATCATCCAATCACAAATGAATATCTTAATGATATTGAAACAGAGCGTCCATCTAGGGAGTCACTAGCAAGAGAGCTGTGGTTACAAACGGAGCATCTATGGATACTACACCCAGACTTTATTACGGAGTTGAAAAAACATTAGTATTATCTATGGAATATGTGTGGGGTGGTACTAGACGTTTTAATAGTTATTCGGGATACTTCAAAAGAGTGTTCGGGTGTCGAGTTCAGAAGTTATCTATAAATGCGGGGTTTACGTGCCCGAATAGAGATGGAACAATTGCATCTGGTGGATGTACGTTCTGCAATAATGAGGCGTTTACACCATCGTACTGTACGACAGACAAAGATGTAAGAAGACAGATTGATGAGGGGATTGAGTTTCACCTCAATAGGTATAGGAAAGCGGAGAAGTTTTTAGCATATTTTCAATCTTTTTCTAATACTCACGCTCCACTAGAGCAGTTGAAACGGATATATGATGAGGCTCTTGCACACCCAATGATTACGGGGTTAGTTATAGGAACTAGACCTGATTGTGTGGATGAAGAGAAGTTAGACTACTTTGCTGAATTAGCAAAAAACCACTACGTTACTATCGAATATGGTGTAGAGTCATGTTATGATGCTACATTGAAGGAGATTAATCGTGGACACGATTTTGAGTGTGCAAAACGAGCTATTGAGATGACTGCTGATAGAGGGTTACACTCAGGTGCTCACTTTATACTTGGACTTCCAGGAGAGACAGACCAAATGTTAATTGAACAAGTTGAATTAATCAACTCGTTACCGTTAGATACCATTAAGTTTCATCAATTACAGATATTCAAGGGTACAACAATGGCTGATGAATATTTAGTTGATCCAGAGAAGTTTAGGTATTGGGAGGTTTCGCAATATATAGATCTATTTATTGATATACTAGAGAGGCTTAGACCTGATTTAGTAGTAGAACGATTTGCAAGTGAGGCTCCACCACGTTATCATTTTGGACGTAATTGGGGACTTATTCGTAATGAGCAGCTCTTATTGATGTTAGAGAAAAGGCTTGCAGAGAGAGAGACATATCAAGGTGCATTATATAAATAATTTTATGTTTACTACGATTCTGTCGTGCCACCAACAAGAGTTAGTTTGCCATATGCAGAGAACTAATTGGAATAAAATATAGATAAAATTTGCATAAGAATAAAAAATATCCCTATATTTGTAGCGAATATTTTAATCACAACCACAACACCAATAGAAAAGGAGATGATGTTTTCGCCATTTTATACTCAGTTTTATTATTACTTCTACTTTCAAATGAGAGTCGAGCTGGGCGGTGCGTGTTTATAGGCAAGCATATAAAATCTTAACTAATATAGTATAGAATCCCGGTCTCAGTATGATGATCGGGATTTTTTTTTACACATACCTCTAGGGTATGTTACTTCATAAGGTAACATCTTAGATGTAAAAATGATAAAAAATATGAAAATTGCAATACAAGGTTACGAAGGGTGTTTTCACCAGATTGTAGCTAGAGATTACTTCGGAGATGATATTGAAACACTATATTGTGCAACTTTCAGAGAGCTTGCAAATAGAGTAAAATCGGGTGAGGCAGATTATGGTGTAATGGCTATTGAGAACTCAATTGCGGGGAGTATTATCCCTAATTACAGTATTCTTCAGAGCAATCAATTGCAGGTAGATGGAGAGGCTTATTTGCCAATAGAACAAAATTTAGTTGTTCTGCCAGATGTTGAGCTTGAAGATATTGAGGAGGTTCACTCTCACCCTATGGCACTTTTACAGTGTGTTGATTATTTAGATGCTCACAAATGGAAGTTGGTCGAGAGTGAAGATACAGCTCTTAGTGCGCAAATTATCTCAGAGAAGAAGATCAGGAATAGAGCTGGTATTGCTAGTTCATTAGCTGCTAAATTATTTGGATTGAAAATTATTGCACCAGCAATTAATACGATAAAAAATAACTATACTCGATTTGTGATACTTAAAAGGCACGATCATCATATATCAACCGATGCAAATAAAGCATCATTATACTTCAAAACAGATCACAAGCAGGGTTCACTCCTAAATGTTTTGAACCAGATGGACGATCCAAGTATCAATCTATCAAAATTGCAGTCATATCCAATTCCTAGTGAGCCTTGGAGTTATCTGTTTCATGTTGATATGGAGTTTGAGTGTTTGGATGATTATATTAGAACTTTAAATAAGTTGCAATTAACTGCAAAAGAGGTACACGTTTACGGTGTTTATAAAAAAGGTAATAGAGAATAATATTATGAGTAAGGGTTTAGTAATAGATGTATCGGAGCGTATTTCAGGGGTAGGAGAGTACTATTTCTCTAAAAAACTTAGAGAGATAGAGGAGTTGAAAGCGCAGGGTAAAGAGATTATCAGTTTGGGGATAGGATCTCCTGATCGTCCACCACATCACACTGTGATATCTAAATTAACGGAGTCATCACTTTTGAGTACGACGCATGCTTATCAACCATATAAAGGTGCTGCTGTTTTGAGAGAAGGGTTTGCTAGTTGGTATCGTAACCGATATGGTGTAGATTTAGACCCTACGAGTGAGATACTTCCATTGATTGGCTCGAAAGAGGGACTTATGCACATATGTATGACCTACCTTGATAAGGGGGATAAGGTATTGATCCCGAACCCTGGTTATCCAACATATCGTTCTGCGGTTACTATATCTTCGGGAGTTTGCGTTGATTATAAGTTATCTGCAAGTAATGATTGGTTTCCAGACTTTGAGAAGATTGAGAGAGAAGGTCTTGACGGAGTAAAGATGATGATTGTCAACTATCCGCAGATGCCAACTGGCGCAAAACCAACTAAGGAGTTATTCACAAAACTTGTTGAGTTTGCAAAGAGACACAATATACTGCTAGTACACGATAACCCATATAGCTTTGTAAGAAATGATGATCCGATGAGCTTACTCTCTATTGAGGGGGCTAAAGATGTCGCTATTGAGTTGAACTCTCTTAGTAAGAGTCATAACATGGCAGGGTGGCGAGTTGGAGCTATTGTTGGAGCAAAGGAGAGGATTGAAGATATTATTCGTTTTAAGAGTAATATGGATTCAGGAATGTTTCTTCCAATGCAAGAGGCCGCAGCTGTGGCACTTAACCTTGGAGATGATTGGTATGAGGAGTTGAATTCAACATATTATGCACGAGAGTCTAAAGGGTATGAACTTCTTGATGTGTTGGGATGTAAGTATAGAGCAGAACAAGCTGGATTGTTTGTTTGGGCAGAGTTACCCGAAGATTTCGAAGGAAATTGTTACGATTTTTCAGATAATGTTCTTTACAATTGTGGTGTTTTCATCACCCCAGGAGGAATATTTGGCAGTGAGGGTGAGCGTTATATAAGAATATCTCTATGTGCAACGGAGCAGGTTATAGAGAGTGCAATAAATAAAATAAAGGAAAATTTCAAAAGATAATGATAACAGCGATTATTGGTATAGGTCTTATTGGAGGTTCATTTGCATTGAGCTTGAGAGACAACAATATAAGTGATACTATACTAGGAGTTGATAACTCAGAAAATAACAGAAAGAAAGCTCTGGAACTAGGGTTAGTGGATAGGATGGTCACTATTGAGGAGGCTATTGAGAACGCAGATTTAATTGTTATCTCAACACCCGTAGACTCTATTCCGATTCTTTCGGTTAAGATCCTAAATAAGATAAGTAAACGTCAAATTGTGATGGACATGGGATCGATGAAGGGTGAATTAAGTGAGGTTATTGCCCTTCATCCCAACAGAGATAGATATGTTGCAACACATCCTATGTGGGGAACAGAACATAGTGGTCCAGAGTCGGCAGTAAAGGGAGCATTTGCGGGTCGTACAGTTGTTGTTTGCGACAAGGATCAAAGTGACGATGATGCCTTAACGATGGTTGTAGATATGTATCTTAAAATAGGTATGCGACCAAAATATATGAGTTCTGAAGAGCAGGACATGCACTCTGCATACATATCACATATATCACACATTACATCTTTTGCACTTGCACTCACAGTCTTAGAGAAGGAGCGTGAAGAGGAGCATATTTTTGACCTTGCAGGTGGAGGTTTTGAGAGTACAGTGCGTTTAGCTAAGAGTTCACCTAAGACATGGGCTCCAATATTTTCGCAAAATAAATATAATATATTAGATGTCCTAAGAGAGCATATTCATCAACTCCAGATATTTAGAAAATTGCTTGAAAAGGATGACACAAATGGTCTTATTGATATAATGACTAAGGCAAATACAATAACTAGAATATTAAAATAATAAAAATAGAAGTAATGGAAAAATTTAATTTAAAAGCAAAAAGACCTTTAATAATATCAGGACCTTGTAGTGCGGAGACTGAAGAGCAGACATTAGAGACTTGTAAGAGACTTGCTGCAACCGGGAAAGTAGATGTTCTTCGTGCAGGAATATGGAAGCCACGTACAAAACCAGGATCATTTGAGGGTGTAGGTATAAAGGGCTTGGCATGGATGGCTAAAGCGAGAGAGATAACAGGACTTCCAATTGCGGTAGAGGTTGCAACTTCAAAGCATGTTGAGAATGCACTAGAGTTTGATGTTGATATTCTTTGGATCGGAGCACGTACAACGGTTAATCCATTTAGTGTACAAGATATTGCTGACGCATTAAGAGGTACAGATAAAACAATACTTATCAAAAATCCAATGCACCCAGATATTGATCTATGGGCAGGAGCTGTTGCGAGACTTACAAACGTAGGGATTGATATCAACAATATTGGACTTATACATAGAGGGTTCTCTCATTTTGGTAATAGTAAATTTAGAAACTCTCCAATGTGGCATTTAATTGTCGAGATGAGAAATAGATTCCCTGATATGCCTATGATTTGTGATCCGTCACACATCTGTGGTTGTAGCGAACTTTTACATGAGGTTTCTCAACAAGCTGCTGATTTAAGATTTGATGGTTTGATTCTTGAGAGTCATATCTGTCCATCACAGGCTTTGAGTGATGCTTCACAGCAGATTGTTCCTGAAGAGATGGGAGAGTTAATTAGTTCTATTAATTGGAGAGCTGACTCTGTTGACTCTGCGGACTACCTGAAAGAGCTTGATAATAACAGACAACAGATTGACCAAATTGACTCGGAGTTATTCTACTTGTTGAATCAACGTATGCAGGTTGCAGATAAGATCGGAGCACTTAAAAGAGAGAATAATGTTGCAATTCTTCAAGGTGGACGTTGGAATAATATTGTTGATAAAATTGTTAGTTCTAAACAACTAAATCTAAGTGAACCATTTATTCGTTCAATTCTTGAGGCAATTCACTTGGAGAGCATTAGTCGCCAGAACGAAATAATGAATAACTAAAAGTTTCTATCTGTACAAACATAGTGCAGTTAGATCAAACCCAGTGAGATAAATGGTTAAGAGTAAGTCTAATATTCAAATACCAGTTACAAACTATATTGAGAGTGTGAATAATCCATATGGGTTATTTCGCACTCTTAATGTTATGGGGTGTTGTACCGACATAAGAGGTGATATCGAGTTGTACTGTGGTAATAAATCTGTCGTATTCCCAATTATTGAGGGTGGAACTAAAAAACGACTGAAATGTTATCTGAAAAATGCGATACGAAATGAATTTACTTCTCAATATCTTGCTAATATTGATGTTCCATATATTGCTAGAGAGTCGTGGCTGGAGGATGAGATATATGTTTATGACATATATGGAAATAGTTCATTCCGAGATGTTAGTATTGCAGATTGGCAAGAGGGGGTAACTCTAAATTCTGCCATAAAGAGATATGCTCTTCTCGAAGATAAGACCAAATTAGAGTGGTTGTATCATCAGTTTATAGATCTAAGTTTATGGCTACTCAAACAAGAGTGGGCACATGGAGACATTAAACCTGAAAATATTATCGTTACTCAAGATGGGCTTACATTAATTGATCTTGATGCTGTATACATTCCTGCATTTAAAGGTGATAAGACAGATGAAATAGGCACTCCTGGCTACCAACACCCTAAACGTGATAGAGAGTATTTTAATAAAAATATTGATGACTACTCAATCGCAATGGTTGCAACCGTAATCGGAGCTTTATCCATAGATCCAAATCTGTATGATAACGATATGGATGGAGATTGTTGCCTTTTTCTTCCATGTGATATCTTTGGAAATCGCTCTCAAAAATATTTTGATGTAAAACAGATGTTGATTGATAAGGGTGAATTTGCACTATTCCAGATTGCTGAGACGCTACTATCTCCAACTCCTGCAATTGGTAATCTATATCAATTGGTCTGTAATTTGAGAATTAAGCCCATTGCTGCAAACGATCAAGAGCTTATTGTATTCAATAAAGGGAGTAAGTGGGGATATATGAATGAGTGTGAAGAGATTGTAATTGAACCAATATTTGATACCGCGCATGAGTTTAGAGATGGAGTTGCCGCAGTAAATCTTAGTGGTGTATGGCAATATATAGATCTATCTGGACAACAGATTATAAATTGTAGT
Source organism: uncultured Rikenellaceae bacterium (assembly GCA_947038405.1). Lineage (GTDB taxonomy): Bacteria > Bacteroidota > Bacteroidia > Bacteroidales > Rikenellaceae > CAMQVY01. Next base: position 39,454 of record CAMQVY010000011.1, on the reverse strand, counting down.
TGGGCGACAAAAATTAAGCATTTCAGTAATAATCTTGCTGCTGTTGAAGTTGGTGGTAAGTGGGGATATATCAATAAAAAAGGTGATATGGTTATTGAACCTCAATATGATATGGCTAGTAATATGCGTAAGAATAGTGATACAGCTCTAGTTAAGATTGGAGATAGGTATGGTTATATTAATTCGCATGGAGATTGGATTGTTGAACCTACGTTAGAGTACGAAGATGCACTATCTCTAAAAATCTGATTAAAATGTAATAAATGTTACCGCCGAAGGTTGTTCTGTCATGTTAGACTGCGAACTGCCTTCGGCGATACTATTTAAAAACTATATGATTCTAACCCCTTAAAGCCTCTTAGGAAATCACCAACACTCATTCTCTTTTTTCCTGCAACCTGCAACTCGTCAATAGTTAGGTAACCATTCCCACAAGCAACTTTGAAGAAGCTACGCCCATCTGTAACAATCTCGCCGCTAGAGTGAGTAAGCTCATAATCTACCTCATATGATGATTCGTATATTTTAACTTGCATTAAATTGTCAGAACCCATCTCCCACATCTGTCCCCATGCCGCAGGGTAGGGGCTTAATCCTCTTATGTGGTTGTGTATAACCTCGACATCTTTTGTCCAGTCTATCAGGCAATCTTCTTTGAATATTTTAGGTGCAAGTTTAATTTCAGCAGAACATTTATCCTGATTTGTGAGTTTAACCTTGCCTGATACGATAATATTAATCGTCTCAGTAACTAATTCAACACCACTCCACATTAACTTATCATGTAGAGTTCCTGCGTTGTCAGCAGGTGTTATCTCAACTTCTGATTGTGCAATAATATCACCTTTATCGATCTCATGGTTCAGAAAAAATGTAGTGACACCACTCTTTGTACCACCATTAATAATAGCCCAATTTATTGGAGCTGCACCCCTATAGTCAGGCAGTAGAGATGCGTGAAGGTTGAATGTTCCTAATTTTGGAGCATCCCATATAACCTCAGGAAGCATACGAAATGCAATAACAATCCCTAAATCTGCATTTAAAGCCTTAAATTGCGCTACAAACTCCTCATCTTTAAGTTTTACGGGTTGTAATACAAGTAACCCTTGAGATACTGCATACTGTTTTACTGCTGATTCATGTACTTTAAGTCCACGTCCAGATGGTTTGTCAGGAGTTGTTACCACACCAACGACATTATAACCCTCTTCAACTAGACGCTTCAGTGGTTCAACCGCAAATTCTGGCGTCCCCATATATACAATTCTTAGCTCTTTACTATTAATCAACATAAATATTTTTTTTAGATAAAACGTATATAAGAAAACGAAATTTTCAGAGGAATTTAACAAAAGTGATAATCGAATATTCGACTGCTTCTATTAAATTTCTCTGAAAACTTCGTTTGTCTCTTTATATATTAGTGTTTGAAGATTCCAAGCGTATGACCCATGTCAAGCTCTTTTGTCTTCAAATACTTTTCATTATGACAATTCGGAGCAACTACAATTGGAATGATCTCTTTGATAGATAAACCATACCCTTCAAGTCCCACGCGTTTCAATGGGTTATTTGTCATCAGACGCATATTTTTCACACCAAGTTCACGTATGATACTTGCTCCAACGCCATAGTCACGTTCATCAACCTCAAAACCTAATTTTAAATTAGCTTCGGCAGTGTCGTAACCTTGCTCTTGAAGTTTGTATGCTTTTAGCTTATTGAATAGACCAATACCACGTCCCTCTTGATTTAGGTAAACAATTGCTCCTTTACCCTCTTCCTCTACCATTTTCATAGCTTTGTGTAGTTGAGTTCCACAGTCGCAACGACAAGAACCAAAAATATCGCCAGTAGCACATGAAGAGTGAACTCTCACTAAAACATCATCATCCTCATTGAAATCACCTTTAATTAATGCAAGATGCTCAAAACCATTGCTTTTTTGAATAAATGGAATCATCTTAAACATTCCCCATTCAGTTGGCATTTCAACAGCCTCACCTTTAGTAACAATAGACTCTGTTTGTAGTCTATATGATATTAAATCGGCAATAGATACAATTTTAAGATCGTGCTCCTCAGCAATTTTAAACAATTCAGGAAGTCTAGCCATTGTTCCATCCTCATTCATTATCTCAATTAGTGCACCTCCAGGATTTAATCCAGCTAGTCTAGTCAAGTCAACAACAGCCTCTGTGTGCCCCGGTCTTCTTAAAACACCTTTTTGTTTCGCTCTTAGAGGGAATATATGTCCTGGTCTACCTAAGTCATTAGGTGTTGTCGCAGGGTCAACAAGAGCATTAATTGTCAATGCTCTATCTGTTGATGCAACTCCAGTAGTACATCCATGACCGATAAGGTCAACAGAAACTGTAAACGGTGTATCCAATAGAGATGTATTGTTCCCAACCATCATGTTTAGTTGCAACTCATTACACCTCTCTTCTGGCAATGAAACACATAGAATACCACGTCCATTGTGTAGCATAAAGTTAACGATTTCAGGAGTTATTTTCTCCGCAGCAACGATGAAGTCACCTTCATTTTCACGATCCTCGTCATCGACAACAATAATAATCTTACCATTGCGAATATCCTCTATCGCCTCTTTTATTGTATTTAATGTTTTTTTCTTCTGTTCCATATCTTTAATCCATTATTAATCATTTTTGTGAACGATTGCTTAACTCTAATAAATAGCAGAAGGTAGCGATCTGCATTGAATAAATTGGAGTCATTAGTCGCTTTGTATGTTAAAAATACCGCAATTGGGGTTAAAATAAATATGGGGAGCCACATCCCTAAATAGACATCCCATGTCCCCTCGTTGCCCATCTTCTGCCCCGTTATACTAATCATGTAGTATGTGATGAAGAAGAATATCGAGACAAGAATTGGCATTCCAAGTCCCCCTTTTCTAATGATTGCACCAAGAGGTGCTCCAATCAGTAGGAATACAATGATAGAGACTGGTAGTAGTAGCTTTTTATGCCACTCAACTTGATATTTGTATAGTTGGTCAAGCGCACTTTTAGCTGACTCTTCGTCAAATCGAAAAGAGCCTTTTGAACTATATGCGTTATTTTTTGCCAATTGCCACAACTCTTTTTGTTTGTAGATATCCATTTGTGAAATAGAATCTGTAATTACAATAGGTTGCCTTATTATGGTATCTTGTATTTTCAAGCTATCAAAAATAAGTGCTTTGTTGTTTGGAAATATAAACTTCTCCAAGAGAGGTTCGTAAGAACTAGCATTTTTTTTGTCTGAATACAGTTGTAGTGAGTCGATCCAGTAGTTTAGTTCTTTGATGCCTTTTGAGTAGCTACCATCAAATAGAGCAGCATCTGTACTTCCAAGTTCAAACCCTTCAAGAGAGACAAATCCTTTTTGTTGCTTAAAAATACGATGGGTTAATTTGTTATCGTTTAACCAATTTCGACTCCTTGTTTGTTCGTAGCTTTCGCCGTCATAGAGAGTTACTTGTAGGTTTTTACGGTCGTCAGAGATTCTAATGTAGCCCGAATCTGCAACAGTAGTTGTCATATCACCATAACGATCTCTATTGTCGTATATTAGAATATCAGTTAGTAGGTTTGTTTCAGGGTCTTGTTTTCCGACTCTAATACTCATATTCTCAATTTCGTCAAAAAACACACCATCTTTAAACTCAATGGCTTGTTTTTGATTTTGAATATCATATATCAGAGAGAACATTTTTTTAGTTGCGTATGGTACTAAGTCATTGGAAACAAAGAAACTACCAATAGATATCATTCCAACAATAAAAATGAGTGGTTTTAATATTGAAAGTAGCGACATTCCTGCCGATTTCATCGCCAATAATTCATAGTTCTCCCCGAGATCTCCCATCATAATGATTGCAGATAGAAGAATAGAGAGAGGTAGTGCCATAGGAATAGAGTATATAGAGACGTAAAATAGTAGTTCTGCAATAACGTCTACGCTTAGACCCTTGCCTACTAAATCGTCAATATATCTCCATAGAAAGTTCATTATCAAGATAAAGAGCACAATGAAAGATGATAGAATCATTGGACCTAAATAGGACTTAATAACAAGTTTATGTATAGCTTTCATATTATCTGTTCCGCTTTTTGTTGTACAAAGGTAATAGTTTTACACAAATAAGCATAAGAGTTAGTATAAATATTGTAGCCGCTGCTGCAGGAATATCTGCTGTATAGCTACAATATAGACCTAGTATATTTCCGACGATTGCAATTACTACTGCCCAGCACGTAATTTTTATGTACGATTTTGATAAACTATTTGCGATAACAACAGGGAGTGTGAGTAGTGAAATAAGTAGAACAATACCCACCATTCGAATTGTTAATACGATTGTCAGGGCAACGATAGCTGCCATAAGGTACGATACAAACTTTACACTTGCACCTTGACTCTTAGCAAATTCACGATCAAAGGCACTGAATATTATAGGTCTATACATGAGTGCAAATATTGCAATAACGAAGAGTGCAAATATTGCAAGCATTGTTATATCTTGTTGTGTTACGAGAAGTATGTTCCCAAACAGAAAACTCATTAAGTTTGGAGCGTATCCAGGTGTCATGTATACGAATATGATTCCGATAGACATTCCAACAGACCATATTATTCCAATTGCGGAGTCCTCTCTGATTTTACCCCTATCAGAGACAAGTTCTATTCCAAAGGATGATATGAGCGCAAATACCATAGCCCCGATGATTGGACTTAGACCTAGGTAATAGGCTATACCAATACCTCCAAATGAGGCATGGGTGATGCCTCCACTAAGGAATACCAATCTCCGACACACAATATATGTTCCTACAACTCCGCACATCAACCCTGATAATATAGATGCTAAAAACGCGTTTGATAGGAACTTATAAGTAAAAACTTCTCCAATAAAATCCATTCTGCAAATTTAATATTTTTTAATCAAAAAAGAAGTTTTTTACAACTATAATATCTCTTCTCTGCGATCACGTAGCACTGTGATGTTGCAGGGAGTGAATATTATTTTTTTGGTAACTGAATTTATAGTATTTTTGTATCAAATAATAGAAGAAAATAATGTCAGATTCTAAAATAGTAAGTTTTCATACACTAGGGTGTAAATTAAACTTTTCCGAAACATCTACCATCGCAAGACAGTTTGAAAATGGTGGCTTTATTCGAGCATCTAAAGGAGATATATCGGATATATGTGTCATAAATAGCTGTTCTGTAACAGATAACGCAGATAAAAAGTGTCGTAATTTAATCCGAAAACTAATAAAGCAGAGTCCTAATGCTTTGATTGCAGTGACGGGTTGTTATGCGCAGTTGAAGCCTCAGGAGATTGCAAATATAGAGGGTGTTGACTTGGTGATAGGTAACAACAATAAAGGTGAGTTGTTTGAGAAGATAACTAGTTTGTCTCAAAAAGGTGAAACTGCAATATATAGTTGTGATAGCGATCAGTTGACAAATTTTTTTGCATCATTCTCTACTGGAGATAGAACCAGAGCATTTCTCAAGGTTCAAGATGGGTGTAACTACAAATGTAGCTACTGTACAATACCATATGCAAGAGGTGCGAGTCGCAATATATCCATAGCTGAACTTGTTGCAGAGGCGAATCAGATTGCGCAAACTGGGCAGAAGGAGATTGTTATTACGGGGATCAATACAGGCGATTTTGGTCGTACTACTAATGAAAATTTTATAGATTTACTCAAAGGGCTAGAGAGTGTAGAGGGAATTGAGAGGTTTAGGATATCCTCAATAGAGCCGAACTTGTTAACAGATGAGATAATTGAATTTACTTCAAAGTCTGATAAATTTCAACCTCATTTCCATATTCCAATTCAAAGCGGATCGGATAAAATTTTGGGACTTATGAGACGTAGATACACTACGGCGAGTTTTGAAGAGCGTATAAATGCTGTTAGAGGGAGTATTCCCAATGTGTTTTTTGGAATTGATGTAATAGTCGGTTTTCCTGGAGAGAGTGATGTTGAATTTAATGAGACATATAACTTTTTAAAAAAAATAAAACCAGCCTATCTGCACGTATTTCCATACTCAGAGAGACCTGGAACGCCTGCAATAGATTTTGAAGGTAAAGTTTCGCCCCAAGATTCTGCAAAAAGAGTACATAAGTTAACAGAACTTTGTGCTGAGTTGCACGAAGAATTCGTATCTAAACATATCGGAATAGAGGCAGTTGCATTGATGGAGAGCGGTCGTAAAGATGGGATGATGTTTGGTTACACAGAGAATTACATTAAGGTGAGTATCCCATTTAATAAAGAGCTTGTGAATAAATTGGTTAAAGTTAAAGTTGAGTCACTTGGTGATAATGGAGATATGTGTTCATCATTTATTTGTATAGCTCAGTAATATATTATAACTTTACCGACTTAATTTGTTGTGTGCTTTTTTAGATTGAGAGAAGCATTTATAGTAATAAAATAATTTAACAATGGGACTGAGGAAAATGGGACTTAGGAAGAAGATATTGGCGGGGTTTATTGGCATTGCGATAACACTGCTCTTTACTGGAACAGTATCTCTTTTTGAACTAGAAAGTTTAAGTAAATCGACGCGAAGCTTAATTGATTCAAGTAGTCGTAATATGCAAGCAACGCAGATAATGCTAGATGCAGTACACGATCAGAATACTGCGCTACTAAAGATTATAATGTTAAGTGATGACATGAATCAAGACTCACTGTTTAGTGAAAGTAGGGCTAAATTTGATGAGTCTCTAGCAAATGCGACGAAAGTTGTTAAAAACCCAGATGAGTTAGCTCCTGTTCTTAATGCGGCTATCGTCTATGAGAAAGTTGTTGAAGGTTATCGTTCGGGAACAATTGAGGAAAATGTTGCTTGGTTTGTCAAAACATATAAGGATTCATACTCAATTTTCACAGAGTCTATAAAAGCACATATGAGTGAGTCACAGAACTCTTTAGCCATGCAGACTATTCAACTAGAGAAGAGTGCATATAGGGCATCGACACCTAATATTATTACTATTGCAGTGTTGGGAGTTATTATTGGTATGTTTTTATTCTTTGTAGATATATACTTCATTAAGCCAATTCTGAAAATAAATAAAGGTTTAAGTGACTATATCTCTAATAAAATTCCATTCAATGTAAAGGTGGAGAGTAACGATGAGATTCAGTCATTAAGAGATGGGGTTGAGCGACTTATCATGTTGTATAAGAATAAAAAAATCGAATAGAAGAAGATGCATTTAGGTGTTGTTTTAAGATACGTTGGAATCGTAGTATTACTGAATACATTATTCATGTTAATATCTGCATTGGTCTCTCTGTTTAATGGATTGGACTCTGGTTTCTATCCTCTCATGTTGTCCTCTCTACTATCAGCAGTATTAGGAGCATTTCCTATGATTTTTGTTAGTAAAAGAGAGTCAATAAATAATAAAGAGGGTTATGCAATTGTAATTGTTTCATGGCTAGTGTGTTGTGTTGTAGGTATGTTTCCATACCTACTATGGGGAGGTGAGTTTGATTTCGCAACAGCATGGTTTGAGATTGTCTCTGGGTACACTACAACTGGGTCAACAGCTTTAAATGATGTAGAGGCACTTCCAAAGGGACTTCTATTTTGGAGATCTTCAACCCATTGGATTGGTGGTGTTGGGGTTGTGATCTTTGCATTGATTGCATTCTCATCCGTTGGAACAACAAAAACAAAACTCTCAAATCTTGAGATGTCGAGCCTTGCCAAAGATAATTATAAGTATAAAACACAGAAAATTATACAGATACTTATTGTGGTATATCTCGGTATGACAGCGCTTCAGACAGTACTCTTATGGTTTGCTGGAATGACGTGGTTTGATGCTGTAAATCACTCTTTTGCAACGATTGCAACAGGTGGATTTAGTACGAAGAATTTGAGTATTGCCTACTATGACAATATATGGATTGAGGGGATTATCACAGTCTTTATGATTTTATCTGGACTTCACTTTGGTTTGATATTTGCTACTATTGTCGGGAAAGCAGATAACTTTTTCCGTTCAGAGGTGTGTCGATTTTATTTTGCATTAATTGCTGTTTCATCTCTCTTGGTTGCATTGAGTATTTGGCATGCAGGAGTGTATCCCGACTTCTTTTCTGCCTTTAGGTATGCATCATTTCAAGTCACCACAGTATTCACTACCACAGGATTTGCAACGGCAGATTCTACTCAATGGACACCTTTTGCAATGATTGTAATAATAATGCTCTCTATGCAAGGTGCGTGTGCAGGCTCAACATCTGGGGCGATTAAAACAGATAGGGTATGGTTGGCACTTAAGGGGATTAAAGCTCATATATTGCAACAACAACATCCTAATGCGGTGATTAGACTAAAAATGAATAATGTTACGTTAGATTCATCAGTAGTGAATTATGCAATACTATATATTTTTACTTACCTTGCAATATTAATGATCGGAACGATAGTTGTATGTGCTACTGGTGTGGACTTAATTACTAGCTCATCGATGATTGTTGCATGTATGGGTAATGTTGGTCCTGGATTCGGAGAGGTTGGGTCTATGGATAACTACTCTGGATTAACTGGATTTGTCAAAATTTTCAGTACATTATTTATGTTACTTGGACGTTTGGAGATATTTGCTTTGGTACAGTTGTTTATGATTAAATGGTGGAAATAATCTTTATTTAAATGAAATTATTATATATATATATCATATTAGGTTTAATAATGTCAGCACCTTTGGTTGCGGTATCTCAGGTTGTTCGTGTTGTTGGGCTTGAGGACAACAAAGAGTATGTGGCATTGATTAAGGAGGAGTCTAGCTTAAAACATCAAGAGGATTCATTAACTATTAATGTTGGAAAGATTAGAGATAAGTTCAAAACTGATGTAGATAATAAAGAGAAATATTCAGCTCAAATTTTACAAATTGAGGGGGCATTATTTGATATTAGGAGTAAGCTAGGCTTAATTTCAGGGGAGATAAACTCTATTGAACAAGAGTTTATAATAGAGAGTCTGAATAGTGGTAATCTCGTAGGTATTTCGGTGTTGTCGCCTAAGATAGATAGTCTGTCAAGTAACTTAGGGGTATTAACTAGTAATACTATCTTTTCAAATAATCTACCTGCTAGTGATTACTCAATACTCAAGAAGGCTCAAGCTAAGGAGCTTTCGATAGCTAAATACATTGATATTTATACAACTAACTATAACTCGATTGCTAATATAGAGGATAGATATATGGTTGAAGAGGATATAATAATAGCAGATAGTTTATACGAAAAATACCGATCATTACATAAATTAAATAATGTAATAAATGATACTATTTCAGATATATGGAGTAGCGTGTATGATAATAAGAGCTACTATTATAACTTAGTTTTAGACAAACTAAATAAAATACCAGAGATTGAGAAGTTTGGTGCGAAGTTGTCGTTAATGGCACAAAAGAAGACTGAATTAATCGGCAAGTATAATTCAGATCTCTTGAGTTCATACTATTTAGAGAAGAAGATGTTATTGGAAAACGAAATTGATATCGCAAAGTTATTCAGTTTGGGTGCCGCTAGAGATTCACTTTCGAGAGCCATGAAACAGTTAAATGGGCTAAATCTACAACTTAAAAAGATAGAAATTAAAGAGCGTATATTTATTGATTATGACTCTATTGAGTTCTCTAAACCATCAAAATACAACTACTCTAATCCTATCCCAGAGTATAATGTACCTGTTAGGGGGGAAGTCTATAAATTACTTGTTGGAAGTTACACTGTAAAACAGTCACCATCTATATTTAGAGGAGCATACCCTATATCATATATCAGGGATGGAAGATACAGTTATTACATTGGTAGTTTTAAAACAATAGATGAGGCTATTGGATCAGTTAAGTTATTGAAGACAAAAGGCTTCAGGAATCCTGTTGTTATAGGCTGGATTGATGGGGTAAAATATGAGGTTGATATGGATGCTGAGATGGGTAAAGAGGGATTTGCTTATAGAGTTCGAGTTGATTTTAGTGGTGATCTACCAGAAGAGGTTGTTAAACTCATTAAAGATAATACAGTAAATAAAGATATATCTAGGATCAATGAATCATATACAATTGGGTTGTTTGATTCCGAAGCTTCTGCAACGAGGTTGTCAGAAAAGATTAAGGTTTTAATGCCAGATTTGAACGTTGTAATATCTGAAGTTAATTTGTAATTCGATAAAAAAAGAGTACATTGCGATATTAAAATAACTAAAATTTAATTATTATGTTGTTAATTATTGCGTTAATTGTCATTGGCCTAATACTTCTATTGGTTGAGATTGTTTTGCTTCCAGGGGTAACTGTTGCTGGAATCGCCTCTTTTGCATCTTTTGGCGGGGCTTTGTATATTGCATTTACGGAGTTTGGAAATAGTGTTGGATTTATTGTAGTTGGAGTAATATTGCTAATATCAGTTGTTTCGATAGTCTTAGCATTACGTTCTAAAATGTGGGATAGATTAGCATTAAATCAAAATATTGATGGGTCGATAGATAAGCTGCCATGTGAATCTGAGATAAAAGTTGGAGATAAAGCGATGACAGTAACAAGGTTGAACCCAATTGGAACAGTTGAAATAGGTAATAAAAGCTATGAAGGTAAATCTTTGAATGCGCTTATTGATCCTGGTGTTGCAGTGGAGGTGGTTAGGGTTGAAAACTCTCAAATTATAGTAAAAAAACTTGCACTTTAGTTTGTAGTATTTGACGAACTGAATTTTGATAAATAGCCTATATGGGCAGCCTTGCGTGATTGCAGGTAATATTCATTAAATAATTATAAATTAAATAAAACCAAAACATTATGGGAGAGACAGGATTATATGCTCTATTTGTTGTCGTTGCAATTGTAACTATCTGGATTGTATTATATTTTATTCCAGTTGGTTTGTGGTTCTCAGCATTAGTATCAGGGGTACGTATTAGTTTACTACAATTAGTATTGATGAGATGGAGAAAGGTTCCACCATCAACTATCGTAACCGCAATGATTATCGGAACAAAGGCGGGAATTAAAATTAACGCGAATGAGTTGGAGGCGCATTATTTAGCAGGTGGTCGTGTAACAAGTGTTGTAAATGCCCTTGTATCTGCGCAGAAAGCGAATATAACGTTAGATTTTAAGATGGCAACAGCTATTGATTTGGCAGGTAGAGATGTATTGGAGGCAGTACAAATGTCTGTTAATCCAAAGGTTATTAATACACCACCGGTTGCGGCGGTTGCAAAAGATGGTATTCAGTTAATTGCAAAAGCAAGGGTTACTGTACGTGCAAATATCAAACAACTTGTAGGAGGTGCAGGTGAAGAGACTGTTCTTGCTCGTGTTGGAGAGGGTATTGTATCTTCGATTGGTTCTGCTGAGTCTCATAGAGATGTACTTGGAAGCCCGGAGTCTATATCGAGAGTTGTTCTTGAGAAGGGATTAGATGCAGGAACAGCATTTGAGATCTTGTCTATTGACATTGCAGATATAAATGTAGGTAAAAACATCGGAGCAGAACTTCAGATTGACCAAGCTAATGCAGATAAGAATATTGCACAAGCGAAAGCCGAAGAGAGACGAGCTATGGCTGTTGCTCTGGAGCAAGAGATGAAAGCTAAAGCACAAGAGGCTAAGGCTATGGTAATTCTTGCAGAGGCAGAGATTCCAACTGCTATTGCTGCGGCATTTAAAAGTGGAAATCTTGGTATTATGGATTATTATAAAATCCAAAATATTCAGGCAGATACATCAATGAGAGACGGTATTGCTAAGAAATAGTCTTAGGTCTACTTGATATTAATTAATAAACGTAAATTTTCGCAATAATTTTGGTTTAAAGTTCTCAACATTTAGTGTCGTGTATAGTTTTGTAAGGTTAAAACTTTCGACTGATAGTCTAAGTTAACGAGAAGTGATCTCAAAATTTATGCGAAAATTTGCGTTTTATTTATTCATTTTATATAAAATCTAGCCCTAAACTCTTTTAGGCACATGATTTGTAAATAATCAAAGAAAACAACATTAAAAAAATAAAATATTTATGAAAAACATTACGAAATTTATTATGGTATTGGCAGTCAGTGCAACTATTGTTAGTTGTGCAGATAGCAAGAAGGCAAATGTAGAGAATCTAGTTGCAACTGAGTGGACTTTAGACAGCGTAGTTACAGAGGTTGTTGGAGTACCTTTAAGTGCCGAGAGTGTAGTTACTATTATGTTTAGTGATTCTACATCATTCGCTGGAAATGGTGGTTGTAACCAATATTTTGGTACATTTACTACGGAGGTTACTCCAGATAGCGAAGATATCATTGCGATAGAGACTAAGGGTCGTACTATGGCTATGTGTCCAAACTTGAATTTTGAGGATAGTTATATCAAAGCTCTTGATGACGTAGCAACATTTACTGCAGAAGATGATAAATTGATTATGATCAACTCAAAAGGAGATGTATCATTAATTTTCGTCCCAACAAAAAAATAGTAAAACGTAGAAATTATGAAAAATCTATTTAAAGTAGTATTAGCACTTAGTATAAGTGTATTGATAGTTTCGTGTTGTCCATGCAGAAAGAGCAAAAGCAAAGATGCACAACCACTTCTTGGAACACATTGGAGTATGGTACAGTACGAAGGTGCAAGTTTTGACTCTAGCGATGGATACAGTCTAAAATTCCACGAGGAAGGTAAACTTTCAGGTAGAGGAGATTGCAACAGATTGATGGGTAGCTATGCTGAGAATGGTGGTAAACTAACTATCTCTAAGGTTGCAGGTACAAGAATGATGTGTCCTGATCAAGCAATGGAGTCTAAATTCATTACAATGCTTACGACTATTGACGCATTTAATATTGATGGTAAATTAATGTCTCTATTCTCAAATGGAGAGCAAGTTGCTATATTTGAGGCTGGAACTGCGCTATAATCGGCACAATTTAGCTCTACATTAAACTGAGAACCCTTATGTCTTTTAAGTATTTGTGGTTTGATAAAATGTAGTACATATGGTTCAAAAACGAAGTTTCCAAAGAAGTTTAATCTAACTTCTTTGGAAACTTCGTTTTATACACTACTTTTGTAGCTTACTAATACCACTACACATGGCTGAGAAAGTTTATGAATTTAATATATCAGAGGCTACGACTCTAATGCCTTGTCTTGTTGAGAATATCAAAAATCAGAGTCGTACGACTATCAAGTCGTACCTTACACATAGACAAGTATCTGTTAATAATATAATAACAACACAATTTAACCTTGGATTAAAAGAGGGTGATGTTGTGAGAGTACGTACAGGAAGAGCACCTCTTGAGTTGAAACACCCAATGCTTAGAATTGTATTTGAAGATAAACATATCATTGTTATTGATAAGAGAAACGGATTATTGTCAATGGCAACGGATAAGCAGAGAGAGAAAACAGCTTATTATATCTTGAGTGATTATATTAAGTTGGCAGATCCAAACAATAGACTTTTCATTCTTCACAGACTAGATAGAGAGACATCTGGTTTGATGATGTTTGCAAAGAGTGAAGAGGTGCAATCTACGATGCAGAAAGGGTGGCATACTCTAGTTCGTGAGAGAAGATATGTTGCTGTTGTCGAGGGGCGTTTTGCAGAGAAGAGCGGTGAGATAAGGACTCAATTGGTCGAGAATAAAGCTTTAAAGATGTATGTGCCAAATGATGACTCTGAGGGTGAGTTGGCTATTACGAGATATAAGGTGCTGAAGCAAGGGAAAGAGAATACTCTTGTTGAACTAGAGTTGGAGACAGGAAAAAAGAATCAGATCCGTGTGCATATGGAGCATCTGAAGGCTCCTATCGTTGGGGACAAGAAGTATGGAGCTGCGACGAGTAAGATAAATCGAGTATGCTTACATGCGTATGTATTAAATATTACACATCCTGTTACGGGAGAAGATATGGATTTCGAGACACGAGTTCCACAGATATTCTTAAATATGATAAAGCAATAGTATCATAGAGTAATGTAACAAAACGCAGTTTTCAGAGAAATTTAATTAATTTCTTTGGAAACTGCGTTTTCTGCGTTAAAACTGAAATATATTTCGGAGTAGTGTGTATGAAACTAATATTATTAGTAATATCCAGATTGCTTTTTGCCCGTATAGAGTTTGATATAACTTTGGTAGCTTATATTTTAGTTTGAATATATACATTAGTAAAAGTAGAAATACATAGGGTATAGATAGAACAATGAGAGGGTTGAAGTATATCCCTTTAATTATCTCTCCATTTAGAATTGAGTGTACGGCTCTTTGTACTCCACATCCTGGGCATATAATGTTAAATGTTGTGTATGATATACATTTTGGTACATATATACTATCGCTAGGATCTATGTTTTTATATAGTACATAAAATCCCACTCCACTAATAATCAGTAGAGTAGTTATTATTATCTTAACTTTAGGACTCATTGTTGTTATCCTTTATATGTTTTGTTCAACATTGTTAGAATGGGAATCCACAAATGTTAAAATCGAATACTCCATTGCTAACACCTGCCATTATAGGAATAAAGAGTGCAAATAGAGATCCAACATTCCAAAGTGCGGTTATAGCATATAGTCCTAATGATACGAAGAACATGATTTTAGCTGTATTTGCAGCTCTCATTGCGTCGCTATACAAACCCATAGCCCAGTAGTTGTCAACTTTACTAGAGTATATAATTCCAACAATACCAGGTATGAACCCGCAGCATAGTACCGTTGCTAGTATGTTCCAAACAAGCCAGTTCTCAGGTTTTGGAGGTATTTGATTCTGATAGTTTTGATAGTAATATGAACCCTGTTGAGATGTTTTACTATCGTTATTATTTGGATGAGGAGGGGGAGTGTTTCCCATATTTGCCGAATTTGTAGCGGCAAGAGCTTCATTTAATCCATCAACGCTATCCGCTCTCTGCCAATCGACAAGAGTGCTATTCCAGACCATAGTTTCTGGACGTAGACACTGCTTCTCCACTAGTTGATTTAGAGGTAAAGGACCATGTTGAACTCCATCTAAGTCTATGTAAAAGTAATTGTTCATAATGATATCGAATTAAGTTATTTGGTACTATTACGCTATACATACAAATGTATAAATAAAATCTGAAAACATCACTATTAAATAAATTAGCTATGTTTGCAATGTTTACTTATTTGGTTTGCAATAAGGATTACACTCTTTGTATTTTCTGGATATTGGGATAAGGTAATCACCGACTCTTACTTCGGAGGCATTCACATCGACTACGTAATTTCTATTTACAATATACGAGCGATGGACTCTAACAAATCTACTATCTAATCGCCCTTCCCAATGAGATATTTTCATTTTTGTTCTAAATGAGGTTTGTAGTGACGTTCTAACCCAAACCTCATCCCCATTAGATTCAATCAATATAATAGAATCTGTCAATAATTTAATTTTTCTTCGCTCCGATGTGAATTCAATATACTTATCTAGCTCTCGATTTGCAAAGAACAACTTTGATAACAACTCATCTATAATAATAAACGCTATTGATATAATCCATAAAAAGATTGGATTAATTAATATATCGGGGCATTGATCCGTCTGTAATAATGGAATGTATAGGTGAACAAGTGTTATGGTAAGGTACTCAATCAGTAAAATAACAAAAGCTAGATATATTGAGTTCAATACGCCATGTCTCATGCTTTTATAGTCAATCTTTTTGTGTAGCACTCTCCCAACAACTGTCCCCATGAGTATCGCTGACGCGATAAAGAATGACGCTTCAAATGAGTATGACATGCTCTTGATTAGAAAACTTAATATAAGTAATACTAATAGCCAATATGAAATTTCAAAAAATATTTGTTTCTTCATTCTATGTAAGGTTTATATTGCAAAAATAATCTTTTTATCTCTAGAACCATCTCGAATTGTGGCATTGATTGGATTCGACACATTAAGAGCTGGATTTGAATTAGGTTATTTTTATACTACCACCTATATTTGCCATACACTAATATCACAAAATTATGATACAATTATTTAATGCGGGCAACCCAGTAATTATGGGTATTTTAACACTTATTTTAATATCTCTATTCCTTGCAGCATGGAGAGCACCTGCATGGGTCAAGGAGATTGGACTTGTTGCTCTTGTATTTGGAGTTGTAATGCAGCTGTATGGTCTCTTCATCGCATGTAGTGCTGTTATTGCGATGCCAGATATTTCGTTTATTGCTATTGTTGGAGCGTTTCGGATTTCATTAGTTTCGATTATTTATGGAGTAACGATTTATCTCGTCTCTTTAATTGTTAGAATAGTACATAAACCACGAATTTAAAAACAGACAAGCTCTCTAATATCCACATAAAGTGAATTTTAGAGAGCTTGTCTGTTTTCTGCGACCCAGTATATGGATCGAGTTGATAAATTATCTTAGTTTTGAATGTGCAATACTAGATTATTTTACCTTCTCAGCAGCGTATTTCTTGTTAAGTCCATCAAGAACTTGAGTTGTAATATTTAGAGCTGGATCAGCATTCAAAACTGGACCAGCAGTCGTAGTGCTAAGAATTACACCGTAACGATTATCTGCATTAAACTCCTTTAGGTACTCAGTGATGTTGTACTGGATGTTGTTTAACATAACTCTCTCCTCTTCAGCCATTCCTTGTAGTAGAAGGTCTCTGTTAGCAACAAAGTCTTGTTGTTTCTTTTGTAGAGATTGTTCCATTGTTGCAGCTTGAGCTCTTGTAACAAGACCTTTCTCAACTTTGTTTTGGAAGTCAGCTACATCTTTTTCAAAGCTGCGACTCTTAGCAGTTAACTCTTTCTCAACTTTTGCAGCTTTAGTTTCGTATGCACTACGTAGGTCACTGTATAGGTCATAAGCACTAACAAGAGAGTCTATGTTAATATATGCAATTGGAATAGTTGTAGATGTTGATGCTGTTGGTGTCACAATAGCAGTTGTTGCTGTTGCCGTAGTTGCAGTATTGTTTGCAGTTGACGTTGAGTTACACGCTACAAACCCTCCAGCTAATAGTGTTGAAAAAAGTGATAGTACTAAAGTTGCTGACTTTTTCATAAATTTTAAGTTTTAAGGTTTTAATATATTATTTGCTTTTTTATCTTAATTGTCCAGTTAAACGGAATACAAAGATATTAATTTATTGTGTATAATCATATAATCTTCTACAATAGTATCGGGCGATAAGGCAAAAAGATATATGAAAAATGTGTCAAGTAAGAATATTTTGGTAATTTTGTTCCGATATGCAATGTTGTATGTAAAATTAGTTTTTGAGTATGTATGAATTTTTTGAAGGAGCAGTCGCTGAATTGACTCCAGCGTGCGCCGTAATAAACTGTGGTGGGGTAGGGTATTTTCTAAATATTTCGTTACAAACGTACTCTGAAATAGAGCACAAAGAGAGTGCTCGATTGTATTCTCATTATATTGTACGAGAGGATGCACAAGTTTTGTATGGTTTTGCAACAAAGTTGGAGAGGGAGCATTTTAGATTGCTTATAAGTGTCTCTGGAGTTGGTGGTGGAACGGCGAGGATGATACTATCTACATATAAATCAGATGAGTTGGCTAATATTATATGTAGTGAGAACGCTACCTTACTTAAAAATGTTAAGGGTCTTGGGATGAAGACAGCACAAAAGATAATCGTTGAATTAAAAGATAAGATCGTTGGTGATGGTAGAGATACTCTATCACTTCTAAATAAGGATAAAGTTGGAGTCAATTCTCAGATTTATGATGAGGCTATTGCTGCACTTACGATGCTTGGGTTTGCCCGAAATAGCTCGGATAAGGTTATAAAAGCTGTTATTAAAGATAATCCAGATGCAAAAGTTGAGCAGGTGATTAGGATCTCATTAAAGAAGTTGTAACTACTATTGAATAAGATATAAATAAAAAATCGTCGGAGTATTTTCTCCGACGATTTTTTTATGTTTGCTACTCTATTTTGTGTAATGATTGTTAATTAGGATGTAATTATAGCTTTTTACCTAGCTTCTGACCTTTCATCTCTATATACTTATATGTAACATGAGAACACGCAATGACAACAGCAAGAGTCATGATAATAATAATATTGTTTAAGAGAACATTTCCAGTTGTAAGTACCCTTGCACCATTTACCATCAATGTAAAATCTGTCCCTATAACTTTTTGCAATACCATCATTGTTGAAGTTAGACAAAGAAGGATTGCGGAGTGGATCATGTATATTGAGTAAGATAATCTGCCAAGTGTTTGAAAACTGGCCATTTTTAAAAGCGATGATATATATCCGCTCTCAAAGGCAAAGAATAGTACTACAAAGAAGAAGGTTACTGTTGCTATAATTTGGCGGTACTCGATGTCTGACTGAACAACAAAGACTACGCTAATAATTAAAAACAACTCAATTATTGAGCCTATATAGTTATTAATCTTGATTCCACTTAATTTTTTGTATAAGACATAAGTCGCAGCCCCTCCAAAGAAACAAGAGAGTCCTCTTAGCACATTGTGTTGCAATAGATCAGTTCCTGTGCCTAGGGCAAACAACATAATTAACGAGGTTGTAAACCATGCAATGGCTTTATATCTTTTAAAAATGAGCAATGAACCAAATAGGAGCATGTACATGTAGAATTCAATACTAATACTCCACGATGGAGAGTTGAATGAATTTTCTGCAAATGGAGTCCAGGCCTGAATCAATAATAGGTTTGGAATAATTTCACTAATTGTATTTGATCCTGAAAACGGGACTCTTATAAATGTAATATCCGTAAACTTATATGCAATGAACTTTCCAAGCTCCAGAGCAATGAATACCATTAACATAAAAATATGCAGAGGGAATATTCGGAAGAATCGTGCTTTAAAAAATTGTTTAAATTGTAGTTTAGCTCTATATCCGTAGCTATGAGCGAGAACAAATCCACTCAATACAAAGAAAAATTCAACAAAAATACCACTTCCTCTAAAGAAGCTATATTCGCTAATACTCCCAGCAAAGTGCATATGAGATAGAACTACAAAAATAGCGCACAATCCTCTAAAGGCATCTAGCGCTTCAAACCTTTTTATCATATATTTTAACTTTATTCTGTTTTATTAAAAATAAGTAGTATTTTCACCTCAATAAATCATGATACTTGAATTAACTGAATACAAAGGTAGTTAAAAAAGTTGCGATTTTGACTTTAGTTTTAATGCTTTGGCTATGCACTGAACCTAAAAAAAACATGGAATTTGACGTAAAACTTCGTTTTATAAGATTTGTTTGCTATATTTAGATGTTTTTTGCCGCTTATTAAATATTAAGGAATTGTTAATAATCGAGAAAATAGGGGTGAAAAACGAAAAATGTTATTAGTTTTGCCCTATAAATAGTCGTTTTGCGTTTTTTTCATGCAAAATGGTTATAATTTGTAAGAAGTGTAAATTTATGTTAATATAACTTAAAACCCTATTATGGATAGTGTGTATTTTTTAATTGTGGGCATTTTAATGGCCCTTGCAGTTTCAGGATTAGTTGTAGGCGTCGCCAATGATGCTGTAAACTTTATGAACTCTGCAATCGGCTCTAAAGCAGCGCCTAAATATGTGATACTTCTGATTGCATCAGCAGGTATTATGATTGGAGCATTAACATCAAGCGGGATGATGGAGGTCGCACGTAGTGGAGTTTTCTACCCTGGGGCGTTCTCCTTCCAAGAGATTATGATGCTCTTTTTAGCTGTAATGTTTGCAAATGTAATTCTATTAGATCTCTTTAACACATTTGGACTCCCAACTTCTACAACAGTTTCTTTGGTTTTTGGTCTGTTAGGTGCGGCTATTGCAGTTGCAACAATAAAGATCTCAGGAGACGATTCACTAACTCTAAATGACTTATCTAAGTTTATCAACTCAGGTAAAGCTATGGTTATTATCTCCGCAATATTAGTCTCAGTGGTTGTTGCTTTCGTTACAGGTTCGGTAGTGATGTACTTTACAAGATTAATATTTACATTTAGATACCACAAACTATTCTCTAAGTTCGGCGCATTTTGGTGTGGTATTGCTTTTACTGCAATTGCATATTTTGCAATTTTTAAGGGAATGAAGTCTTCAGGTGTTATTAGCCCTGAGATAATGGAGCTGATTTCGAATAATCTAGGACAATCACTATTAATTATATGGGCTGGATGTAGTGCTATAATGGCTATACTACAACATCTGTTCAAGATCAATATACTTAAAATAACTATTCTAGCAGGAACGTTCTCTCTTTCACTAGCATTTGCGGGTAATGACTTAGTTAACTTTATAGGAGTTCCTATTGCTGGATATGACTCTTTTAGAATCGCCTCTGAAATTGGTGATCCTAATATGTTAATGGGAGCACTTAATAACCCTATTGTTGCAAACTCTTGGTTTCTAGCTATTGCAGGAGTTGTTATGGTATTAACATTGTGGTTCTCTAAGAAGGCGGATAGTGTTACTGAAACTGAAATCAATCTTGCAAAGAAGGATGAAGGAACAGAGAGATTTGGATCAACACTATTCTCAAGATCAGTAGTTCGTCTAGCTCTTAGTATCAATAAGAAGTATGAGAAGGTTGTCCCTAAGAAGATACAAGACTCTATTGAGAGACGATTTGAACCAATGAAAGAAGTTGATGCCGCAGATCACGCTCACTTTGACTTGATTAGAGCGACAGTAAACTTAACGTTAGCATCTATTCTTATCGCTATTGCAACATCATTCAAATTGCCATTATCAACAACATATGTTACTTTTATGGTTGCAATGGGATCTTCATTGTCAGATAGAGCTTGGGGTAGAGAGAGTGCTGTATATAGAGTTACGGGTGTTTTGACTGTTATTTCAGGGTGGTTCTTAACTGCAGTGATTGCATTTATAATAGCTTATGGTATTGGTTTGTTATTAATGATTGGAGGAATCTTTGCTATCGTTGCAATTGCACTTTTATGTGTATATTTATTCATTCAAAGTAGCATTATCCATAAGAAACGTGAGGCTAAAACAACTTCTCATAACAAGAGAATGAGTGCAAACCATGAGAATGGGGATATTATTGCTATATGTAATGGGGAAGTTAATGAGACTATGGTAGCTGCAATCCGTATCTATAAGGAGACTTTAGATGGAGTATTTAATGAGGATAGAAAATCATTGAAAGCACTCGTTAAAGAGTCTAATGAGTTATATTTCGCAGCAAGAGAGCGTAAGTATGAGGTTTTGTCAACAATAAAGCAGTTAGAAGGTAGTTATGTTGATACAGGACACTTCTATGTACAAGTTGTAGATTATATGAGTGAGGTAACAAAGGCACTAGTTCATATCACTCGTCCTGCGTATGACCATATTGATAATAATCATGAAGGACTTACTAAGGAGCAGGTAGATGATTTGATCAGAGTAAATGATCAGGTATCTATTATTTACGATAAGATCAATGTGATGTTACAGAGTCAGAATTTTGATAATATAGAGGCTGTGTTACAGTTGAAAGATAATCTATTTGAGCTAATTGCAGATGCTATTAAGGATCAGTTAAGACGTATTAAGACTAAGTCTACGAGTACAAAATCGAGTATTTTATATCTTAATATCTTGAACGAGACAAAAACTATGGTATTACAGTCTAGGAATCTATTGAAAAGTCAAAAATATTTCCTTGAAAAAAAGGATAACTAGACAATAAAAAAGGACTCTTAGTAGTTCTCTAATGGAGCATTATATATATTACTTGCTTTTGGCAAAAAAAATATGTAGGTTTGTAGAGTTGTATTAAGGTGTTTTTTAATTGTGTCAATATTGAGTTAAGCTATAATTATTGACAATGAAAGTGATTTAAATGAGGACGTTAGTCTTTACTATATTTATAATAATTTCAACTCTGTGTCTGACTTACTCTTGTGGGTCAGACGCAGATGTTTTACCCAATCAGATAAGTTCTATTGTTAAGTATCTTGACAATAAAGGTGTTGAATATGTTAATGTTGAAGGGGTTTACAAATCTATTATTAATGGAGATCGATATGGACGAGACGAATTAGTGGATTCTAAATCGGGAGACTCTATATCTTTTAATTTTGAGGCATATACATTTGGCTCCTCTCCAAGTTCGCAATGGTTTTATACAAATAAGAAGAGTCTTGTGGATGCAGTAGATGGAATTAACACTCAATACTGGGACTTAACACCTCGCAGAGTAAAAGTTGGAAGTGGAGGCTTAATAAAGGGTATAGAATATGGATTACCTAACTGTCGAGTTGGTGATTCAATCCATTTATACATAACATCAGATCTTGCATATGGGGACCACTCTGCTCAAGGTGTTGGTGGCAATAGCGCAATACTTTATATACTTAATATCATAGATTTAAAATAACAAGATATGAAATATACTATTAAAACACTGTTTGTATCACTATTTATCGTTTCACTATTTTCATGTGCAGAGATAACTACTGAAGAGCCTAATATTATAGAGCAAGAGTCTCTTGATGCGTGGGTTAAGTTGAATAGACCTAATGCACAGAAGTTTCAGGATGGTATGTATATTACCACTGTTAAAGAGGCAGAGGCTGGAGCAGAGGAGATTAAAGATGGTATGTGGGTACTACTTAACTATGTTGGGTATAACTTGCAGGAGAATATCTATGCTAATAGGTATGAAGATATCGCTAAACGTATATTTGATATAGGTGTATTTAGTCCAAGAACACACTATACTCCTCAATTAGTACGAATCGTTAAAGATAGTAGTGGAGTGACCCCAGGTCAATACGAGGCATTAAAGACTATGAAAGTTGGTCAAGAGGTTGAGCTTATTATGCCCTCTACGGTTGGGTATGGTGATTTTGGTAGTGGAAATGCTCTGTTTGGGTTTGCATGGGGTTATCATGGTAATGTTGTGATAAGTCCTAATAAGCCAGCGATAATTAAAATGGTTGCGACTGCTGCGGTTAGGAGTATGACATCGTATGAGAATAAGCTAGTGTATGATTATGCAAAGGCAAATTTTATAGGTGTTGAGAATGAGACGGATACTATTGCACCAAATTTTTACGCTTCTGTTGATTATACTGGAGTAGATATGAAAGATTTAATTGGAGTAGACTCTTCGTTTCAATATAAGTATGTTGCAAAAGCAATCGATGGATTTATTATTGATACTAACTATCCAGATACAGCTTTAGTTGAGTGGAATCAGGATATTACAGGACTTCTGGGGACATATTCACCTACGTCTACTGAGATTGCTGCTTTCAAAAAAATCATTGAAACAGATACTCTTAGATATGGATGTAAATTCACGATGGTATTTGCATCTAAATATGGTTATGGTAATCTAGGTAAGACAGATGGTGCATCAGTGATTCAACCATACTCTCCATTGATATTCTCAATAGAGATTTTACCTAAAAAGGATGACGAAGATAAATAGCAGGTATAATTACGTTTTATGACGTATATATAACTATGTAATATATTAGCGGCTTATATCATATTTGTATGATATAAGCCGCTAATATTCATTTAATCAAGTCTGTAAAATGATTGTATCAAGGATTTAAAACCTATTTAGAGTTAAGTAGCTATAATCTATGTTCGATTAATTCAGTGCGTCGTAGCAGCTTCTTTTTGCGGTTATAATACCGTTGTCAATCTCTATAACTCCAACCTTACTTCTGATTGCACTTTTCAATGTTTTACCATCTATATTTAGTGTTTTGATGGTTGAACCGCCAATATTAATGTGCGGATATTGCTCTAGTGAAGATGGTGTTATGCAATATATTTTATACCCCTTATTAGAAATAGAAAGGCTATCTACTAATTTAACTAAGTTGTCCATACATTTATTTGAAATTGGAATAGCCATATCCCAAATAGATATTAAGAGTACACGCTCTTGTGCTAGTATTTGATCTGTAACAAAGTCAGTACCATTGAATAGCATAAATTCATTTATCTCGCTTATCTTATTCTCAGACGTGACAATTGATTCTACATATTCCCAGCGTAGAGTGTCATACCACTCTGTGTCATTTAATGTAAACTCTTCAAGTTCTCCGCTATTTTTGTCTTTATATATTAATATTGTCTCCTCATTATGAGAGTTTTCTCCCTCATTTTCAAACTCTGAGAGTATATTTACCCCAACTTTGTACGGTAAAAAATCTATCATTGGTAGGTGATGGAATGAGTATAAGCATAATCCGAATGAGATTGTGCTCAGCACTCCAATAGGCAATATAATTCTTATTATAGTAGATCCTGCTGACTCAGATATTTTAGTATTTGTTTGAAGCCATGCTCTCCACAACATAATACTCATCGGTAAGAGGAGTAAATTTTTGAAGAATGTTTCCCAGTTACTGAGTTTCATTGCATCTCCAAAGCAGCCGCAATCTGCTACTGGGTTCCAAATGGCAATCCATAGCGTTAAAAGTGTCATTACAGCCATGAACAGCATTGCTACTGTAGAGAAGACTCTTTTCCATACGCCAAAAATGAGTAGGAGTCCAAGTAGTAACTCCCCGCCACATAGAAGGAATGATAGTCCAAGGTATATATCATCAGAAAATTGCAGATTAATAGTTGCTATGTACTCTCCGATTTTTATTGCAGTTCCCCATGGGTCAATTGACTTTGAGAATCCTGAAAAAATAAATACAGCAGAGAGTATTAATCTAAAAAGAGTCATAATAACACGATACGCACGACCATTCATACAATTAAAATATTATATTCATACTATTTAAAACCTCTTCAATTCGGTTAAATATTGTTTGGGGAGCTGCCATCTTATTCTCTTCAGTTCCACAATTAACGACAGTTAATTTGTCATCAATCTCAGCACTTCTTAGATATATTTCACGTACTCGTTTTTGTAGATCTAACGAATCTTCGTGAATGTCTCTCTTACCATTTAGGTATGATCTGTCATCTCCAGCTCTCTCTTCTGCTAGTTTTGCAGCTGTGAATTCAAAGGGTACATCTAAAAAAATTGATATATCTGGTTTCGGAATAGCAAACTGATTGTATTCCACATCTAAAATCCAATCGCGCAGTTCATCTTGTTGATTAACCTCTTTAAGTTTTGCACATTGGTATCCGATATTTGAGTAGACGTATCTATCCAAAAGGACACTTTTACCGCTATCTAGCCACTCTTGCAGTTGTTTTGCTGCATTTGCGCGATCTCCTGCAAAAAGTAGTGCCACTAGATATGGGTTGACTTGATCTAAGCTACCAAGGTCACCCCTTAGAAAGCGCGCTATTAAATCACCATAAACAGGGGAGTCAAATCGTGGGAAGTGTAGATATTCACACTCTTCACCTCTTTTGTTTAGCAGCTCCTTAATTAAGGCTAATTGGGTTGATTTACCTGCTCCGTCTAACCCTTCAAGTACAATAAATGGCATATTTTATAATTATATATTATTAGTTTGTTACAATCACGTGTTGTGGTCGTATATGGCAGTTTCTAGTTTCTCAGCATCCCGACTGCACGATCAAGCGCAGATTTAAATACATCTATATCCTCGATAGTATTATATATTCCGAATGATGCTCTACACATACCAGTAACTCCGTAGTGTGTCATTACAGGCTCAGCACAGTGCGTTCCAGTACGAATAGCAACTCCTAATTTATCAACAATCATACCTAAGTCATATGGGTGAATCCCCTCAATGTTAAAGGATACTATTGCACATTTATCTTTGCACTCTCCGTATATTTTCACTCCATCAATATTCGAGATATTTTTTTCGGCATATTTCAGTAGAGAGTGTTCGTGTTTAGCAATCTCTGCCATGTCGAATCGTTGAATAAATTTAATTGCTTCGGCAAGTGCAATTGCGCCTATATAATTTGAAGTTCCCGCCTCAAAGCGAAGAGGTAGCTCTGCATATGTTGTCTTTTGAAATGATACAGTAGCAACCATATCACCGCCTCCCATAAATGGAGGCATCTTTTCTAGCCACTCTCTTTTTCCGTAAAGAACTCCGATACCTGTTGGTGCATATAGTTTGTGTCCAGAGAAGAGATAGAAATCACAATCTAGCTCTGAAACATCAACTTGACCATGTACAATGCCTTGGCATCCATCAATCAATACTGGAACACTCTTAGCATGAGCTATTTGAGCTATTCTCTTTATATTAGGTCTAGTTCCCAGTACATTAGATGCTTGTGTTACAGCGACAATACGAGTTCTCTCATCAATCAACCCATCTAGCTGGTCAATACATAAGCACCCTTTTTCATCGAATGGTAGCACTCGAATAGAGGCCCCTTTACGATCACAGATCAGTTGCCAAGGGACTATGTTAGAGTGGTGTTCCATCTCGCTTATAACGACATTATCCCCCTCTTTGATGAATGCTTCACCAAAGCTGTATGCGACACAATTTACCCCAGCAGTGGCACCAGATGTGAAAATAACTTCTGCACACTCTTTAGCTCCAATAAACCTCCTCACACACTCTCTAGCTGCCTCATACTCCTCCGTAACTCGTTCACTTAAATAGTGTACACCTCTGTGTATATTTGAGTTTAGCTCTCTATGCAATCTATTGACGCACTCAATAACCTGTAAAGGTTTTTGTGCTGTAGCTCCGCTATCTAAATAGATCAATGGCTTTTTGTGTACCAATTGTTCTAAAATAGGGAACTCTGCACGTACTTTATTTATATCGAAATGCTCCATAATCTTTGTATATACTATAATATTCACCTCTACTATGCGGTGTTACCACCCTCATAGTTAAGTTTTATAAATCTCTAATTAGAATCTATCGACAATACTATCCACTGAAGATATAATTTCATCACAAAGGTGTTCTATTGAACAGTGCATAATAATATCATTTATATACCCGTGCATCAATAGTTTTCGGGCATTAGCTTCGCTAAGACCTCTTTGACGCATATAGTATATTGAATCATCACTTACTTGTCCAACAGTTGCGCCATGACTACACTTAACATCATCAGCATATATCTCTAATTGAGGTTCAGCATATACTCTAGCATCATCTCCCATTAATAGATTTTTGCTCTGCTGAACCGCGTCACTTCTCTGTGCATCAGTTGCAACATAGACTCTCCCTGTAAATGCACCAATAGAGTCTCCTCCTGCAATACCTTTAACCTGCTGGAAGCTTCGACAATCACTAACAGTATGGTTCATATATGTATTTATATCGAAAATCTGCTCTTTTTCAGAAACATATAGTCCGTAGAATCTATTTTCGCTATCGGTAGAATTGAAACTACCTACACCATTAAAACGAGTCACCGAGCCACCGAGCCATATATTAACTCCACTCAATTTACTCTGTTTCATTTGAGCAGAGTAACTGTTGTTAAGAAGAACGCTATTCTCCCCCATATCACTAAACTCAGTTATTTCAATCGTAGTGCGCTCACCTACATATACTTCTTTGACGAAGTTTACCATAAATGAACCATCTATATTTTTATGTGTTATGGATATTTTAGCATCTGCACCATCCTCAGCAACAACTAACATTCGAGCAAAACTCATTACTTGCTGATCCTTTGCAGAGTAGTTGTATTCAACGCAGATTGGCTGTTCGACGTTAACCTCTCTTGGAATAAACACAAATACACAATCCTGCATAAATGCGCTATTTAGTGCAGTTAATGGTTCTGTATCGCTCTTCGCCATACTATTTAGATGTTCTAATACAACATCAGGCATATGCTCCAACGCGCTCTTTATAGAACCAATAGCAACACCATTGTCCATAAGCAACCACTTGTATTCATCTTCAATAAAGCCATTATTGACCTTAATAGAAGAGCTACAACTCTCCGTGTTATGAGTCGTATTAGATGTTTGAATAGGAATGAAATAATTCTCCCACTCTTTTTCAAATAGACATTTAACTGGTGTACGTCTGTACCCCTCATTTTTTCTAGATGGGAGTCCAAGCAGATTAAAACTCTCAATATAATCTCTACGTTTAGAGTTTATGCCCACAGGAAATCCTTCACCAATAATATCTAAATTGGCAAAATATAGCTCTAATAATCTATCTTCTGTACTTTTTATCATATCAGAAATTATTCAGTTTTATTAATTAGCCAATCATACCCTTCAGCCTCAAGTTTCAGAGCTAACTCTTTAGTGCCAGTATATATAATTTGACCATTATATAGCACGTGAACAAAGTCGGGAACGATATAATCTAGTAATCTTTGGTAGTGAGTGATTACAATTGTTGCGTTGTCATCTCTGTGTAGTTTCGTTACACCTGTTGCCACAACTCTCAAAGCATCGATGTCAAGACCGCTATCAGTTTCGTCAAGAATTGCTAATTTAGGATCTAGCATTGCCATCTGAAATATCTCATTACGCTTCTTTTCGCCACCAGAGAATCCTTCGTTAACAGCTCTTCCCATAAGTTTACCTCCAAGCTCCACAACTTTACTTTTGTCTCTCATTAGCTTTAGGAACTCACTCGAAGTTAATGGATCTAAACCTTGGTACTTGCGTCTTTCAGCAACAGCAAGTTTCATAAAGTTAGCCATACTAACCCCTGGGATCTCTACAGGATATTGGAATCCTAGAAATAAACCAGCTCTAGCTCTATCTTCAACACTTGCTTCTAATAGGTTTTTGCCTTCAAAAATAACCTCTCCTTCTGTTATGTCAAACTTAGGATTTCCTGCCAATACAGAGGCAAGAGTACTTTTCCCAGCACCATTAGGCCCCATTATGGCGTGTATTTCACCAGCATTAACGCTAAGATTAATACCTTTTAATATTTTTTTACCGCTTACACTTGCGTGTAAATTTTTTATCTCTAACATTATATATCGTTATTATTTTATTTCTATAACTAATACTTGTTTCTTGTGACTTTACAGTCTTTTTTTTATAGGACAGTTTTTTTGAATTATATTTCTATCCAATACTTCCTTCAAGACTAATTGCTAAGAGTTTCTGAGCCTCAATTGCAAACTCCATTGGTAGTTTATTTAATACCTCTTTTGCATAACCTCCAACAATCAAACCAACAGCATCTTCGGTTTTTATACCTCGTTGATTACAGTAATTTAACTGGTCTTCGCTAATTTTAGATATTGTAGCCTCATGCTCCACAACGGCATTAGGGTTTTGGATATCCATATATGGAAAAGTATGCGCTCCACACTTATCACCAACAAGAAGTGAGTCGCACTGAGAGTGATTTCTCGCCCCATCCGCACGCTTACCAACTTTAACCAATCCTCTATATGTATTTTGGCTTTTACCTGCGGATATACCTTTAGAGATGATTCTACTACGGCTGTTCTTGCCAAGGTGAATCATCTTTGTTCCAGTATCAGCTTGTTGGTAATTATTTGTTAGTGCCACAGAGTAGAACTCAGCAACACTACTCTCTCCAGCTAATATACACGATGGATATTTCCATGTTACAGCAGATCCAGTCTCAACTTGCGTCCATGATAGACGAGAGTTTGCTCCTTTACAGATTCCTCTTTTAGTAACAAAATTAAAAATACCACCCTTACCATTTTTATCTCCAGGATACCAATTCTGAACAGTAGAGTATTTCACCTCTGCATCTTTCATAATAATAATCTCAACGACTGCTGCGTGTAGCTGATTTTCATCTCTTTGCGGTGCAGTACACCCCTCAAGATAACTAACATATGACCCTTCGTCTGCAACAATTAGCGTTCTTTCAAACTGCCCTGTTCCCGATGCGTTGATTCTAAAATAAGTGCTCAACTCCATTGGGCATCTCACACCCTTAGGGATATAACAAAAAGATCCATCCGAAAATACGGCAGCGTTAAGAGCTGCAAAGAAATTATCTGTGTGAGGGACAACGCTTCCCATATATTTGCGTACCATATCGGGATACTCTCTCATAGCTTCGCTTATAGAGCAAAAAATTATCCCCTTCTCAGCTAAGGAAGCTTTGAACGTTGTTGCAACCGAAACAGAATCCATAACGGCGTCAATTGCTACCCCAGCGAGAGCCATCTGTTCCTCAATAGGTACACCTAGTTTCTCAAAAGTCTCAATCAATTCAGGATCAACTTCATCCATTGATTTATACTTTGGAGTTGTTCTTGGTGCCGCGTAGTATATGATCTCCTGATAATCTATTTCAGGTATATTAAGCTGCGCCCAATTAGGCATAGCTAAAGTTTGCCAATGGCGAAAAGCTTTCAGTCTATACTCCGTCATCCACTCAGGCTCATCTTTTTTAGATGAAATAAGACGAACAACATCTTCATCTAACCCTTTGGGAATCATCTCAGTTTCAATATCGGTTACGAAACCGTACTTATACTCTTGCCCTGCTATATCTTCTAATACTTTATTACTCTCTTCCATTCTACTTTATTAAGCATAACTTTTAAAATATTGCCTCATAAACACACACTATTACAGTGTGGAAACAATCTACAAAAATAGCGAACTGTTGAATGAGAACAAAATTTAAACTAGATATTTTAATAAAATAACGTATAAAAAATGATTATGATATATTGGTTTTGTAAACTTCAGGTGTAATGTTTATTTTGTAGTATTCAAAAGGAGTAATTTAGTAAATAATGACTATATTGCATAGTGGTATTATCTATGGTTCTAAATATTATAGCAAAGAGCCAAATTTACGTATAACCTACTAAAACCTATGAATATGATTCGAAATCATACATCAGCAAAAAAAAATTACCCGCCGAACCCTAATAGGTTACGTATTGCTGGTAATAAATTCATTTTTATTGGACTAGGCTTTGCTATGCTTGCCTTGTATCTATTTTATCGTGAATTAATGCCATATCCCTACTTCACTATTATTTTGATATTAGGTATAGTATTATCTATTATAGGGCTTATTATATTATTTCGATATGCAGCTAAATTTTCAAGACCAATGACTCTTGTTGGTGTTTTGATACCTATTGTAAGCTTACTTATATGTATATCTATGTTTGTTATCTGTATGAAAGAAAATGTAGTTAAATATACGTCAGTATCAAATACCTCCAGAGGTGTAGTCAAGACGGTTAAAACGGTAACTACTAATGCTAATTTTGCTACAAACAGTGTATTGGTAACCGAGGAGATTGTGTCAACAGATGCAAATGGTGTGATAGTTACAACTAAGGTAAAAACAGTAAATGGTGCCGTTATTGAGGAGGTTACGTCTACTCAAAGAGAGACTAACTCTAAGTTGTAGATGATAAATACAAGTTCACTATGATGACGCAGCACAGCCCACATAGGGCAGTTCCCTTAAATATAAAATAAAAAAAATCGCCGGAAACAGAATTTCCAGCGATTTTTTTATTTTGTGGCAATATAGAATAGATCTAAGCAGCTATCATTAACTTTTTTTAGCGAGAAATCCGACATTGAAATATCCGTAGTTAATTTTCTATTTCTAACTAGAAGTCTTCGTCTGTTAACTCTATTTAGAATGTTGTACGGTACTTTTAATATCCATCGAGGTAACCAATATTGAATATTAAGTATATCAAATCTAGTAATATCTCTAACAGATTCTCTGTTTCTATTTATATAGTCGGCAACTTTTTCATTTCCAAAAACTCCTAGAGGTTCTACACTATAGAAGAAACTCCCTAAAAGGTTTTTAAATTCATCAGCAGTGTACTCTCGTATATGCCATGGATTTCTTGTTAAAGATGATTTTGCATTTGGTGTAGAGATAATCAATTTCCCTCCAGGTCTCAACACTCTATTAATCTCTTTCATTAGTTCAAAGTCACCTTTAATGTGCTCAATGACTTGTAAACTAACAACATAATCAACACTAGCAGATGTAATATCCTTCATTGGAGGAGCTGCTATCTTATGGAACTCCACATTAGGATAGTTAGACAAATCTATATTTGTATTATTTTTGTCTATTGTAATGAAGCTCCTTGTATGTGGTGAAATAATCTCAATCCCATGACCTAAATCAGTTTGAATTTCGAGAACATCACCGCTTACCATTTCAGCTGCTTTATGGTATGCAAATATTGATCTTTGGAACACAAAATTGTCAGAGGAGTCCATCTGAGCAATTTGCGCACTCCTCTTCATCTTTTCCATTACTATTTTTTTATCAATCTGATTTTACTTGGAGAGGCATCAATATCCCCACTTTTAAGTAAGTATCCAACAGATCTTTTGAATACTTTTTTACTCATTTGAGTTATTTTTCTAATTGTGTCAGGCTCACTATTGTCGCCAATCGGAAGCTCACCACCATTTTTATCCATCAACTCAATTAGTTTTGAAGCAGAGTCTTTAACTTGATCGTATCCCTCCATTTGTAGGCTGATATCAATACGGTCATCATCGGTAATTTTGCGAACAAAACCTGTCATTACATCACCAACTTCAACTCTTGTGAATATTTGATTGCTATAAATAATGCCCCAATTTTTCCCTTCGACAATAACTCTAAATCCAAGTGGAGTCTCCTGAGCGACTAATATTTCTACTTGTTGACGTGGTTTAACAACTATTGTATCATTAGATAT
Source organism: uncultured Rikenellaceae bacterium (assembly GCA_947038405.1). Lineage (GTDB taxonomy): Bacteria > Bacteroidota > Bacteroidia > Bacteroidales > Rikenellaceae > CAMQVY01. The sequence goes on along the minus strand of CAMQVY010000011.1, from coordinate 6,826 downwards.
AAAGTTTTTCAGAGCCATTGTCACAACTGCACGTCCAGTGATATTATCTCTGTATGCTCCGACAACGCAAGGTTGACCAACTTCAACTCTACCTATCATATTTCTATTTGGAAGGAATATATCTTTACCCATCAAACCCCAGTCTAAAAATGCGCCATGAGGAGTTTGGTCAACAACCTTCAAGCTAGCGACTTGGTCAACAACGATTGTTGGGGTTTCAGTTGAAGCAACGATTCTATCTTCTGAGTCGTGATATACAAATACGCGTATCATATCACCTAGCTTATTTTCCAATGATACAAATCTATTTGGAAGTAGAACTTCCTCTTCGTCTTTGTCTATAAGATAAAGTCCATAATCTGAGACACGATTTACCTCTAAAGTGTGATAATCACCTGCTAATAACATAATTTCATCTATTAAGTGTTTAAACGACAAAGGTAATATTTATTTATTTAATAATGCCTATCTCTCCCTCTTCAATCGAGAAAACGTACTTTTTTTTCAATGAGTTTGTAGTTAAATGAGTGCAGCGTTTTATGATAAAAAATAAAATTGTATCTTTACACGTTTTGTATAAGTTAAATGATTAAATACGAGTTAATGAAAAAAGCAGCAGTTATATTGTTATGTATGGGGTTAATGGTTGCTACTCATGCACAGCCAACTATAGAATATAGTACGGAGTTTTCAAAGTCTGTACTTCCCGCTATTCCACATGAGTTAAGTTTTGCTGGAGAGAGAGTTCCACTAGAGAATTTCGACATCCAAGAGAGTCTGCGACGAGAGTTATTAACAACCTCTTATCTTCATTCTCGAACATTTTTAACATTACTTGCAACAACTCGTTACTTTCCATTGATAGAGCCTATTTTAAGAGAGTACAATGTACCTGATGATTTCAAGTATTTATGTATGGCAGAGAGTGGTTTAAATCCGAATGTAATGTCCTATGCAGGTGCTGCGGGTTTATGGCAACTTATGCCTGGCACGGGTAAAGAGTATGGATTAAGTTCAGGGAAAGAGGTTGATTTCCGTTATCATGTTGAGAAGTCAACAGAAGCTGCATGTAAATACCTCGTAGCTTCTTATGAGAAGCTTGGCTCTTGGACATTGGCCGCTGCGGCATACAATTTGGGTAATGCAGGGTTAAAGCGAAGGGTAGATAAACAGGGTACTACAAACTATTATGACACGTTCCTTCCAGAGGAGACACTACGTTATGTGTTTAGGGTCTTAACATTTAAGATACTAACTCTTAATCCAAGTGTATATGGTTTTATTATCGCCCCAAGTGACTACTATGCGCCCTTAGATGACTATACAATAGTAAAGACATCAAGTAGGGAAATTGACTGGAGCAAGTTTGCAAAGGCAAATGGCACAACTTACAAAATGCTAAGACAACTTAACCATTGGATTCGAGATTATGATTATCATAACACCTCGTTACAAGAACTTGAAGTAAAGATTCCAATAAAAGAATTTAGAACAAAATAGTGAAGCAAAATAAAATATCCATACTGGGTGCGCGTACGCACAACTTAAAGAATATTGATTTAGATATTCCGCGTAATAAATTGGTTGTTATAACAGGTTTATCTGGTTCAGGTAAGTCTTCATTGGCATTTGATACACTTTACGCAGAGGGTCAACGTAGGTATTTAGAGACACTATCTACTTATGCCCGACAGTTTGTTGGGAATATGGAGCGTCCAGATGTTGATAAGATAACTGGACTAAGTCCAGTTGTTGCGATTGAGCAGAAGAGTACAAATAAGAATCCTAGGTCAACAGTAGGAACGGTAACAGAGATAAATGATTTTCTAAGATTAATTTATGCTCGTGCCTCTAAGGCTTATTCTCCTATCACAGGAGAAGAGATGGTTCATTATACGGACGAACAGATTGCGACTCTCATTACAGAGGGGTTTGATGGTTGCAAGATAGCAATTCTAGCACCTATTGTCAATGGACGAAAGGGGCATTATCGTGATTTATTTGAATCTTTTTCAAAAAAAGGTTATATCTATGCCCGTATTGATGGCGAGATAAAGGAGCTTACAGTTGGCTTAAAATTAGACCGTTACAAGATACACACTATTGATTTGGTGATTGATCGTATGGCTATTGGAGAGGGTTCATCAGAGAGGTTGATGAAGAGTCTTCAGGAGGCGATGCGTCAGGGCAAGGGAACTATGGTTGTGCATGACTATGGAACAGGTGCGTCGAGATTCTACTCGAGAAACTTAATGTGTCCATCTACAGGGGTTGCTTTTAACGACCCTGCGCCGCACACATTTTCGTTTAACTCTCCTCATGGAGCTTGTCCTCATTGCAATGGACTTGGCGAGGAGGCTGTATTTGATCTCAATAAAGTTATTCCTAATAGTTCTATCAGTATAAAGGCTGGAGGAGTAGAACCCCTTGGTAAGTATAAAAATAATCTTTTATTTGCTTTGATGGAGGGACTTGGTCGCCGATATGACTTTACGATTGAGGACCCAATTGAATCTTTGTCACAGAAAGCTATTTCTGCGATATTACATGGAGATTCAGAGCCATTAACAATAAATCTCCGCTCTCTATCCTACACATCCGATAATCAAATGATTGTTTGGGAGGGAATTGCGGAGTATATTAGGCGAACAGAGGAGGATTCCACTAGTGGAAAAGGTTCTAAATGGGGCGGTCAATTTTTGGTAAAGCAAATTTGTCATAAGTGTAATGGTTCAAGGTTAAAGGATGATGTTCTACACTTCAAGTTAGGAGATAAGAACATTGCAGATATATGTTCAATGAGTATTGATACGCTAAAGGGTTGGATTTCGACTATTAGTGACACATTGAATAATAAACAACAGATAATAGCTCGCGAAATTATAAAAGAGATTGATGAGCGATTAGGTTTTCTAATTGATGTTGGATTAGGCTATCTATCACTTAGTAGAGCTACACGAACATTGTCAGGAGGAGAGAGTCAGCGAATACGTCTTGCGACTCAGATAGGCTCTAAATTAGTCAATGTACTATATATCTTAGATGAGCCTAGTATTGGATTGCATCAGCGAGATAACATAAAGCTAATAAACTCTTTACGTAAATTACAAGAGGTTGGTAATTCAGTGATTGTCGTTGAGCATGACGAGGAGATGATTCGTACGGCTGATTATATTGTTGATGTTGGACCTTTCGCAGGAGTTCGAGGTGGAGAAATTGTAGCAAAGGGAGATATAAAAGCCATTTTAGAGTCTAATAGTATCACAGCCGACTACCTTAATGGAAGGACAAAGATAGAGGTTCCGACAACTCTTCGAGAGGGGAATGGTAAGTCTATAATACTTAGAGGAGCAAAAGGTAATAATCTAAAAAATATAGACGTAGAGTTTCCTTTGGGTAAGTTTGTCTGTGTGACTGGAGTAAGTGGCAGTGGCAAATCGTCGCTTGTAAATGGCACACTGAAAGTTATATTTAGTAAGGAGCTTTATAACTCATATGACCAACCTTTAGAGTATAGCTCTATTGAGGGGATTGAGAATATCGATAAAATGGTTGTTGTGGATCAATCTCCTATTGGGCGAACTCCGAGGAGTAATCCTGCTACATATTCAGATGTTTTTGGTTTGATTCGAAAGTTGTTTGAGGCAACGCCAGATGCTCAAATTCGTGGATTTAAGGCGGGTAGATTTTCGTTCAATGTCAAAGGAGGTAGATGTGAAGAGTGTAGAGGTGCAGGAGTTCAGACTATTGAGATGAATTTCCTTCCAGATGTTTATGTTCAGTGTAAGGTTTGCGGTGGGAAGCGATATAATAAAGAGACCTTAGAGGTAAAGTATAAGGGGCAGAGTATAAATGATATATTGAATATGACAGTAAATCGTGCTGTTGAGTTCTTTGAGAATATACCGACTATAAGTATCAAGCTCCAAGCAATAAAAGATGTTGGTCTTGGTTATTTGACTTTAGGTCAGCCCTGCACTACGCTTTCAGGGGGAGAGAGCCAGCGAATAAAGTTGGCAACAGAGTTGTCGAAGCGAGATACTGGTCAGACACTCTACATCTTTGATGAGCCAACAACGGGGTTACACTTTGAGGATGTTCGTCAATTGTTAGCTGTATTAAATAGACTTGTAGATAGGGGTAATAGTGTTATTGTTATTGAGCATAATTTGGATGTAGTCAAAGTTGCGGACTACATTATAGATATTGGTTCAGAGGGTGGTGATGCAGGAGGCAAGTTAGTCACAATGGGAACACCTTCGGATGTTGCAGAGTGTGAAGATAGTTATACTGGGCAATTTTTAAAAGGAGTGTTAAAAACTAGTTGATAGTTAAAATCGCTGTTTACAGTGGTCATACTTAGCTATTTTATGATTTTAGTTTTCCTAATAGCTAAGGGTCACTTTAATAAAAATTCAAACAGTTTCTAAACTTCTTTGAAAACTCACTATTTCTTCACTACCTTTGTCGGATTAAAATTCGTATAAAAATGTTTGCACTAAAGCAATATAAACACCAGTATATTCAAACTATTAAGCTCGCTACACCTGCGGTAATCTCTAATATTGGACAAGTTGTCGTTCAATTAGTTGACAATGCTATGGTTGGACGAATCGGTACAGTTCCATTAGCAGCAGTATCATTTGGAGGGACACTATTCTTTTTGGTTTTTGTTTTTTCCATGGGATTGACAATGGGAACAACTCCACTAGTTGGCGAGACATTTTCTCGTGGTAGCCATAAGGAGTCCTCAAGGTATTTTCAAAATGGGTTACTTCTATTTATAGTCTGCGGGGTTCTTATCTCTGCGCTTCAACTCTTGACAATACCTTTAATCGATTATATGGGTCAGCCACAAGAGGTTGTTGAATTAGCCGTACCGTATTATAGGTATTTGGTCTTTTCTCTTCTACCGTTTATGATCTTTTCCAATTGTAAGCAGTTTTTAGAGGGTATTGGAAATACAAAGATCGCTATGATTGTTATGCTTTCCACCAATATTCTTAATGTTATAGGAAACTACCTTTTGATATATGGTAATTGGGGATTTCCTGAGATGGGAGCAGCAGGAGCGGGATTAAGTACAATGATTGCAAGATTTTGTATGCCAATATTAATTTTGGTTTACATGCTAAATAACGTAAAGTTAAAACGATATTTCAAATTCTTCTCGATCAATAAATTTAATAGTAGATACATTAAGTCACTATTAAAAGTAGGAACACCGATCTCTCTTCAGTTGTTGATGGAGACTTCCGTTTTTGGGTTAATCGCTATAATGATGGGATGGATCGGGACAACAGAGATTGCTGCGAATCAGATTGCGACACTTATCGGATCATTTGTGTTTATGATGATTTTAGGTATTTGTGCTGCTACTACTATACGAGTAAGCCATGAGTTTGGGGTTGGTAATCTCAAGTTGATGAATCGTGCGGCCATAGCATCATTCCATATTGGGTTTGTATGGAATGTTATCTCTGCAACATCCATCATTCTTTTAAGGGATTATATCCCTATGATATTCACAAGTGACCCTGCGACTATTGAACTGGCATCCAATCTGTTGATTTTCGTTGCAATATTTCAGATTTCAGATGGAATTCAATGTATTGCTATCGGTGCGCTGAGGGGTATGAAAGATGTTAAAAGTATAATGATAGTTGCAACAATTTCCTATTTAATAGTAGGTATGCCAACTAGTTATATATGTGCATTTGTCTTTGGCTTAGGTGCTCCAGGTCTTTGGATAGGAACTATTACAGGATTATCTCTTGCTTCAGTACTATTAGTATTAAGGTATAGAAAATTATATCTTCAGATAAGAAGAGCTCGGATAAGCTAATTATAAAAAAAATTTTATCTTTGTATAAAATCAATAACAATGAATTGTAAAAATAAATATAAAAAGGGTAGTTGTAGTACGGATTCAGAGAGAGGTTGTAACTTTTGCAACTGTGGCGAAGAGTCTACTGCATTCTCTAATGAAGGGTACTACAAATTGCCATCTACAGATTGGTTAGATGGTATGCCGAATGTATTTCCAACAGATATTTTCGAGATTAGGTTTAAAAATACTCGAAAAAGTTACTATAAAAATGTAAATAACTTACCACTACAAAAAGGAGATATCGTTGCAGTAGAGGCATCACCAGGACATGATATAGGTATTGTCTCATTGACTGGAGATATTGTTGCTAAGCAGATGAAACGAGTGGGATTCAATCCCCTTAATGGTGAGTATAAAAAGATATATCGTAAAGCTAAGGCTTACGATATTGAGAAGTGGCAAGAGTCAATTGCTCTTGAGCATGAGACTATGATTAGATCTCGTCAAATTGTCGCGGAGTTGAAGCTGAATATGAAGATTGGCGATGTTGAGTTTCAGGGAGATAAGATAAAAGCTATTTTCTACTACATTGCAGATGAGCGAGTAGACTTTAGAGAGTTAATCAAGGTTCTTGCGGAGCAGTTCAGTATCCGAGTTGAGATGAAGCAGATCGGTGCTAGACAAGAGGCAGGTCGTATTGGAGGTTTGGGATCATGTGGCAGACAGCTATGTTGTGCATCATGGATGTCAAACTTTGTTTCGGTTACGACTAATTCAGCTCGATCACAAGAGATCTCTTTAAATCCGCAGAAGCTTGCGGGTCAATGTGGTAAATTAAAGTGTTGTTTGGTGTATGAGCTAGATTCATATATCGATGCACGTAAGTCATTCCCGAGAATAAATCAGCCATTACAGGCATTAGATGGTGAGTTCTATCTATTTAAGAATGATATACTTGCAGGGACAATGACCTTTAGTACAAGTCCTCACTCTATG
>CAMQVY010000010.1 GCA_947038405.1 uncultured Rikenellaceae bacterium | reverse complement strand
ACTAATCTTAACACTCTTTCCCTACACGACGCTCTTCCGATCTGCACCAACCCAAGCAACGTCAGTTTTTAGTACACGTACACCTGCATCTCTAACCTCTTTCACGATATCACGCTGCAATAGCACACTAACACCATCCTTAGGGTGTAGGTCAGACTGTGTCCAAAGACCAATCTCAACACCATTTTTTTGCGAATAATCAGCAAGACTCTTTAGGTTTTGAATATTACCATCAACAGTAGATGTCTGTCCATATCCAGCTCCATATCCATCATTAGCTAAGAGCCATCCTAATGGCATATTAGCATTTTTATAACGATCAATAACTGCACGAGCCGAGAATTGATAGTTATTAAGCTCACCATTCAAAGACTCCTTTATAGATACAGAGTCCTCTTTACCCTCTTTATATCTCTTACCATCTTCAAAAAGAATTCCTTTTTCATTTTCAGTCCAATAATCACGATTATACGCATTAAGGTGTCCTAAGTATAGACTAAATTTAGGTAGGAATACAGGCTCTCCTGTCAACTGGTAGAAATCGTTCAATAGAGCTACTGCACCATCATTAACCATGAAGAATACATCAAGATAGTTAACCTCATGGTATAGAGTAACTGTACCCTTATCTTCTGCTCCAAAGTTATACTTACCCTTATTGAACGTATGCCACATCATACCATAACCTTTTGTAGACCAGTAGAATGGTGTAGGAGAAGCAACTCCCCCATCTGTCCAACTATTTTCGTTCTCAATAGCTATAGCCTGACCCTTGTGCGAGAAGCGACCATTCTGAACACCTCCACCATAGAAGTACTCATCATCACACTCTTTAAGAGTTAGAGTTACTTTATCTTTCTCAAAAAAGATAGGAGCTGTCTCCTCAATTACAACACTCTCTGTTGCAAGATTAATAACTTTAAATAGAGTTGTTTTTTTATCTAATTGCAGTGAGATTTTAGATGTTGTTATAGTAATAACATCCCCCTCTTCTTTTAGATTCAATTTAGATACCACAGCTCTTGGTTGGTCTACCATAATTGTAGCTTCAGGCTCAGCTTTAGGCTCTCTTATAATACCTCCCGTTGTGTCTTGAAAAAGTCTGAAAATATTATCCCCATAGAAATCAAAAGCCATAATCTGATTATCAGATAACTTCACTGAAATTGTTGTAGGATTAATTTTTCTTGCCCCAGTAATTGTTGGTGGCACTTCAGTTACTTCGTCAACGTTTAAGACATTTGGCCCTGCGATAGCTGCGGATGTCGAAAACATTAAAACTAAAAGCAGTGCTGAAAAAACAGAAAGCTTCTGTTTTACATAACAAATGGTTTTTGTCATAATGTTTTAAATAAAGATTTATAATAATTTATGTAGGTTTCTACCTAAACAGGCACATCAACACATACCCATTTTACAAAAGTAAACAAAAAAAGTATAAATACTCCACCAAAACATTGAAAAAATAGTACTAAACAGCTATTTTACCGACCAATATATCAAACTTTCTCACTACACCTTATTTATCTTTTTATATACAGATGGCGACACACCTTCACATCTCTTAAAATATTGTCCGAAGGCTGATTGATCTGAAAAGTTCATCTTTTCAGCAATCTGTTGGTTAGTGAAACCACTAACAAGAAGCATATTCTTAATTACAGCTATAAGAGTTGCATCAATTACTTTCTTTGGAGTCACCCTCAGACTAGCCTGTGTGATATTATATAGATTACGTGTTGATAGATTTAGCTTTTTAGCATAGAAATCAATATCTCTCACCTTATACTTCATTATATAGTTATAATAATTACGCATTATCGCTTTACGATGGTTTGTATTACTAATAAACTCTTCAACAATACTAGGGTGTATATGTTCAAACAGATCAAGCATATAACACTGAATAATATTAGATAATATTATCTTCTTATAGACATACTCTTCACTGTTATATATTGTGTAAACTTGATCTAAAAAAGAGTTAGATAGAGCCATTTGAGAGTCCGTCAACATTTCAGGTGTGTAACGCCATAGTACCTGAAAAAACTGATCATCAAAAAGTATTGTAATCTCCTCAAAATAGCTATACGACATTGTATATACTACCACCTCCAAATCATCCGATTGACTCTCAACTAAAACTTGCTGCGCATCAACCATCATAAAATTGCCACCTCTTTTCAGGGTATATTGATGTGAATTTAACCTAAAAAAAAGCTTTCCTTTACGGGCTCTAATAATATATATCATACTAGAATCCACCTCATCAAAAAAGTCAGTGAAAGAACGTACTACTTCGACATTAAAACCATCCACAATTAAAGTATTTTAAATTATTTTTATAACTACGCAATATAAGGTTAGCAATATACGTAATATATTCTTATATTATACAGTTTTATTCCTAAAAAGCATAGAAATAAAATTTAATTTTGCCTATTTTTGCAGTTGCATTTAACTAAATATAAATTATAAAAAAAACTATGAATCTAAACAGTAAAATCTTTTGTTACACATTCCTATGTTTAATGACACTAACAGGATGTAAAGAAGAGGTAGTTGTACAACAAGGTAAAACAAGCTACAAACTACTAACTCTAGACAAACAATCAAGAGAATTAACATCAAACTACTCTGCTTCAATCAAAGGTAAGCAGGACATTAACATTTATCCTCAAATTTCTGGATACTTAACAGAAGTAGCAATTAATGAGGGACAAGACGTAAAACAAGGAGATGTGTTATTCGTGATCGAACAAACACCTTACAAAGCAGCTCTACAAGGAGCTAAAGCTAGTGTAGCAATAAGCAAAGCTAACGTAGCGACTGCACAGTTAAATTATGACAATACAGTAGTTCTAAAAAAGAAGAAAATTGTATCTCAATCTGAGTTAACTGCAAAATTAAATGCGTTAAATAGTGCTAAAGCTCAACTTGATTTAGCAAAAGCTCAAGAGGAGTCTGCACAGGCGAACCTTGACTTTACAGTAATCAAAAGCCCATCTGATGGTATTGTTGGAAAACTTCCTTACAGAAAAGGTTCATTGGCATCTCCATCTCTTCCTGAGAGTCTAACTATTGTTTCTGACAACTCTGAGATGTTTGTATACTTCTCAATGACAGAGAACCAAATCCTAGACCTGATCGACCAATATGGTAGCTTAGATAGTATCATAACTAATATGCCGAATGTAAACCTTCAGCTTAACAACGGATCTATGTATCAGGAGGTTGGCGAAATAGAAAGCATTAGTGGTATAATCGAAAGTAGTACTGGTGCTGTAAGTTTGCGTGCTGTATTCCCAAATAGCGCAAAGAAACTACTTAGTGGTGGATCTGGAAACCTTTGTATCCCTGACGTTCGTACAGATGCAATCGTAATCCCTAAAACAGCGACATATGAGCTACAAGATAGAATCTGTGTATACAGAGTTGTAGATGGTAAGACTAAATCTACAATTATATCTATCGCAAAAAACAGCAATGATACAGAGTATATCGTAGAGAGTGGCTTAAACTTCGGAGATGTAATCATCGCAGAAGGTGTTGGTCTTGTTCGTGATAACACTGTCGTTAATCAATAAGAAGTTTGTCGAAAACATATTAAACTGAAAAAATGAATATAAAAACATTTGTGGATCGACCTATACTTTCGATAGGTATTTCGATTTTCATAGTGCTATTTGGACTTATCTCGGTACTACTCCTACCAATAGAGCTATATCCAAATATTGCACCACCAGCGGTAAAAGTTAGTACATCTTACCCTGGGGCGAGTGCTGATGCAATACAAAAAAGTGTTATCGCTCCCCTAGAGGAGGCGATAAATGGAGTAGAGAACATGATGTATATGACCTCTTCGGCTAGTAATAATGGTCAGGTCAGTATTAATATATACTTCAATCAAGGAACTGATCCCGATATGGCTGCTGTGAATGTACAGAACCGTGTTTCTATCGGATCTGGAACACTTCCTGCTGAGGTTACACGTATTGGTGTTACAACACAAAAAGAGCAACCTAGTACACTTAGGTCTTTTGCCGTAGTTAGCCCTAATGGAACTTATGATGAGATATTTATCGCCAACTATATGTCGATTAATATCAAACCTGAAATCCAACGTATCCAAGGTGTTGCTTCTCAAGTAATATTTGGTGGTGACTACAGTATGCGTATATGGTTGAAGCCTGATGTTATGGCTCAATACAAACTAATCCCTAGCGATATATCTGCAGTTCTTGCGGAGCAAAATATTGAGATGGCTACGGGTTCTTTTGGAGAGACTTCTGGACAAGTATTCCAATACACAATGAAATACTCTGGTCGTAAACAATCTATCGATGAGTTTAACAACCTTGTTATTCGTACTCTTGAGGATGGCGAAATGCTACGTCTTCAAGATGTCTCTACAATCGAACTTGGTAAAGATAGTTACAACTTCTCTGGTAGAGTAAATGGTGTTCCTGGAGTACCATCGATGATATACCAAACATCTGGATCTAATGCAACAGTAATTAACCTTAATATTGATGAGTTATTTACTGAAATTGAAGCTGGAATGCCTGAAGATTTGGAGATTATCACTATGCAGAATAGTAATGACTTCCTTTTCGCATCTATAAATGCCGTAATCATATCTCTTATCTTAGCGATATTACTGGTATTTATTGTTGTATATGTATTCCTTCAAGACTTTAGAGCAACTCTTATTCCAACAATATGTATTATCATATCGTTGATTGGAACATTTGCATTCCTAAAAGTTGCAGGATTCTCTCTTAACCTTCTTACTCTATTCGCTCTTGTACTCGTAATTGGTACCGTTGTGGATAATGCAATTGTAGTAGTAGAGGCTGTTCAAGCTCGTTTTGATAGCGGATACAAATCAGCTTACAAAGCAACAATCGATGCAATGGGTGGACTTATATCTGCTCTATTTACAACGACTCTTGTATTTATGGCTGTATTTATCCCTGTATCATTTATGGGTGGTACAACTGGAGTATTCTACACTCAATTTGGTCTTACGATGGCTGTAGCTGTTGGTATCTCGTTTATCAACTCAATAACTCTAAGTCCTGCACTATGTGCTATAATGCTTAAACCTAACCCTGAACCAGGACAAGGTAGTAAAATTGCGGAGAAAGTGCGTAATACATACAATACTACTTATAACGCGATGCTTAAACGCTACACGAAAGGTGCTATGTTCTTCATCAGAAGAAAATGGTTAGCTTGGTTCTCTATTGCGGTGTGTGTTGTGCTTCTTGGATATTTTATGGCAAACACAAAACAAGGATTTGTTCCTACTGAAGATACCGGAGTATTCTATGTAGACGTAAGTACTTCTCCTGGTAACACACTAGACCAAACAACTATTATTTTAAATGAAGTATATCAAGCAATTAAAGATATACCACAATTAGACAATGTTGCTCAAGTTTCGGGATTTGGTATTCTTTCAGGTTCAAGTGTAAACTCTGGTATGTTTATCGTGAGTCTTAAACATTGGGATGAGCGTAAAGGAGATGAGAACTCTGTAAATGCAGTAATCCAAAATCTATATGCTAAAACAGCTCATATCAAAGCAGCTAGAATCTTCGCAACCCCTCCAGGAATGATCCCAGGATATGGTGAAGGTGGTGGATTTGAGTTCCAAACACAAGATTTACAAGGTGGTGATATTAAAGTATTACACAGTACAACTCAGCAATTCCTTGCTAAACTTAACGAACGTCCAGAGATTGGAATGGCGTATAACTCATACAATGTAGACTACCCTCAATTTGTTGTTGACGTAGATGCTGCAAAATGTAAGCGTGCTGGTGTATCTCCAGCTGAGGTTTTATCTGTACTTGGAGGTTACTATGGAGGTTCTTACTCATCGAACTTCAACCGTTTCTCTAAGGTGTACAAAATCATGATCCAAGCGGACCCTGATATGCGTAAAAACAAAGAGTCTCTAAATAACATATTTGTTCGTGTAAACGGTGAAATGGCTCCTATCTCTCAATTCATAACTCTTACAAAGGTTTATGATCCAGTAGAGCTTAAGCGTTTCAATATGTATAGTAGTATCAATGTGAATGGTAGTATTGCTCCAGGGTATAGCTCTCAAGATGCAATTACTGCTATCAAAGAGGTTGCTGCACAGGAGCTTCCACGTGGATATGGTATTGACTTTGGCGGTATGACTCGTGAAGAGGAAGAGGGTGGTAATAACACTGCAATGATATTTGGTATCTGTATTCTCTTCATCTTTGTACTTATGAGTATGTTGTATGAGAGTTACTTTATCCCTCTTGCAGTTATTCTATCTATTCCATTTGGACTACTTGGTAGTTTCTTATTTGCGAATATTATGGGTATGGAGAATAACATATATCTTCAGGTTGGACTTATTATGCTTATCGGACTTCTTGCGAAGACAGCCATCCTCCTTACCGAGTATGCGTCTCAATGTCGTTCTGCTGGTATGTCAATTAAAGAGTCTGCTTTCTTCTCAGCAAAAGTTCGTATGCGTCCAATCCTTATGACTGCACTTACTATGATATTTGGTATGTTACCTCTTATGTTCGCTACGGGTGTAGGTGCAAATGGTAATAGTACTATCGGTGCAGGTGCTGTGGGAGGTATGATTATTGGTACATTAGCTCTACTATTTATTGTCCCTGTATTGTTTGTTATATTCCAAACACTTCAAGAGAAAGTTAAGCCAATACAATTTGTTGAGCCTACAGACCCTATGATTATTGATGAGTTAAAAATTATCAAAGAGTACAAAGCAAAACGTACACTTGACAATAATAATAAGAAATAATATGAGAAATAAAGTAATTATAGCCGCAACTACTATACTTTTGAGTAGTTGTGGTACTTACACTAAATATTCAACTCCAGATGTTGTGGTTGATAATTTAGCAGGTGAAAATGTTGAATTACCTGATAGTTCTGCAGTAGCAGTAGCATCATGGGAAGCAACATTCACAGATGCTAAATTACAGGTGTTAATCAATAAAGGGCTAGAGTCAAATACTGATCTAACAAGAGCAAGACTAAGCATAGATCAAGCTGAAACTATGGCTAAAACATCTAAACTTGCGTTTGCACCATCATTTATGCTATCTCCTGAGGGGATGACAAGTGGTATTATTGCAGGTAGTCTTAGCAGTGGATCGAAAGCAACAAACAGCTACTCTCTTCCTATCACAACAAGTTGGGAGATTGATGTTTTTGGCAAGCTACGCAACAGCAAAGAGCAAGCTAAAAGCGCACTAATGCAGAGTACTGAGTATTTCCAAATGGTTAGAACTCAGCTTATATCTAGCGTTGCAACTAACTACTATACACTATTATTGTTAGATGAGCAGCTTCGCGTTACAAACGAGAGTGCTGCAACTCTACTTGAGAGTGTAGAGGTTATGAAGAGCCTTAAAGATGCTGGAATGGGAAGTGATGCTGCTGTACGTCAAGCATCTGCAAACTACCAAAGCGTTCTAATCTCAGCTGAAGAGCTTGAGACTCAGATTAGCCTATATGAAAATATTATGTCGCTACTACTTAACGAGACTCCTAATTCAATTGAGCGTAGTGATATAAAAGATATTAATTTCTCTAAGGATCTTAACCAAAGTATATCTTTAGCGGCACTATCTAATCGCCCTGATGTACGCTACTCTGAGATGAAGTTAAGCCAAAGTTTCTATGGCGTTAACTATGCTCGTTCATCAATGTATCCATCAATTAAATTGGGTGGAAGTATTGGTTGGACAAATAATATAGGATCAATAGTTAACCCTGGCCAGATGCTAGCATCTGCGATAGGTTCACTTACACAACCTATATTTATGGCTGGAGTAAACAGAGCGAACCTTAGCATTGCAAAATCTAAGTATGAGCAACATGTACTATCATTTGGAGATGCTCTACAATTAGCTGGTAAAGAGGTGAATGATGCTTTAATCGAGCGTGAATCTGCTTTGAAGAAGAGAGAGATGAGAGAGATTCAAGTGACAGATCTTTATGGTGCAGTAGAGTCGACTCAAGAGTTAATGAATAGTGGTCAAGCGAGTTACCTTGAGGTTCTTGTGGCTCAAAACTCTCTTTTGATGTCAAGAATAAGCCAAGCATCAGATTGGTATGAGTATGCTAAAGGGGAAGTAAACCTATATAAAGCTCTAGGTGGAGGATCTGAAAGATAGAGATTCTAAATAGAATATATATCCATTACAAAAAGAGATGGTCTCAGAATTTGATTTTGAGACCATCTCTTTTTTGCATATTTTATAGAACTAACGCACGGGATTTTTATAAATATTATTTGCAATATAGTTTACACATATCTATCAATAGGCTACGAATAGAGTAATAATGGCATGAAAATTGCTTTAAAACAGATAATTAGTCGATAATATTTTATTATGCAGAGTTACCTTGGAGAAGTGGTGTAATCTCATCGATATGTTTTAAATGAATAAACTATATTGAAAATGACGTATAATAAAACCCACGTTGTAATGGTATTATTGGCTATAATATTTATTACATTCTCATGTAAGAAAGACGTGATCACACCTACCGAGCCAGAACCAGAGGAAGAGTTACCTGAAATTACAGTTTTTAATCCTCACTCTAAAATTGCACTATTTGACTTAACGACACTGAAAGACCCACTAGATAACGCTAGGAATCTTTACTCTGCACGTCATATACTGAATGTTTCAGGAGTACCATTTATTGAGACATCAGATATCCCAACAGCAATAAATGCAAGTATAATTTTCATATCATCTCCCATTGAGGCTGGTTCTTTCTCGCAACAAGATATTGCATCTTTAACAAAGTGGGTCGAGGGTGGCGGTGTAATTATCTCACCCGTTTGCAAAGATGAATCACTACAAACGCTATTCGGTTTTTCGGGCTCACCTAACTACCATAAAAATAGATACACGATGGATTGGGCTGAGAGTTCAAATCCAGAGTTAACATATTTTGACCATGAAAACGAAAAAACAATCTCTTTAGGAGAGGATAATGGGGGAAATAATGTAATAAAATCATATGGGTATGCACTTGGGGAGTCAAGTAAAGCACTAGCTACATTTGATAGTGATGAAGTAGCTGTCATACGCAACACAAAGGGAAAGGGACGTACATATCTATTTGGGCTAGAGTGGCGAGATGTCATCCAGCGTCCACAATTAAATAGAGATTTTGAAGCAGAACGAGTCTATTCAAATGGATTTGAGCCATCAGCAGACGTATTTCCTCTCTTTGTACGCTCTGTTTGGAATGACATACAATCTGTCTCAGCATGGAAATACACAGTTCCTAATGGTTACAAGACAGTATTAATTCCAACCCATGATGTAGATGCGACAACAGGATATGATTCAATGATATATATGTCTGAATATGAAAAAACAGCGAATATTAAGGGTCACTACTTTATAACAACACGCTACATAGCCGATGATATAGCAAAACCGTACTACATTGATAGAACAATTAAACTAGCTAAAGATCTTCTCAACAATGGACATAGCCTAGGAAGCCACTCTGTTGGTCACTTCCCTGATCTATCCGATGATGCTAAATTTCCATTAGGATCTATCAATGTAACTAGAGATAGCTATAGTCCGCAATATATTAATGGCGGAACTGTGGGAGGAACAACATTTGGCGAAATTAAAGTATCAAAAGATCTAATAGATTCAGACTTTGGAATTAATGTAAAATCGTTCCGCTCTGGTCATCTACTGACAAACTCCTTTCTAACTGAAGCTCTATCAAAGTCAGGTTACAGTTATAGTTCATGTTTCACAGCTTGTGATCTTCTAACAGGATTTCCATTTTTTGAACGAATAGGTCAAGATTGGAGTGGTGAATTAACTTCAGTATTACAGATACCGATACACGTTAGTGATGTTTTTAGTGGAGATAAAATGACAGTTGACAACTACACTCAAAAAGTTGATATCTGGGCAGATATAGTAACCCAACACAAAAACAACTACACTCCATGTATTGTACTTGTACACCCTAATAGAGAGTGGAAAATGCTTGCAATGAAAGGGTTAGTTGACAAAGTAAACAAAACTGATTATGGTATCTATAATTTTGATGATTATGGTGCATTTTGGATTGCACGCAACAACTTTGAGTTTGAGTTTGACTACCAAGAAGATGAAGAGCAGTTAATAATAAGGGTGTCAAGTGACAATATTAGAAAAGCTGCATCTATAGGGGTGATGGTCGAAACCAAACTTCCGATTAAAAATTTTCGCTTAATTGATAATGACTTTAAAGACTACCCTATATCTGTAACTTCATTCGGAGGAGGTAAAAATTTAGTTGTCATAAAATAGGGGCAATTAAATAGAATAAAAGGGTACTTTTTACGTTACATATAACAACTCATTTATAAGTGTAAGACATATGCTTATAGATGAGTTGTTATATTTTAAATTATTAAGTACATTTTGGCTGGTATTTTGATATTATTTCATTATATTAATTACCAATGAACTGTTCTATAAATTTAGAGACACACTCAATCGTACAAAATGTATAAAAAATTTACATCTGCAAATAACTACACAAAGCAACTTATAAAGTTGGCTCTACCCGTTATAATGTCACTTCTACTACAAATGACATATAATATGATTGACCTATATTGGGTTGGTCACATAAGTAGTGATGCAGTGGCAGCAGTGGGCAGTGCTGTATTCTTTGTACATCTAGGAACTGCACTATGCAGTATTGTATCGATAGGTACGATGATTAAAATCTCTCAATCCGTAGGGGCCAAGGATGTAGATATGCAGAATAAATATGCCGCTGCATCTATGATTTTAGGTAGTATTATTGGTGTTATATACATTAGTACCCTATTCCTCTTCTCCGAACAACTTATATCATTTCTAAAGATAGAGAACCAATGGGTAAATGATAAAGCGGTACTTTATCTACGTATAATGGCTATTGGAACACTTGTTTCATACGTTAATATAATATTTACAGCAATTCTAAATGCACACGGTAAGACAAAGTTATCATTTAAAGCTGTTCTTGCAGGAAATATTATCAATCTCATTCTTGACCCTATCTTTATCTTTGTATTCGACTGGGGTATCGCAGGAGCGGCATGGGCAACGATAATCGCGTGGGTAGTATCATTCATATACTTTTATGGTATAATATACAGACAAAAACTAGTAGTTTTCAACTTCAAAGGATTAAAACTAGATACCTACAAAGCTCTCTTAAAGGTCGGTAGTGCTGGAGCTGCACAACGTATTTTATTTACATTTATAGCTATTTTTCTGGGTAAAATTGTAGCCTCATTTGGTTCAGATGCCATTGCTGCACAAAAAGTAGGCTTACAGATAGAGAGTCTCACTTTTATGATTGTGGCTGGAATACAGCAATCTCTATCTATTATGATTGGTCAAGCGCATGGAGGGAAACGCATTGTTGATATCAACCACCTATATGTATCGGCACTTAAAATTGGAGCTGTTGTAGCCATATGCACAACAACTATATTCCTGACAATTCCAGATCAATTAATTGCTATATTTGTAGATAATCCACAAACCATTGAGATTGGCAAGTATTATATAATTATTGTTGGTTTATCACAATTCTTTATGACACTTGAGATGATAACAGGTGGGGCATTTAATGGACAAGGTCTAACACACTACTCTGCATCTATTAGTATTATCTTCACCTCATTACGCATACCACTAGCAATATATCTTTGCAGCACATCACTAGGGATATATGGAGTATGGTGGAGCATTTCAATATCAAGCATTCTAAAAGGTACGGTATCTGCAATAATATATAGAATTAAGTTTCAAAAACTCTTAAAAGCAAATTTATGATAACTCAAAGCATACTGAAAAAGGTTTCACATTTAATAACTAAAGGTGATTTTGGATTAGAAAAAGAGAATTTACGTGTTGACAAGAATGGTAAGTTAGCTCTAACTCAACATCCCTCTATTTTTGGCGATAAATCAGAAAATCAGTTCATTACAACAGATTTTTCAGAGAGTCAAATAGAACTAATAACGCCACCTCTACCATCAATTGAAGAGATGTATAACTTTATGCACACGCTACATGATGTTGTCTCAAATGAGCTAGGAGATGAGCTACTTTGGACTCAGAGTCTACCTCCGATTCTTCCAGATGAGAGTCTGATTCCCATTGCTAAATATCAAAATTCAAGCAAAGAGCTAGAGGATTATAGAAATACAATTGCAGAGGTCTACGGCAAACATAGACAGATGATTTGTGGAGTACACTTCAATATATCATTGGTAGATGAACTATTTGTTGCGCTACAAAAAGAGTTAGGTAATAGTATTCCAATAGGGGATATTAAAGAGGAGGTCTATTTAAAAATTACTCGTGGACTTATGCGCTATCGTTGGATTTTAGTTTGGATGTTTGGAGAGAGCCCTATTGCCGAACCAAATTTCAAAGTAATGTCACTGACAACACATGAAGAGCAATTTATGTCCTGCAAAGCTGGCATGGCACTTAGAGTCGGACCACTAGGCTACCGTAACAAGGACAATTACATTATGAATTTTGACTCTATTGAGGAGTATCAAAACATCATAGATAAATTAGTATCTAAAGGTGAACTACATAGTGCAAAGGAGCTTTACCTCCCTATTAGGATGAAGTTTTTAGACAGAGACAAAGGCAAACCAACATATTTAGAAGTTAGATTTTTAGACCTTGACCCACTATCTCCTACAGGAATAGACAAAGATGCTCTATATGCAACTTATATGCTATTTTTATACTCACTTCTATGTGAAGAAGATGTAGCATTTGACGAGACTGAGCAATATAATGCGACCCTGCGCCAAGATATATCATCTTGCTACGGAAGGTGTAGTAATGCCTCATTTCCTGCAAAAATTTCCAATGGAAAGACAATTGCAGAGGAAGCACACTCTTTCATACAAAAAATGAGATCTGTACTCTCTGAGTTTGGGGTTACAGAGAATCCAATCTACGCAGCAACTCTGGACAAAATGGAACAACTTGCAATTAAGCCAACAATGCGTAAAGGGGTTATATTAGCAGAGCAGAGCAAGAAGCACGGCTTTATTGAGTATTATTTAAACCTAGCCAAAAAATATAAAAAAGATGCAGAATTGAGTGGCTATCGTTTTTGGGGCGCAGAGACAATGGAGATGTCAACACAATTATTGATGCGTGCGGCACTTTGCAAAGGGGTTGGAATCGAGATACTAGACCAATCAGAAAATTTCATACGACTAAGTAAAGAGAATAATAGTCAACTTGTCATACAAGCAACTAAAACTGCTATTGATAATTACGCTACCGTACTGGCTATGGGAAACAAGGTGGTGACAAAAAAACTACTCTCTGAATCAGGGGTAATGGTTCCTGCTGGCGGTGAATACTTCACAAAACAAGAGGCACTAAACAGCTTTTCAAGTTATAAGAATAGAGCTATTGTCATAAAACCAAAAAGCACTAATTTTGGGATTGGAATTACAATTTTAAAGGATAATTCAAATATTGCTAATTTTGAAAAGGCACTAAATATCGCTTTTGGGCACGATAATTGCGTACTTATTGAGAACTTTGTTGAAGGACGAGAGTTTCGTATCTTCGTGATAGATAACGAAGTTGTCGGAGTTCTACACCGCGTACCTGCTAATGTTGAAGGAGATGGCACTCGTACAGTAAGAGAGCTTGTAGAGCTAAAAAACCAAGATCCTAGACGAGGGAAAGGGTATCGCACACCACTAGAAAAAATAGCCCTTGGAGAGGAGGAATCTCTATTTCTGGAGCTACAAGGAGCTACATTTGAGACAGTAGTTAAAAGTGGCGAAAAGCTATATTTACGCGAAAACTCAAACATTAGTACAGGTGGAGATAGTATAGATTTTACGGATGATATAGATGTTTCATATAAAACAATTGCGGTAAGAGCAGCTCAGGCTGTAAATGCGAGGATCACGGGTGTGGATATGATGATTAAAGATATTAAAGAGGCTGCAAGTGAGACTAATTACTCAATTATTGAGATTAACTTCAACCCTGCAATACATATTCATTGCTTTCCATACCAAGGAAAAAATAGAAGATTAAATTTCAAAATACTAAAAGCCCTAGGCTTCGAATAAGAGTGTTCACTGCAATCACGTAGCAACGTTCTAGTATGTAAGTTCGTAGACTAGTTTACAATACACAGTATATGAATAAATTACACACACAAAATAGATAGATTATGATAAAGAAAATTATAACATCAACAATTTTCAAACTCCTAATTGCCGTTGTTATCGGTATCGTAACAGGACTATACGTAAATGAATCATTTATGAATATAGTCGTAACTGCCAGATATATTCTAGGACAGTTAATATTTTTTATGGTACCTCTTATAATTCTAGCTTTCATCTCATCTTCAATTGCTAAGATGGGTAGCGGGGCATCTAAAATGTTAGGCTGGTCGCTCATATTAGCCTATACATCATCTATTGGAGCTGCACTAATGGCAATGGTATTAGGGTATACTCTACTTCCATTGCTGACAATTGAGACTGTAACTGAAGCAATAAATAAACTCCCAG
Source organism: uncultured Rikenellaceae bacterium (assembly GCA_947038405.1). Taxonomy (GTDB): domain Bacteria; phylum Bacteroidota; class Bacteroidia; order Bacteroidales; family Rikenellaceae; genus CAMQVY01. The sequence goes on along the minus strand of CAMQVY010000010.1, from coordinate 56,377 downwards.
ACTTAATATTCGAACTGAGTATTCCACCCGTAGTAACTGTTATGACAGCTCTGGTGCTTGCAATTCTAATTGGACTCTCAGCTGTATGGACAAAATCAGTCCATATAGTAAAGATCCTAAATGAGTTCCAAAAGATGGTATTAGTCCTGATTAATAAAATATTAATCCCGATCCTACCACTTTTTATAGCGGTTAACTTCTGCGCATTAAGTTACGAAGGAGCAATCACACTGCAACTCCCCGTATTTATAAATGTAATGGGCATTGTTCTTATTGCTCACTTTGTTTGGCTTGTTGTACTCTACACTATTGCAGCAATCGTTACTCGTAAAAACCCTCTCGAAGTGGTAAAATACTATGCACCACCATATTTTACTGCTGTTGGCACAATGTCTTCTGCGGCAACACTTCCTGTATCTATAAAAGCGGCTAAGCGAAGTAAAATACTTAATGACAAAACAATAGACTTTTCAATACCTCTATTCTCAAATATACACCTTTGCGGATCTATACTAACAGAAGTATTCTTTGTAATGACAGTATCAAAAATATTCTACGGCACATTTCCAGAGCTCTCAACAATGATCTTATTTATCGTATTGTTAGGTGTCTTTGCAATTGGTGCACCTGGTGTTCCAGGAGGAACAGTTATTGCATCACTAGGTATTGTAACCTCAGTACTCGGCTTTGACGAGACTGGGACTGCCCTACTTTTAACAATATTTGCCCTTCAAGATAGTTTCGGAACTGCTTGTAATGTTGTTGGTGACGGTGCCCTTACAATGATAATGACTAAGGTTACACCCTCAAAAAATAGCAATCTAGAGAACCAAGAGTAATCCTCATAAAAGAATAGTATTTACGACCTAAATCTCATCAGCCCACGGAGTAGCCTTATGAATATGCAAAATATATGCTGAAAAAGTTAATGCCAACAATAGAAGGGGCTTTCCATTATTTATTATAATTTAAATAAAGTTTCAACAAACTAAAACAAAAAAAATGAAGGATCCAATATCTTTGAACCCTTCATTTTTTTCAAACTACTTTATAACGCCCATAATAGTCAAAATTTCTCTTTTATTTTCTGTATTAAAGTAAATTTGAATATTCTTTGTGTAGGCTCCCGCAACTACACCTTTAGGGTTGAAAATAACCTTAATACTCCCCTTTTCACCAGGTAATATTGGTTTTTTACTATACTTAACCTTTGTGCATTTACAAGCTATAGAACTCCTCAATATCACCAAAGGAGCTGTTCCTTTATTCTCAAAAACAAACTCATAACTCACTGCCTTACGATCAATACTAATAGTATCAAACTTGTGAATTTTATTCTTAAATTTAATCTCAGCCTTTTTAGTCTCGCCACCCAAACAGATAACTACACTAAAAAAAAACAGTACAATTAATAAAATCGACCTATACAAACTATTGTAATTTAAACGTATATGTAATAGTACCTACTTGAGGCACCTCATTATCCGAAGTTGTAAAGCGAGCCTTACGAGCTGCAGCTATTGCCACTTTAATCAATTGGTTGTCATTAGTTGTAGAGCCTTGCGCTTTATAAGCAGGAGTCCTTGCCACATAACCATTAGAGTCAACATAGACTTCAATAACAACTTTACCACTCTTGTTCTTGCCATAATTAGTACTAGGTAAAGGCAATGAACCAACAATCTTACGATTTCCAACACTATAGTGAGAATCTACACCACCACCACCAGTGCCTTTTACATCTCCAGAGTAACCGCCTGCACCAGAAGAGTTATTATCTTTTGTAGTAGCAGACCCCTTTGATTTTTCAGAATCAATTTTAGGCTTATTGAATAGTGCATTCTTGTTAACCTCGCGAGGTTTCTCTACAGGTTTCTTAACTACTTCCTCGGCGACAACCTTCTTAGGTTTAACCTTAGGTTTTTGCTTCTCAATTTCAGGTGCTTCCTCAAAATCTTGAGTCAGAATTTTATCATCCTTCGATGCAACAACTTTATTCTTGACTGAAGGTTTCTGAGGTTTTGACGAAGCAACATGTGAAGATGGCTGCCCCATAAAACCCTGTAAATCCATCATAATACCCTCCTCTACCTGAGGTTTATCGACCTTAAAACTCACAAACAGAGTCAATGCTAGCAACAAAAGCAAATACATACATGTAGCTCCTGCCGCAAATAATTGACCTCTTTTTTCATCAGTTGAATAATATTGCATCTTTAACCTACCTTATTTTGGCCTAATAGCTGCCATTATTTTAAAATTATTCTTCAAAGCGATCTCATGGAACTTTATTACCTCTCCAAAAGGAACACTTTGATCACAGTGTAAAGATATAACAGGATCCTCTTTACCAGCTAGTTTTTGTTTCAACACTCCCTCTAATTCATTAAAAGTAACAGCATCTCTCTCCACGTAATACTTTAAATCTGCGGTTATCGAGACTGAAGTATATGCCTTCTCCTTAACCTTATTGCTACCCTTAGGCAGAGTCAACTTAATCGCATTCGGATTTATCAAAGTCGTTGCTACCAATAGAAAAATAAGAAGTAGAAACATTAGGTCTGTCATTGATGCGGCACTAAAAGTTTTATCAACTTTTGATCCTCTCTTAATTGCCATAATATTATCGTTTATCTACTGGTTGGTTCAAAATATCCATAAACGCAATTGAATTTGCCTCCATTTGGAATACAAGTTTTTCGATACGAGCAACAAGGTAGTTGTATCCGAAATATGCTGGAATACCAACAGATAGACCCGCAACAGTTGTTACCATAGCAACATACATACCTTGCGACAACATACTCAAATCAACAGTACCTCCAGCTTGTGATAGATTCATAAATGCCTGAACCATACCAATAACAGTTCCCAAGAAACCAATCATAGGAGCACCTCCAGAGATAGTTGCTAAAAATGGCAATCCATTTTCAAGTCTTGAAACCTCAAGATTCGCAACATTTTCGATAGCATTTTGTACATCAGCCATTGGGCGTCCAATACGCTCAATACCTTTAGTTATCATACGAGCAATAGGAGTATTTGTCGACTTACAAAGATCAATTGCAGTAGCAACTTTACCCTCATAAATATTGTCTCTAATTCTATTCATAAAGTTCATATCCATACTTGATGCCTGACGAATTGCGATAAATCGCTCAACAAATATAAATATAGTAACAGCTCCAAGAGCAATTAATGGCCACATTAACCATCCACCAGCCATAAATAATTCGGCTAATCCCATCGTTGTTACACTCTCTTCAGCAATCATCTCTGACATGGCTGCTGTGTCTGCTACATTTGTAGCTTGCAAAAACATACTCATAATTTTAAATAATTTATTTAGATTTTTATTTAGATTTTGCTCTTAAAAAATAATTGTCGCTAATATACCAATTAATTATTAGAAATTATTTATATTTCCTAATAATTTTCATTAAACATTCACACCAAGAACCACAACACCCTGACCTACAACACCTTAAACCCAAAACATAACAAAATGCTCTCAAAGATAAAATCACAGATAGAAACATACTCACATCTCTATTCCTTTGTCTCATTTCGTCTTGCAGCTCGTTTTTCCTGCCTAATTTTTAGCCTATTATTTCGCTCCACATATGAAAATCTCTTTTTAATAGCATCAATAACATCTCTAAAGACATTAAAACTTGCTTTATAATATACACCGACCCCATTCTCCTGAAGTCCATCGTTCTCATCGAATGTATCCATTGTACGAGAGAAAACTTTAGCCCTCAAGTTATCACTCTTGTCTATAATCCAAGTCAAATAGAAGTCTCCACTAATAGGAATATCACTCTCCGTTCCTGACACAGATGGAGTATTTCCAGCTTCATAATTCCCCTCAACCTCCAGCAACACACGATTACTAAATAATTGTGTAGAAAAATCGACATTAACCTCATCCGAAGACATATCTCCCTTAGGCTTATACCTAATACCAATATTAAATTTATCAGATGAAATCCAGTTACTAATTTGACTTGACAAAAATTCAAAACCAGTTGCACTACCCGCTCCTGCACCCATACTACCACCACTTATCGCAGCATCTGTGTAGAAACTATTTATCGCCAATAACCAGAAAAACTGCCTTGATATCATATCTTGAGTATTCAACAGCTGACTAACCAAATTTTGAACCTCAGTATCTGCATTTGGAACCTTTACGCCAAAAGTAACACTGGGCTGTGATAATCTATCTTTCAAAAATATTTGACACTCAACAGGAACAGTACCTGCCATATCTCCTCCCAGCGGAGCTAAAGAGGTTTTAAGACTATATACAGCTGTAATATCTAACAGTGCATTTATTGGATCTCCAGTCCACTTTATTGTACTACCTGGCTCAATGGTAAACTTCTTATTTATAATATTTTGCAGCGTTAAAAGATAACTACCTGATGTAATTTCGTAGTCTCCTATCATCGAAAATATATTTTTCGATGGATTAATAACAAGATTAAATATTCCATTACCATTCGCTTTTATAGCATCTCCGACAGTTGGATCAATTAATACTTGCAAATCAGTGTTAGACAAAACATTAATTGCCAAATTAATATTCATATTTGGCGCACTACCAACTTTTGTTTTTTTATCTTTTTGGAGCATTAACCTCTTTCGGTGCAGTCTGTTATAACCATCAAAAGACTCCTTTTCCTTGTTAACATCTTCAAAAACTATAAAGTTTGCTGTGGAGGCGTTACTTTTACCTGTAAGTGGAAGAAAAAACTGTGATTTATCTGCTGTTGTTGCTCGAATATCCATATCAACTCCACCCTTATCTCCCTTAATCGTTGCCGCACCACTAGCGTATACTGAACCATAAAATAGATCATTCTGCTTCATATTAGTATTTAGCACCATTAAATTCTTTGGTAAAATTGTCAAATCATATTTAATGTTTGCAAAATTACTTAGATCTAAGTTCAATCCAAACCCAGCGGAGTTACCCTTTGGATCAAATACTTTTGCATTAGAGAGTTTTAATACACTATTTTTAACATCTATATATGCTGTATCCATTGAGTACCTCACATTAGTGAAGTCAATAAGTGTACTGAATTTTGAAACCGTGATACCGCCATTCATCGACATCTGAGCACCGAGACCAGATACAACAACATCTAAATCTGCACTACCCTTTGTATCCTCCAAAACACCCTTCAACAACGGATCTAAAATAGAGATAGGTATATCTTTCATCTTAACATCTGCACTATATACCTTATCCTTTGGGCTATAATACCCCGTAATTATAGAGTCCCTATTATCCGTTCTTAATAGGTTGACATTCAATCTATCTCTTTGCGAGTCCCATGTACTATTAAATTTAACTGTGGGCAATAATATATCATTTAGCATCAAACTATCAAATTGTACACCAGCATCAACAAGCCCATTCCCCATCACAGATACCATGTATGCCTCGCCACTTATCAAACCTTTAATCTTATACCCCATCGTCTCAGTTATTTGACTAAGTGGTGTAATATTAAAATTTGACAAACTCACCCTTAATGTATCACTTTCACTCTTAGATGCAACTCCATTAAATATCAATTTTTGATCCTTATTTACAACTCTAAAATCACCGATAGATACACCAGTTGTGTCATAAACTATATCATCTGACAAGATACTCCATGTCTGTTTTTTATCTCTCAAATATGATGGTGTAAACTTTATTCTCAACTGCGGTATATTCGTTTCATTATTACGCTCAACAAACGATGTAATACCAATTAATGCACTACGACCATTATCCGTATTATTGAATTTTGTAGCCAAGCTAATTGTATTATTTTTAGCTCCACCAAGAACCGAGAAATTAGGCATATACATCGCCTTAGCATATAGCTCTTTAGCTCCAGCGTATAAAACAAGTGAATCTCCTTGATTACGAGTATTAATATCAAGTCCATAGGCTAAAAAGTCATTATACTCTACATAATCAGACTTAACATATATGGCAACTGTACGTGCTGCTGAGTTTAGTAATAAAGAGGCTTTAGTCCCCTCTGCAACATAAAGACCTGGGATTAATACCGTTGATAAATTACTTGTCTCTTTAACATTAATTTTCAATAGAGAGTAGTTATTAATATCAACTACACTATCAGCAGATGTTGTCATATAACTTTCAACTTTTTTATCCTTTAAAGTTGGCAGATAAATATCTAACACATCCTTCATATAGTCAAACAACTCTAAATATGAGGTCTTACTTCTAAACTCTACATCTGCAAATGTAGAGTTTAGCGCAAGGTGTTTACTAGAGTCACTATTCTCACCAATCAGTACTATACTTTCGGTTTTTATAGTATCTATGTTATTTATATACTTTAAACCACTAACTTCAATACGACCATTAATATCATCTAGTGTTGTTCCACTCGCATTAGCCACTACTTTACAGTTTAACACTGAAATAGAGTCCAATTTATTTATATTCAAACGGCTTAAATTAGCTCTTACAAGATCTAAATCAAAATTATATTTTGGAATATCTGTTGAGAAATCTAAAACTCCATCAAACGAGAAATCTAAGTTCGGATCACTCGAAGATAGTGCACCAACAAACATATGATTATGCCAGATGCCAGCCATATTGATGTTGTTATAGTTGTACTGCTTATACTCCAATAATTTGATTTTAGCATCTGTATCTATCTTCATTTCAGACATAGATGTTATACTACCACTCAAGGTACTACTCAACGAAACTAATCCAAGACTTTTAGAGTTGAGAAATCGCCCTAAATTAAAGTTATCAATATTAACATTACCTTCAATTTTATAGTCAGATTCAGCATTTGGATATAGCCCTGCATCCACCTCTACAACACCATATTTAGTTGTCAATTTCAAATCAGATGAAAAATTATTCAACTCTCCATTAAACTTCCCCACCAGAGTTAAGTTATTTAATTTAGATTCAAATTTATCTAATGCTGTAAATGGTTTACCAGTAATATCTTTCATTATAAACTTTGCATCCTCAACCGAAGTCTGCAATCGATCGATATCCAAAGAGAAGTGAGTTTTTTTAATATTAGGAATACCTTTGATGCTATATTTAGCCTTAACGCTAGTCTCCAATGTAGATACATTCTGAACAGAGCCTTTCATATCTGCAACAGTACCATATATAGATGCATTTACATCATTCAATACACTCTTCCACTCTTTAAGAGTTGGTGCAAAATATGCTATCGTAGCAAAATCGATCCTAGAGTCAATAATCTCACCATCCATAATAACTTTATTTATAAAGTCACTATAATCATCCCATCCATCACTAACAAGACTTAAATAGGGGAGATTTACATCAGATATATTCGATTTTAGTGCAAGATTCTCAAAATATATACCATGTGAAGATATATTGAATCCTAAAGAGGAGAGTTCATTTACTGTGAACCCCGACTTCTCATGAAGTGCAAGATTATCAATCACGACAGATACACTATCATTTATTATAGATATATCATGCGCCTTGAGGCTAAAATTGGTTACCTCTAAGTCAGCAAAATTCACCCCATAATCACGATGAGGTATATCAATTTTTGTATGTATAAAGTTAAGATTATTAATCTCTAATCCTTTTGCGAACATTTTAAAGTTCGCTTTTTCACTCTTATCCGAGCTTTTCAACTTCATTAGAAGCTGTTTAAGGTTAGATGCTCCAACCTCCCTCTGAATTAGATTAAACTGAACATCATTCAACGACACATCACCAATAGATATTTCGCCACTCATAAGCTCAAGAATATCCATAGAAACAGTAAGATTCGCAGCATAAATCAAAGTATCCTTTTGGAGATCTTCAATATATATATCTTCGACAACTAGCCCACTATTTAGTTTAAGGTCAATCCGACCGATACTAACTTCCGTATCTAATTTTCCACTAATAAAAGATGTAGCTTTATCAACAAGATAGTTCTGAACTAAATTGATTTGCAGAAGTAAAAATAGGGTAATAATGAATAATATCGCACCTAAAATTAGATAAGATAGTAAAGAAACTAATATTTTTATAACTTTGCTCATCGGTTTAGCATAAATTGAGTAGAAATAACTTACAAATATATTAAAAATTTAGCAATTTTAAGCAAAATAAAGCAATCAATATGGACATTACAATCTTAGGTATAGAATCTTCATGTGATGACACTTCAGCTGCTATCATTCAAAATGGAGTATTACTCTCCAATATCATTGCAAATCAAGAAGTTCACGTTAAATATGGAGGTGTTGTTCCCGAACTAGCATCAAGAGCACACCAACAGAATATCATCCCCGTTGTAGACGCAGCATTGAAAGATGCAGGTTTAACAATTGACAATGTAGATGCAATCGCCTTTACTCGAGGACCAGGACTTCTTGGATCACTTCTTGTTGGAGTCTCGTTTACTAAAGGACTTTCAATTGCAAAAAACATTCCAATGGTGGAGGTAAATCACTTGCAAGGTCATATTTTATCACATTTTATCGACTTACCAGATAAAAAAGTTGAACACCCATCGTTTCCATTCCTATGTCTACTCGTTTCAGGTGGACATACTCAAATAGTTCTCATCAAAGATTACCTTGACATGGAGATTATTGGATCTACAATTGACGATGCGGCAGGTGAGGCATTTGACAAATGTGCAAAAGTCATGGGTCTACCGTATCCTGGAGGACCTGTAATAGACAAACTTGCGAGTGAGGGAGATGCTAAGCGTTTTAAATTTGCAAAACCAACAGTAGATAGTTACAACTACAGTTTCAGCGGATTAAAGACATCATTCCTATACTTCCTTAGAGATAATATGGCAAATGACGACCAGTTTATTGAGAACAACAAAGCTGATCTATGCGCATCACTACAACAAACGATAATTGACATTCTACTAAAAAAGCTCATCAAAGCAGCTAAAGAGTACAAAATAAACAATATCGCTATTGCAGGTGGAGTATCTGCAAATTCTGGACTAAGAGGTGCAATAGCAAATGAGGGCAAAAAAAGAGGGTGGGAAACCTTTATTCCTGAGTTTAAATTTACAACAGACAATGCGGCTATGATCGCCATTACTGGATATAGGAAGTATTTGAACAAAGATTTTTCATCACTTGACGTTACACCTATTGCAAAAATGGGTTTATAATAGAAATGTTCTCTGCGGTGAGCAACTTAGCCTTTTAGGGCAAAGCTACGCAATCGCAGAGAACAAAAATATATAATCAAGGATTTTTATGATATTAGCAGGAATTTTTTTTGGGATTTTCATTATTGGATTAGGATTTTTCATTAAAAAATACCCTAATACTCTCGCAGGTTACAACACAATGTCATACAGAGAGAGAAAAAATGTTGATATTACATCAATCGCCACAATATATAAAAAAGGATTTATAATCACTGGGATTGCAACCATAATTGGGGTGTTACTATTTTCATTACTGAAATTATATATAGCAGCAACAATCTCACTAATAGCCCCCTTAATGGTTGGGATATTAATCATTACACTTATTACCCAAAAATACGATCAGAACAAACAGAGTACATTTAAACGAAACCTACCTATAATTATTATTGTAGTTATTTCAATCGCCATGACAATTTCATTTTCATATAGCGCTAAACCAACAACAGTAATTTTCTCTGGAAATAATATAGAGTTTACAGGAAAATATGGTATTACAATCCAAGCAGACCAAATAAAAAATGTAGAGCTACTAGATAATATCCCTCACATTAAAATTCGTATTAATGGCGTTGGATTAGGTAATATTCTAAAAGGACACTTTACGCTTGATGAGATTGGGAGATGTCACCTTTTCCTTCGACTACCGAACCCACCATATCTATATATCGAGCTTAATAATGGAAAGAAGATACTATTCAATTCAACGGACACAACCTACACTAAAAATATATACCAACGCATACAAAACTAGCCAACTCCGTTCTCTGCGATCACGCAGCTCCGCCCGAGTAGGGCAGTTCGCAGACTAGTTATATCTATCCCAATACAAACCAAACTAACCCCAATCATGTTCTCTGCGATCACGCAGCTCCGCCCGAGCAGGGCAGTTCACAGACTAGTTATTACCCTTTTTAATTCTTTTAATAACCATTATACTAATCAACTGACTAATAGCAGAGAACAAAATAACAGCACCAAAAAAGACAACAAGAGCTCTTATTGTTCCAAATGGATTAAGAATTGCTAATACTCCAGATAGAGAGATTAATGCAGGTGAAATATAAAGTTTAGAAGGTACGACTAATTTCTTTCTCAGCTCTACGTATGTAATAACCTGTCCTAACCCGATTGCTAATAGAATGAACCCTAAAGAGAACATCATAATCGACGTAAATACCTCAACTTTTATTAAAATAATGATTCCGAGAATGACAGCTAAAATAGCTAAAATAGGTAGCGGTTTCTCTGAGGATGATTTTTTAGCCATAAAATAAGATAGTAGTTCAACACCACCTAAACTAGCGATAACACCTCCGACAATATACATTACAAAGTTTTCAAAAAAGTTTGGGAATAGTATAAAAAAAGCCCCTACAACAATAGATACTATAACACGAGGAAATTGCGCTGAAAAATTTATTTGTTCCATAGTTTTATTTTTTAATTTGTTTACAACATAGTTAATTACCTCTCACCAATCAAATATAATGCCTTTCTATTGATGCTAGGAATAATGTTGGATAAAAAAGATATTATTCTGTAATTAATTTATTAATAGTCTTAACCATTGCATTGAACTCATCCTTATTGTAAAGGCGTGTTAGGAATGCGATCTCACCATCTTTATTAACGATAACATTACGTGTAACCCCAGCACCTTTATCCGCAAATTTATGGAATATCGATCCATCACCATCTAGTGCCAATGGATAAGTTACCGAAGATAATTTCCTCATCTTAGCAGCATCTTGCTCACCTTGCTTATACATTACTCCATACAGAGCAAAATTTTTGTTATCTTTCAATTTATTCCAAATCTCGCTTTCAATATGAGGCATCTCCTCAATACACACACGACACCAAGTTGCCGTAAATTGCAACATAACAACCTTTCCTTTTAACTCATCAAGCATAATTTTATCACCATCAGAAGTTTGAAGTTCAAAATTAGGAGCTTTGTCTCCAACTTTTAACTTATAGCCTCTTGTATCCTGCGCTCTACCCACTAGAGATATACAGAGAACAAATATAATCGAGAGGAATTTAATTCTATTTTTCATACATTTAAATTTTAAATAGTTCACTCACAAATATATATATATTTACTGGACTACACAAATTTAACACAGGTATATATCAGATATTATTTTTACAAACTAGATTTTTTTCTATTCGTTTCTAACGATAATTATCGTTACCTTTGTAATAAGGTTATTGGAATCGATCCAATATTTTAATTGACAAAAAATACAATAGTTAATGTTTAGTGAAGAGTTAGAGAAAATATCTTGGGAACAAACAACACAAGATATATACTCAAAAACAGATGCAGATGTAAGACAAGCACTCTCAAAAGAGAGCCTTAATGTTGAAGATTTTAAAGCACTTATATCGCCTGCGGCAGAGCCATATTTAGAGTTAATGGCTCAATTAAGCAGAAAGTACACATTAGAGCGATTTGGAAATACAATATCGATGTACATCCCACTATACCTCACAAACTCATGTGCAAATTCATGTGTTTACTGTGGTTTCCACGCTGCCAACAAATTCCACAGAACAATCCTAACAGAGGATGAAATTGTGAACGAATATAAAGCAATAAAGAAACTATCTCCATTTGACAATCTACTTTTAGTAACTGGTGAAAACCCTGCAAAAGCTGGTGTTCCGTACCTTGCAAAAGCACTTGATCTTGCAAAGCCACTCTTTAGCACCCTACAAATTGAAGTGATGCCACTCAAAACAGAAGAGTACGCAGAGCTAAAAAGACATGGACTAAATGGTGTTATATGTTTTCAGGAGACCTATAATAAAGCACGTTATAATGTCTACCACCCACGAGGAATGAAAGCCAACTTTGAATGGAGAGTAAACGGTTTTGACCGAATGGGAGAAGCTGGCGTTCATAAGATTGGAATGGGAGCACTTATCGGTCTTGAAGATTGGAGAACAGATGTAACAATGCTAGCACACCATCTTCGCTACCTACAAAAGAGGTATTGGAAGAGTAAATATAGCATTAATTTCCCTCGTATGCGCCCATCTGAGAATGGTGGTTTTCAACCAAATGTAGTTATGACCGACAAGGAGTATGCGCAATTAACATTCGCAACCAGAATATTTGACCGCAATGTAGACATTTCACTCTCAACACGTGAGAATAAAACTATGCGTGATAACATGGCAACACTTGGCGTTACATCAATGAGTGCGGAGAGTAAAACAGAACCGGGAGGATACTATAGTTACCCTCAAGCAGTTGAGCAATTCCATATAAGCGATGAGAGAACTGCTGTTGAAATTGCAGATAAACTACGTCAATTAGGTAGAGAACCTATCTGGAAAGATTGGGATCAATCACTAGAGTAATAACCACTACAATCTAATGGATAGATATAATAGACACCACATCTTAAAAGAGATCGGAATTGAGGGTCAAGAGCTTATTCAAAATAGCTCTATACTTATAGTTGGCGTTGGAGGACTAGGCTCTCCGATAGCCCTATATCTTGTTGCGGCTGGAGTTGGACGTATTGGGTTAATAGATGATGACAATGTTTCACTAAGCAACCTGCAAAGACAAGTTCTTTACTGTGAGGATGAAGTTGGACAGAGCAAAGTTGAGTGTGCAAAGCGTCGCCTAAACGCACTCAACTCTACAACTATAATCGACACCTACAACACTCGATTAAGTAGAGAAAATGCAGATACTATAATATCTAATTATGACATAGTTATTGATGGGTGTGACAACTATGAAACACGCTATCTAATCAACGACACGTGCGTCAAGCTTGGAAAGCCATACATATATGGAGCAATAGGAGAGTTTTCGGGACAAATATCGGTTTTTAATTATATGGGGGGAAAAACATATCGAGATCTCTATCCAGACGAAGAGTTACTATGCTCAATGCCAAGATCGACAATTGGAGTTGTTGGGTCAATACCAGGGCTAGTTGGAACGATCCAAGCAACAGAGGCTATTAAGATTATAACAAATAGTGGTGTTATATTAAGCAATAAACTATACATAATAGATATGCTTAATATGAACAATCAGATAATAAATATATAGGTTCATTGCGAACAGATCTAAATAACATATAGATTATGAGATATAAAAGAGTATTAACCATAGCAGGTAGTGACTCTGGAGGAGGAGCAGGTATTCAAGCTGATATAAAAACTATCTCTGCTTGTGGCTGCTATGCAATGTCTGCAATCACCGCAATTACAGTACAGAACACTCTTGGTGTGAGTGGAGTCTACCCACTTCCAACAAACGCAATTGAAGAGCAAATAGATGCTGTCATCTCGGACATTGGAGTTGATGCGGTAAAGATAGGTATGCTACACTCTTCGGAGGTTATATTAGGAGTAAAACGTACTCTTGAAAAACACAATATTGTAAATCTTGTACTAGACCCAGTTATGGTCTCCACATCAGGACATATACTAATGCAAGATGAGGCAATTGAGACTCTTAAATCTGAATTACTTACTTATGCAAGAGTTATCACACCTAACATTCCCGAAGCTGAAATAATTTTAGGAAAAAAGATCCTTAAACAATCTGAGCTACCTATATACGCTAAGGAGCTATCAAATAATGGAAAAGTATCCGTCTTATTAAAAGCGGGACATATGGATGGAAATGAACTAATTGACATCTTTTACAACGCTGAAACAGATGAAACTATTGAGCTTAAATCAGCAAGATTAGATACAAGAAATACACATGGAACAGGGTGCACACTATCCTCTGCTGTTGCCTCGTATCTAGCTCAAGGACTACCTCTAAATGAGGCTGTAATTAGTGCAAAAGATTATATCAATAGTGCTATTATTAATGGTGCAGAGTATGAAATAGGGGCTGGACATGGTCCAGTACACCATTTTTGGAAGTACTGGAAATAAATATCTAACGATTTAATTTACAGAAAACATAGTTTTTATATAAGTTTGGTTAACCTTTTCAAATTTTATCGCCGAAGGCAGTTTGTAGTCTAGTTTGACTTAACAACCTTCGGCGATAAATTTTATAAAGCTTAATCTATTTTTTAGTGGTTTATTTATTTATATGCATTAATTTCTCTTTTTTCCAAGTAGATGCAGATAACAAAATAGCAAAAACACATGATGCTATAAGTATATAAAAACCACCATCCCATCCAAAGTGATCCACAACATATCCAAGGACTATATTAGCAAATAATGCTCCGCCTAAATAACCGAACAATCCCGTAAAACCCGCCGCAGTACCTGCCGCTTTTTTAGGAACTAGATCAAGAGCTTGAACCCCAATCAACATAACAGGTCCATATATCAAGAATCCAATAGCAATTAAAGCAATATTATCAACCATTATATTTCCAGGAGGATTTTTCCAATACACAATAAGTGCCACAAGTACTAGTGACATAAATATAATCGTAGACGGAGCTCTTCTCCCTTTAAATAACTTATCCGATATCCATCCACATAGAAGCGTTCCAGGAATACCAGCATATTCATACAGGAAGTATGCCCAACCAGTCTCAGTAACACTCATCCCTTTAGCCTCTTCAAGATATGTTGGAGCCCAATCCAAAACCCCATATCTAACGAGATATACAAACGCATTTGCAAATGCAATTAACCAGAGTAGTTTATTATTAAAAATATGCTCCATAAATATCTGCTTTGCAGAGAACTCCCTCTCATCTTCAGTCGAGTACTTTACAGATGCGTCGTGCTTATACTCCTCAATAGGAGGAAGCCCACAAGATTGCGGAGTATCTCTCATCAGATACCATGTCACAACCGCAACGACTAATGCAACCATTCCAGGGAAGTATAACTTAGATTCCCAGTCTCCAAATATTGCAAAACCTAGAATTGCCAGAGGTCCGATCAATCCACCACCGACGTTATGTGCTACGTTCCAAATGGACATCTTCACACCTCTCTCTTTATGAGAGAACCAATGCACCATTGTACGTCCACAAGGAGGCCATCCCATCCCTTGTACCCATCCATTCACAAACAATATAGCGAACATTATCCCCACAGAACTAACTGCAAAAGGGAATGTTCCCATCACAATCATAGTCAATGCAGAGAGCACTAAACCTATTGTTATAAATTTTCGTGAGTTTGAACGGTCAGACAAATTACCCATCAAAAACTTACTAATACCATAAGCAATTGAAATTGCGGATAGAGCCAAACCCAACTCACCTTTAGTGTATCCACGCTCTAGTAAGTCTGGAATAATAAGCGAAAAGTTTTTACGCACCAAATAGTAACCCGCATAACCTATGAATATTCCCATAAATACTTGGAATCGTAACCTCTTATACTCTTTATCCACCTTACTCTTCTCCATAGTTGGCTTATGTGGAGCGGGTTTCAGAAATTTAATCATATTTTTTAGTTTTAGGTTAGTAGTATCTCCCCAATTAACAGCACATATATTTAAGTCGAACAGTTAACTGGAGAGAACAGAATCATATATTAAAACTCAAAGAACAGACGACACATCAAAGAGTTTAGATTTTTGTCTAAAAAAGTGTAGCTTGTCAAATTTTGATAGTTATAATTTACTCTCACGATAAGATTATTTGTAACGTAATAGTTAAGACCTAGAGTAAAGCTATCAACCGTACCTCCTGAGACAGAGTTATTAGGTTTTCCCGATGCTTGATCCTCATAAAATCTACCATCAAACCACTTACCATCCACATCGTCAAGATCCGTATGATTATATCTAAAAAGAAGCTCTAACGCCCCCTTACCTGCACGATCCATAAGAGCATTAGTTTTATTATACTTATAGTTTCCGCCCTTGATTAACCAACCAAGTTCAGCATAATAACCATTGAAGTTGATATCACGATCATCTCCATACCAATTCATAAAAGCCTCCATAGTATCATAATCCCAAAGACCACCTAACTGTCTCTTGAATAGAGTCTCCCAATCTTTATTACGACTCACATTAGAACCAATGTACTCACCTTGTACGTATAAATTTCTCCAAAAACCAATAGCCTCAGCACCATATCTTATCACCTTGTCAGCATTAAAAACAGTTGCATTTAAGAAATTAGTTTCATCAATAGAAGACTCCAAAGGAGAGTTTACATTAAACACTCTATTATGATCATCTTTCCCTGTATCAAAACCATTAGCATTAGCATGTCGGAAGTTAAATGATCCTCCTACATGGAATCCATAATCTTCACCACAAGGAGTGTGACGAAATAATAAACGAGTAGAGAATGACCACCCTTTGTCACCTAGTGACTCATTAGAAGAGATCTTCTCACTAAACATTCCAGCCTCTCCCCAAAATCTGTCGACATAGTATCTGTACGAAACCCCCAAAGCACGTCCCGTACCTAATGCACTAACTGTAGGCGATTTAAACATCAAATTCTCATTTGCAGAACTTTGAATATTACTCGCTGAGAATGGTTCCGAGTAATTACCTACATAAAACATACCACTTTTACCCAAGTGGTAACGTACATACATATCTTTAATTGATACTTTGTTACCCGCAAAATCAATATCGAATTTAGCGTCAAAATCATCTGCAAAAGTGCTATAAACACGTAATCTAGCCTCCGTCAGACCAAACCCTGAGCTACGATCTGTCACATCGTCAAAATAATAAGCCCCATCAATTGCAACTCTAGCTCCGACTCTAAAACTAACACCTTTATCTTCAGACCTCCACTTTACAAGACCATCTTCCATAAAAGAGGTCATCTCTTTTTTAGCCTCTTGTGCAAACGAATGTGCACCTACTGCAACAACAGCTATTGCTAATAATATATATTTTTTCATAATTTTTTATTATTAAGAAATACTCTAAGATTAAAATAACATCTCTATTTAGTTATATAATACCCTAATTTAGTTAACGCCTCTCTTGAGTTAAAGTATCCAGGAACAGCTTCATTATCATACTTATGCTCTTGAATATTATTAGGCATTTTAGGATTTGTCATTAAAGCATTTGATTGGAAGTGATTTTGCCCTGCATCAAATAGAGTTTGAAGGTCATTCGCAAAGAATGACACCGACATATCAGCCTTATTTGTAAACCATCCGTCTACTAAATTACGACCTATTCCCTGCTCTGAGTTATACCATACACCTGAATACTTACGCATCTGAGCATCAGTATCAAATGAATATCCATGAACATTCATTCCTGAGCGATGGATCAAATCTCCCATCCAAGGGTCAAGTAAATTTGCATAATTATTTGGTTTACCAGATATACTTGGGCCCATAATTGTTGCTCCATGTTCAATTCCAAAATTGATCCAAGCTGCATAAGAGATAGGGTCATCATTAGACATTGAAGCTCCAGAAGCATTACCTTTATCTAGCCACAAAAGAAAACAAGTTGGAATTTTACGAGTAAATACTCTATTAAGATTCATGAGTGACGGTCTTGAAAATGTCTGAACAATAACACGAGCAGGAGTATTAGCAATACCTACTAGTCCCTCTGTGATAGGAATATTCTTCATATCAGATACATTATCAGCATACCAACCTAATCGAACTAGCTCATCTTTAAGTATTTGCTCGATATTTGGGAATTGCCAAGGCTCTTTAGTCTCAGGATAAACCCCAGGTCTATTACCGTTATCCTCTGGATCAATCTCATAATAAGATGTTATTTTACCCTCAGCATCTTCAGTTGTGATACGCTTACCATCTTCATCACGCTTAATACGATACCCCTCTGCGATCATAACTACATCTTCAAAAGTAAGGATATCTAACCCCACGAATGACTCTCTAGCTTGAGCAGCGGTTACAGGATCATTATTAAACCAAGAACCAGCATCAAGAGTCAAAAGCTCTTTATAAGTGAAGTTATTTGCAGGAAGATCCTCTTGTCCAGGGAATTTCAGTGCAATATCTGTAGTTCGGCTCAAATTATCATCATGTAGAGCGATTAGAACATTATCTTTTGTAAGTTGCAGATCAACTTCCAGGTAGTCTGCTCCTGCATTTCTTGCCCAACGCATAGCAGCTTCGGTCTCTTCAGGAGCCCAAAATGTAGAGCCTCTATGCGCAATAATAATATTGCGAGGCGTGTTATTAATTACATCTATTTGCGTCTGTGATAATGGCAGCAACTTAATCTCTGTGGATAGAGTTTCGGGTGAATTATCCACATCCTTAGTGCAACTTGTGATAGGCAACAGCGTTCCAATACAAAACATAGGAACAAAAAATAAATTACTGAGTTTGCGATGTTGTTTTTTCATAATTTCCTTCATTTTACTATTACATTAAATAATTTAAATACCTGTTCACTGCGACCACGCAGCGCCGCCCGCATAGGGCAGTTTGTAGCCTAGTTCACTCTACTTCATCAAAATATAATTTGCAGCAATTTTTTTAAAGCAAGCGACCTCTTTTTCTATCCATTTTTGATCATGTCCCAACTCATCTGCGATAATTTCAGCAACCTTCTGCGCCACCTCTATCGCAACTCTCGCATCAATGAATAATAATCTTACTCTTCGAGCCAATACATCCTCAACGGTCATTGCAAACTCTTTTCTCACTGCCCATATAACCTCAGCAACAGTATAATCATAATCACTATGTAGCTTTGCACCCTTATCTGCACTCTCCTCAATAATAGCGTTTATTCCCTCTGCATCAGTTCCATATACATACATATGGTTTGTCAAATCGGGGTTTTCATAGTAACCATGAATCTTAAAGTACTTAGTACCGCACTCTCTCTTCTCGAGGATACCTAGAGCAATAGCCTTATCGACACAATCCTGAGCCATTCTTCTATAAGTTGTCCACTTACCACCGATAATTGTAATCAAATTACTATCCGACACTACAATTTTATGGCTTCGTGAAATCTCTTTAGTTTTTTTACTATCTTTTTTCGGAGCAGCCAATGGTCTCAGACCAGCAAATACAGATAGCACATCCTCACGAGTAGGCTTACGTGTCATGTATCGTCCAGCAGTATTTAGGATAAATTCCACTTCCGACTCCAACGCAATCGGCTCAAACTCAGCCCTATCACGCAATGTATCAGTTGTCCCAACAACAACTTTATTGTGCCAAGGCACAGCAAATAATACTCTACCATCATCTGTTTTTGGTATCATAATAGCATAATCACTCTGAAGGAATGACTTATCTAACACTAGATGTACCCCCTGACTAGGTCTAACCAAGTGCTCGCCCGTAGGTTTATCCATCTGCATAATATCATCAACAAATACACCCGTTGCATTAATTACACACTTAGCACCCACTCCGTATGAAATACCTGTCTCATTATCAACTACCGTAACACCATTTACCTCACCCGATTTAGCATGAGTTATAGATGTCACTCGAGCATGATTGACTACACATCCGCCCTGTTCGAGAGTTGATTGAGCTAAATTAATCGCTAATCTTGCATCATCAAACTGCCCATCTTGATATATCACACCACCTTTAAGTCCCTTTTCTCTTAATACAGGAATACGAGAAATTGCACTATCTTTAGATATATACTTCGATCTTCCAAGTCCTAATTTCCCAGCCAAAAGGTCATATGCTGTTAACCCTACAGTGTATAGTAAGTTGTCCCATAATGTATAATTTGGAATTATAAAAGATTGGTTTTTAACTAAATGTGGTGCATTTTTCTGAAGCAGACCTCTTTCGTATAACGCTTCGAGAACAAGCGCAACATCTCCTTGTGCCAAATAGCGTACACCACCATGAACAAGTTTTGTACTTCGACTTGAAGTTCCTTTAGCGAAGTCATCACACTCGAATAATACAACACTATACCCTCTAATAGCCGCATCAAGTGCAATACCTAACCCCGTTGCACCACCACCAACTACTACTAAGTCCCATACCCTACTTGAGTCGGAAATCTTACCTATTAATTCAGCTCTTTTCATACTATATTTCTTTTAAAATATCTTTTAAAACCTTATGATGCAAAAATAGAGCCGAATTGTTACGCGACTGTAAATAATTTATTACGAAACTTCTCATATATATATTAATTTCAAAAAAATATCTTAAAAAGTTTGGAAAATAAAAAAACACACCTATCTTTGTGGTGCAATAGTGCACTAGTACACCTAAATCCTTAAACTATGATACAGATTTCAAACGTTGAGTTTTATTACAAAAAAGGAAACAACATATTTAATAATCTTGAATTAAATATGAAAAAAGGGCATATATATGGTCTTTTGGGAAGAAACGGAATGGGTAAATCCACTCTATTAAAGCTAATTAGTGGTTTGATATTCTCTAAGTCAGGTAAGATCGAGACTATGGGAGAGAATCCTGAGAGACGTCTACCCTCTATGATGACACAACTTTTCTATGTACCCGAGGAGATAACCACGCCAACGGTATCTATGAAACAATTCGCTAAATACAACTCACCATTCTACGTTAATTTCAGCCTTGAAGATCTAAAGAGTTACATGGAGGAGTTTGAGGTGAGCTACGAACAGAAAATATCTTCAATGTCATTGGGGCAGAAGAAGAAAGCTATAATATCATTTGCTCTCGCTTGCAACACCCCCCTATTGATAATGGACGAACCAACAAATGGACTAGATATACCATCGAAGAGTCAGTTTAGAAAGATAGTATCAAGAGTAACCACTGAAGAGCGCTGTGTTATTATCTCAACGCACCAAGTCCGAGATTTAGAGAACCTGATTGATTCTGTTGTTATACTAGAGGGAGATGGGATGATAGCGAACACCTCAATCGAGAAAATTAGTCAAAACTTTATGTTTAAGGTGCTGGATAAAGGCGAAGAGTCAATTTACGAAGAGAGTGGGATTAGAGGTAGATGGGGCATTGTTGAGAATAACACTAAAGAGGAGAGCAAAGTAGATATAGAGCTATTTTTCAATGCAGCGATAGCACAACCTGAAATTATTAAAAGTATATTAACACGCTAAAAAATATTATTATGAATAATACATTTAACTTTAAACGATTCGCGCTATATGCACGTAAACACTACTGGGAGAATAGAAAATCATATATACTACTACTACTCGCTGTTATAGTAGGTATTTTTCTTATAGAAACTAAGGGTTCAACTTCTCACGTTGGAACTACAAATATTGATTTTCAGACGCGTGCGATAACTCAACGATTTTATATAGCATTTTTTGTAATGTTATCTATATTTACCATCTCAATAACATATCTATCAATAAAAGGGAGTAAAGGTCAAAATTTAAAAATGGATGGAATGCTACTTCCAATATCTTTTCAAGAAAAATTTTGGTTTGCAATATTCAATATTATGGTAGTGGGTAACATTGTATTTTTTGCGGGATTTTACGCTATAACTTCATACGTAGACTCTCTCTATTATTTTACAGAGACCTCATATATCTTTAAAGGGATTGATTACAAAATAAAGTATGGACTGACAATAGAAGATACAATAGTAAATATGAAAAACAGTCAACTCTTCTCATTAGCTAAATTTTTCAAGGGGAGTAACCTTACTTACTATACCCCAATAATATTTGGCTACTTATATACTGTTTCGACACTTATGTGGTTCACAATATCATTTCCTAAATTAAATAAGGCCAATGCGATAATAATTAACTATTTTTCACATGCCTTGTTTATTTCAAGCATATCTTTTGCGTTTGTTTACATTGGTAGTATAACTATTGGTGAAATAATTAATATCCAAAATGAAAATATTCAGGTTATCTATGATTTACCAATATTACTCACAAAGCAATCAGTAATATTAGACTATGTAGTACCTATTTTCTGGATACTACCAATGATCTATTTTTGGTGTGCATGGAAAAAACTAAAAACATTCAATAATTACAAATAATATAAACATAATTAATTTAATTATGATGACTATAACTCATTGTAAGTTAAATTAAGAATAATTAAAATAAAAATAGCTATGAAAAAATATGATTTATCTATTATTGGAGCTTACGTTGTAATTATCACTATAGTATCGATATGTATGCGTCTAATTTATAACGATATAACAGATGGGCAGGCAGAGGTAATGAATACACTCTCTATGGAAGTAGACAGTATTGTGATAAAAAATTATGACAAAGAAGTGAGTGTTGTAAGAACAGATGTTACTACAGTGTTAAAGAATGGAAATTGGGGTGTTATGACTCAACTTTATCAAAGTGGGACAAAGTTTTTTAAAATAGAGGATAAAGTTTTACGGATTGGATCTCCTGATCACGAACCAATTTCAGGTATTAAGTTTATCACTTTATATATCGATTCAGATATGCCAATAGCAGTTATTAACTCTCCTAATATTACTTTTGGAACTATGATGGGCACTACAACTGCAACATACCACGATAAAAATGGCAATGAGATAGAAGTTCCTAGTAAAGCTAAAAAATGAGATTATGAACTTTAACGAAACAAAACCAATATACCTCCAAATTGCTGATTATATCTATGATAGGATAATCGATAATTTGTTGAAGGAGGGGGATCGAATACCCTCAATACGAGAGTTAGGCGGAGAGTTGGAGGTAAATCCAAACACCGTCATGCGATCTTACGAATACATCTCTGAGCGTAATATAATACGAAACAAAAGAGGTGTAGGATTCTCAGTATGCGAGGATGCACGAGAGATAATAATTAGCCATCGTAAAAAAGAGCTAATGGATAGAGAGCTAAAAGCAATAGCTCAAACTATGATACAACTCGACATGACAATAGAGGAGATAAGCACTTCGCTACTAGCGCATTTGGAAGAGATGAAGAGTGAGTAGTTTTATGGAACTGCCCTATGCGGGCGGCACTGCGTGATAGCAGAGAACATACATTAATTATAATAGCAAAATTTAATCCGTTTGTTATTATAATTTTTGTATTTTTGTGCCATTAATATAGGAAACTAAAAAAAAGTTCACTGCGATCACGCAGTGCCGCCAGTATAGGGCAGTTCCATCAAACACAAAAAACCAGAATGAAAAAATTTGTAAAAAAATATGAAGTACTACGTTTTATGGCTGTCGGAGGAGCAGCAGCCATTATACACTATGTAATATTTGTTGTACTGTTAGAACTAGAGATGCCATATAACTTCGCATATGCTATCGGTCTAGTGACGGGTTTAATCTCTAATTTTCTTGGGTCGAATTACTTTACATTCAAGACAAAACCAACCATAAATAGAGCGATTAAATTTGGAGTTAGCAATGGGATTAACTGCCTTAATCATATGCTGTTGCTAAACCTATTTGTTGTGATTGGAATAAATGAGCTGATAGTACCACCACTTATATTCACAGTACTATTTCCTTTAAACTTTATCTTAATAAAGTACTCATTAAAAGGGAAAAAGAAAAAATCGTAACTTTTCAGATGAATTTTGTTATATTCATTTGAAAAGTTACGATTTTTCTTTTTATTACTTGTTCATTGTAACGAGAAGCTCCTCATTATCACGAGTATTCTCCATATGTTTCTTCATCATCTCCATTGCCTCAGCAGATGTCATATCCGCAAGGAAACGTCTTAGTACCCATGTCTTTTGAAGTGCCTCCTTACTCAAGAGTAGATCCTCACGTCTTGTTCCAGATGCAATAATATCCACAGCAGGGTATATACGTTTATTTGCAAGTTTACGATCTAACTGTAACTCCATATTACCCGTACCCTTAAACTCTTCAAAGATAACTTCATCCATTTTTGAACCAGTATCAATAAGAGCCGTTGCAATAATAGTTAACGAACCTCTCTCTTCTGTATTTCTTGCCGCACCAAAGAATCTCTTAGGTTTGTGTAGAGCATTAGCATCCACACCACCCGATAGAACCTTTCCTGAAGGCGGTTGCACAGTATTATAAGCTCTAGCAAGTCTAGTTATAGAGTCAAGAAGTATAACAACATCATGTCCACACTCAACCATACGTTTCGCCTTATCCAGCACCATCTCAGCAACCTTAACGTGTCTTGTAGCCTGCTCATCAAATGTAGATGCAATAACCTCTGCTTTTACGTTACGTGCCATCTCAGTAACCTCCTCAGGACGCTCATCAATAAGAAGAACAATCATGTAAACCTCTGGATGATTATCTGCAATAGCATTTGCGATAGATTGCAAAAGAACTGTCTTACCTGTTTTAGGCTGAGCAACGATTAAAGCACGCTGCCCCTTACCAATAGGTGAAAAAAGATCTACAACTCTTGACGAAAGATTATTATGACCTTGACCTGTTAAGTTAAATTTCTCTGATGGAAACAGAGGTGTCATATATTCAAACTGGATTCTATCTCTAATAACATCTGGAGATAATCCATTTATTTCATGTATCTTAACTAATGGGAAATATTTCTCACCCTCTTTTGGAGGACGTATTGTTCCGCTAACCGTATCTCCAGGTTTAAGTCCAAAAAGTTTAATTTGAGATGGAGATACGTATATATCATCAGGAGAGTTCAAATAGTTGTAATCAGCCGAACGTAAGAACCCATATCCGTCAGGAATAATCTCTAAAACTCCCTCTCCACTAACGATTCCAGTATACTCCTCTTTAGCTATTTCGTTAGGATTCTTAACCCTATTGTCTGTATTTTTACCTTTGTAGTTTCTATTTTGTGTATCTCTCCTATTATCCCTAACAATAGGCTTATAATCACTTGTAGTCGATGTCGCAGTATCTGTCTTACTCTCAGTAGCAACCACCACACTAGTCACACCTTCAGAGTTTGATTGCTCAAGTTTTTTAATTTCAGGAGCTGCGGCTAGTTTTTTATTCTGTTCAGGTTTAGCTGTAACACCATTAGACACAGGAGTTTTAATCTCATTATTTTGAGAACCTCCCACCTTTTGGTTAATTTTCTCTCTTTGAATAGGTTTTCTACCTCTAACTTTAGCACCCTGACGCTCTGTATTATCCACAGTAGCAGATGGAGTTTCAACAACAATTTTAGTTTCATCCTTTGGAGTTGAATTATCCTCCGTAGACGAAGAGTCCTCGGCTTTAACATCCTGACTCACGACAGAAAAGACACTCTCACTACTTTGTCTCTTACGCTTGACTCTAGTCGTATCTCTAGTTTTTTTCTCAACACTAACCACCGCAGAGTCTAAATTACTATCAACATCACCACTCACTGGAATAGCACTAGTATTCTCACCACTAGCTACGATATTTTGTGATTCTACGACTGTTTCGATCTCAGTCGCATTCTCAACAATTTGTGGAATTCTTTTAGGCCTCCCCTTTTTCACAACCTTTTGCGGTTCAGAGCTAGGCGCATTCGTATAGCTATCAACAGTTATTGTTGCTTTTTTGATAGCTTCGATTAAATCTTGTTTTTTCTGTTGAGTCAAAATACCAAGGGTTTTCCCTATCTCTTTTAATTCAGCAAGGCTTTTACCCTGAAGTGCATTAATATCTTGCATATAGTGGTATATAATATAATTAGTTGTGATTGGCGTGCCACTTCGAATGAATGACATTGTTAGAATTTATTCTACAAATATATAACTTTTTTTTTATATATCATATTTTTGCTCTACTTTTCACCCTCTTAGAACGTTGCACGCAACAGAATAGTATCTCTAGCAACCTAATAAATCACATCGTAGATTAATAAGAGTTATTAATCAATTTGTTCAATTGAAATTCATGTAGTATATTTGTAGAAATTAAGTGTAACCCTCAGGTGGAAGTAAGATTAAATAAATTCATAAGTGACTCTGGATTCTGTTCTCGAAGAGAGGCAGACAGATTAATAGAGAGCAAAAAAGTTACTATAAATGGTAAAGTTGCCCTTATGGGAGAACGTGTCACCTCTGGTGACACGATTAAGGTCAATGGTAATATTATAGAAAATAGTACTGAAATAGTATACATTGCCCTAAACAAACCCGTTGGAATAGTATCAACTACAGATCCATGTGAACCTAATAACATCGTTGATTTTGTAAATTATCCGACCCGAATATTCAATATCGGACGTTTAGACAAACCCTCAGAGGGCTTAATCCTATTGACTAATGACGGTAATATTGTAAATAAAATATTAAGGGCTGCAAATAATCACGAAAAGGAGTACGAAGTAGTGGTTAATAGACCTATAACTGATAGTTTTATACAAAAAATGGGCGCTGGTGTTCCTATACTAGGAACAGTCACTAAGCGATGTAAGATTACTCAAGAGGATAGATTTAAATTCCGAATAATTTTGACTCAAGGACTGAATAGACAGATCAGGAGAATGTGTGAATTTTTAGACTATGAAGTTGTTAGTTTGAAGAGGGTGCGAATAATGAACATTAAGCTAAATAAACTCCCATCAGGACATTGGAGATTCTTAACGTCAAATGAAATAGATGTTCTAAATGAGAGCATCCAAGACTCTGATGGAAGCGAAGTTGCCTCTAAAAATGCGGGAGCAAAAAAGCCAACAACACCGAGTATATCGTCAAAATTCAACAGGCCAAAACCCAAGCCACGACCAAGGACATCTTCGTCATCAACAAGAAGACCTACATCAAGAAAAAGACATTAAACGTATATAGTGTTACCACAAAACGCAGCCCGCGTAAGATAGTTCAATAACGTCTAGCAAACTAGTCGATGAACTTCTCTTACGCGGGCTGTTCTGCGATATCACAGTGAATATATTTCTATCCTAAATAAGATTTAAGGAGTTTACTACGAGAGTTGTGTCTAAGTCTACGAATAGCCTTCTCTTTAATTTGACGCACACGCTCACGAGTAAGCCCAAATTTCTCCCCAATCTCTTCAAGAGTCATCTCAGACGATCCAATTCCGAAGAAATATTTAATAATCTCCTTCTCTCTATCTGTAAGAGTAGATAACGCTCTCTCAACCTCGGTTCCCAAAGACTCATTAATCAAACCTCTATCCGCATTTGGCGAATCCGAATTGACCAATACATCTAAAAGCGAGTTGTCCTCACCATCCGCAAACGGAGCATCCACAGACACGTGTCTTCCCGAT
Source organism: uncultured Rikenellaceae bacterium (assembly GCA_947038405.1). GTDB lineage: Bacteria > Bacteroidota > Bacteroidia > Bacteroidales > Rikenellaceae > CAMQVY01. The sequence continues at coordinate 29,115 of CAMQVY010000010.1, read as the reverse complement.
ACTCTAAGAGTATCAGACACCTTCTCTTTAGGGATATCAAGAGTAATCGCAAGCTCTTCTGCAGAAGGAGCACGCTCATGTTCTTGCTCAAAACGAGCAAATGCTTTATTAATTTTATTTAACGATCCTACTTGATTAAGCGGTAGTCTCACAATACGAGATTGCTCAGCAAGAGCTTGAAGAATTGATTGTCTAATCCACCATACAGCGTAAGAAATAAATTTAAAACCACGAGTTTCATCAAATTTTTCAGCAGCTTTAATAAGACCTAAATTACCCTCATTAATAAGGTCAGGAAGGCTTAATCCCTGATTTTGATACTGTTTAGCAACAGAAACAACGAATCTAAGATTTGCCTTAGTAAGTTTTTCTAGTGCCTCTTGATCGCCTTTCCTAATTCGTTGTGCTAACTCTACCTCCTCTTCAACTGTGATCAAATCCTCTTTTCCGATCTCTTGTAGGTACTTATCTAACGATGCACTTTCACGATTTGTAATAGATTTGGTAATCTTTAATTGTCTCATTTTTTCCTCAACCTAACTCTTTAACATTTATAATAAAAGACCTCGACTCCTAAATGATAATCGAGGTCTTATTTTTGCTATTTAAATAATATCTATTTCACTAATGAAAAACTTGCAGCTCTTCCAGTAGGGTATATCCCATCTATAAATTCTATATTATCTGTAACTTTAGCTAAGTCATTTACAGAGTGGATTTGTGTTTCATTGATTTGTGTAATAATAAAGCCCTCTTTAATTCTAGCTTTACTAATGATACCGCCATCTTCCACCTTAACAACTTGAGCACCACCTCTAATCTTTAGAGTTCTCCTATTATTTTCGGTTATATTAGTGAATTTACCTCCTAAGGCGTCAAAACTATCAACATACCCCTTCTTCAGCAACTCAGCCTTTCCACTCTTATTACGTAGAGTAACATCAAATTGTTTCATTTTGCCCTCTCTTTTTATAGAAAGAGTTACTTTTTCATTTGGACGATACATTGCGATTGCCTCTAGCAGTTGCGAAGTAGATGTAATTTTATCCCCATTAACAGAGATCATAACATCACCCTCTCTAATTCCAGCATCGTGCGCCGCACCATATGGATCTACGCTACCAACATACAATCCCTCTTTACTATCAATATTGTATCTTTGGCCAAGTTCATCAATAAGCTGGTCATTAATCTCCATAAAAGAGATACCCAACATAGCCCTCTGCACTACTCCATACTCTTTAATATCAGTAACTATTTTCTCTACAATTGACGAAGGAACAGCGAATGAATACCCAGTAAAACTCCCCGTTGGAGACTTTATCATTGTATTAATACCAACCAATTCACCACTAGTATTTACTAGCGCCCCCCCACTATTTCCAGGATTCACAGCAGCATCAGTTTGAATAAATGACTCTATACGAAACTGACTTGGGATCATATTTAAGTTCCTAGCCTTTGCACTAACGATACCTGCCGTAACAGTAGATTTAAGATCGAAAGGGCTACCAATTGCCAAAACCCACTCTCCAAGTCTTAGTTCATTAGAGCTTCCAAACGGAATTGTAAATAAATTCTCCGCATCTATTTTTATAAGAGCAATATCCGTTGTTGGATCTGTTCCTATAATTCTCGCATCGTAAGTTGAGCCATCATTAAGCGTAACTTTTAGTTTTGAGGCATTTTCAATAACATGATTATTAGATACGATATATCCATCCGATGAGATTATAACACCCGAACCACCAGACTTTCGCTCTTGAGGTTGTGGAGTCCCATGCCCTTGTTGTGGCATACCGAAAAACTCAAACAGAGGATTCCGCCCCCCTTGACCTCCATATTGCGATGGCATCTCCTCAATTTTTTCTATATTCACAACCCCCTTGACTGCATTTTCAGCCGCATAAGTGAGATCTGGATATTTTTGCTCCGAATACGAGGTAAAATGGTTCGTTGGAGATGAAGTGAAAGGGTTTGTTAGTTGAATTGAAGAGCTATTCTCAGCATTCAACTTAATTAATGTGTATGCAGTTGTACCGCCTGCCAATATTGACGCAGCCAATACAAAAATAAAATAAAAGAATCTTTTCATAATGTTTTTATTTAGTTAATTTAAAATCCAAAATGTAAAGTTTTATTCCATATATTTAAATTATTTAGTTTTAATTAGTCTAGTTATAACGGCATAACTCTGCAAGATATTATAAATATAGAACACAGAAAACGTAAATTTTCAAAGCAATTCGATTTAAATCTATTAAGAGCAGCACTGTCAATAGATAGTTATAGCATAACTATCTACAATACTAATCTTAAAAAAATATAATCTAACGTCTTTGAAAACTTACGTTTTCCTTATTTATTTGTCTGAGGTATTTACTTTACATCTACGAAACGAGATACATTTTCTAAGTAAGTCTCAATATCTTTATCTCCTCTACCAGAGACAGTAAGCACAACAACATCTTCAGGTTTGAATTTTGTATTCTCCAAAACAGCTAATGCGTGAGACGACTCAATAGCAGGAATAATACCCTCTAAACGAGTCAATCTAAATGCAGCAGCAAGAGCCTCATCATCAGTAATTGCCTGAATTTCAACTCTTTTCTTAACCATTAAATTCGCATACATCGGACCGATACCAGGGTAATCCAATCCAGCAGATATAGAATACGGTTCAGCAATATTACCATCAGCATCCTGTATAACAAAACTTTTATATCCATGTATAACACTAGGATTTCCTAACGTTAGAGTAGCGGCAGTCAAACCAGTATCAACACCTTTACCAGCAGCTTCAGCAAGAATTATATTTACATCCTCCTCGTGTACATGGTGATATATTGTACCAGCAGCATTACTTCCACCACCAACACATGCAATCAGGTAGTTAGGATTTGAGCGACCAGTCTGTTCTAAAAGTTGCGACTTAATCTCCTCTCCGATAACAGATTGCAATCTCGCAACCATGTCAGGATAAGGATGAGGACCAACAGCAGAACCTAATAGATAAAATGTATTATTTTCAGATTGAATCCACGCCTCAAGAGCAGCATCTACAGCGTTAGTCAAAGTCATAGTACCACTAGTAACAGATATAATCTCAGCACCTAACATCTTCATCTTCTCAACATTCACATATTGACGCTCAATGTCGACCTGTCCCATATATATAGAGCACTTCATATCCATCAACGCACAAACAGTAGCAGTTGCAACACCATGTTGACCAGCTCCAGTCTCAGCAATAATATGACTTATCCCCATATGCTTCGCAATAAGAATCTGCCCTATAGCATTATTAATTTTGTGAGCACCCGTATGATTAAGATCCTCCCTCTTTAGGTAGATGTTAGTATTATAGTGGTCAGAAAGTCTAGTTGCACGATATAGAGGAGACGGTCTTCCAACATAATCCTTTAATAGTTGTTTGAACTCATCTTGAAACTCTTTACTCTCAATAATATTCAAATATTGACTAGCCAAATTATCAACACAGACCTTTAGGCTCTCAGGAACATATGCACCTCCGAATTCGCCATAGTAACCATTTTCATCTACGTGAAAGTTTTCCATTTTATCTCTTACTTATTTATTTTTAACAATATAACTATCCGCTGCAATTCAAGCAGCACCACCCCACAGAGGCATTTATATTAATTTAATCTACGAGCACCATCTCCAATAACGACATCAATTACCCTTGGAGCCATATTAAATTCAGCGTTAAATTTATTTTTGATATCATCTACGTAAGCGTCATATGCAGCATCCTTAACAACATTGATAACGCAGCCACCAAAGCCACCACCCATCATACGTGCACCTAAAACTCCATCTGTATTACGACCTATATTAGCAATAAAATCTAACTCCTTGCAACTCACCTCATAGTCTTTACTCAAGCCATCATGTGATCCGAACATTTTTGTTCCAAATAGGTTATAATCTCCATCAGACAACGCCTTACATCCATCAATCAATCGTTGATTCTCCTCGATAACGTAACGACAACGACGATAAACCATCTCATCCATCTCAGATTGATATGTATTAAGCATATCCATAGTAACATCTCTCAAAGACTCTATCCCTTCAGCATGTTTTGCAACAATTGACACACCAACTTCACACTGCGCTCTTCTTACATTATACTCCGAAGATGCAAGAGTATGTTTCACCATAGAGTCGATTAAAACAACTTTGTAACCAACTGGATTAAAAGGCTCTAACACATACTCCATAGATCTACAATCAAGTCTAATAACCTTACCTTTCTCTCCGAATAGAGATGCAAATTGGTCCATTATACCACATTTAACGCCGATATAATTATGCTCTGTCATCTGACCGATAACAGCAAGATCTTTACGATCAAATCCTAAATTATATAGTTCATTAATTGCGAATCCAGTAACGCACTCCAACGCTGCCGAAGAAGACAATCCAGCACCTAAAGGAACATCACCACCAAACACGCAATCAAAAGCAGGAACATTAGCTCCTCTTTTTTTCATCTCTTGCACAACACCATATATGTATGATGCCCATTGCTCCTTAGGTTGTTCACCATTCAAATCAACATTTACAGTTGCGTCATAGTCAACAGAGTACAATCTACTGATCTTACCATCATTAGGTTTCAATGCTAAATATATAGATTTATCAATCGCTCCAGGTAACACAAAACCTAAATTATAGTCTGTGTGTTCTCCAATTAGATTTACTCTTCCTGGTGATGCGTACACTAAAGCACCATCTCCATATCTTTTTTTGAACTCTTCTTGAATTTTAGTGATCATAACGATTTATTTTATAGTTTTATAGTTTTAGGATATGTAATATTTGACAAGTATAGTCCTTTAGCAGGAGCAGATCCACTCGCTTTAGAAAGATCTTTTGCTATTAAAATCTCTTCAAATTTCATAGCAGATATTTTTCCTCTACCCACATCAACCATTGTGCCAACAATAGCTCTAATCATGTTACGAAGAAATCGATCAGATCGAATAGTAAAAGTTAATTTATTAGACGAGTCTACAACCCACTCAGCGTGAGTGACATGACAAATATTTGTTTTGTTATTAGAGTGGAGTTTACTAAAGGTTGTGAAATCTATATGTTTCAAAAGAGACTGTGCAGCAATGTTCATCTCATCCACATCTAAATCTCTATAATATTGCCATATTAAATCTCTAGTAAAAGGGTCTTTATGAGGGAGAATATAGTATTTATATTCACGACTCAGAGCATCAAATCTAGCATGAGCCTCATCAGAGACACAATAAATTTCAGATATTGCTATATCATGAGGGAGAATTGCATTTAAGTGATATACGAATGCAACGTTATCACTAATTACTTTCTCTGCATCAAAGTGAGCGACATAAAAAGATGCGTGAACGCCGCTATCAGTTCTTCCTGCCCCAATAATGGAGATTTCTTGACGTAATAACTTCGATAACGACAACTCTATTGTCTCTTGCAGTGATGGGGCATTGTTCTGTCTTTGCCAGCCATTGTATGCAGTACCCTTATATGATAGCTCTAAAAAATAACGCATAAATATATTAAGTAAGTATATCTAATAAATACAGCTTGCTTTAAGCCTTGCAATGGACAAAGATAATATTAAAAAATATTAAAAAAAGTTTTTATTTACATTTAATTAAAATTTATCTATCCTCTGCGATGGAGCTTAGAATAAATTTCTTTAAAACATTTATTTCTTCGATTGTTTATGTAAAAATACAACACAAAATATTACCTTTGTAGTTAAATATATAAAAAAATAGGAAAATAATAATAAAATTCTAAATATATGAATGTAGCATTAGTCGGATACGGCAAAATGGGTAAGGAAATCGAGGCAATCCTAATAGAGAGAGGTCATACAGTAGCACTCATTATCGACATGGATAATGCTTCAGATCTAAATACAACGAACTTAAAAGATAAAAATATTGATGTAGCGATCGAATTCTCAGCACCAAATGCAGCTTATGACAATGTCGTAAAGTGTATTGAGGGAGGAGTTCCAGTTGTTTGTGGCACTACGGCATGGTTAGATAAGTTAAATGATGTTGAAGAGCTTTGCAAGAGTAAAAATGGCGCATTTTTCTACGCATCAAACTATAGTATTGGTGTAAACTTAATGTTTAAGCTCAACGAAAACTTAGCAAAGCTAATGAACAATTTCCCTCAATATGATGTAACAGTTGAAGAGGTACACCACACGCAAAAAAAAGACGCTCCAAGTGGAACAGCTATAACTATTGCAGAGGGAATCATCAATAATTTAGATCGAAAAGAGAATTGGGTTGGCGAAACAACAACAACACCCAATGAATTAGAGGTTTTAGCAGTTAGACGAAGTATCGTTCCTGGGATACATACAGTAACATATGAGTGCGACGCTGATTCAATTACAGTGACACACAACGCTAGAAGTCGTAAAGGATTTGCATTTGGTGCAGTTCTTGCAGCTGAGTATATCAAAGGTAAGGCAGGTAGTTTTTCAATGGATGATCTTTTAAACTTATAGTATAATGAAGACATTTTTCAGTAACATATCTCAAGTGTGGAGCAATAAATGGGCAAAGTTAACAACTTACTCATTGCTGTATCTACTTTTTTTCATATGGGTCGGTAATTGGTGGTTATTAATTGGATTTGCGGTGATCTATGACATCTACATATCTAAAATAATGTATCGCCTATTTTGGAGAAAACACAAGGAGATTAAAGAGAGAAACAAACCGTATAGAAAAAGCACAGAGTGGGTTGAAGCAATTTTATTTGCAACCGTTGTCGCAACACTAATTAGAGCTCTATTTTTTGAGCTTTATGTTATTCCGACATCGTCAATGGAGAAGAGCCTACTAGTTGGCGATTATTTGTGCGTTAGCAAGGTGGCATACGGACCTAAAATTCCAAATACACCAATAGCATTCCCATTTGTACACCACACAATGCCTTTTTCTCAAACTAAAAAATCATTTAGTGAAGTTATAAAGTGGCCATACAATAGACTTAAAGGTTATGGAAACATTGAGAGTGGAGACGCTATCGTATTTAACTTCCCCGCAGGCGACACAGTATTACTAGAGGATCAATCTACGACATACTATGATGTTGCAAAATTTTTTGTTGAAGAGTACGGCGACAGAGGGTACGAGATGCTAAACAAACAATTTACTGTCATCAGCAGACCTGTCGATAAGCGAGAAAACTTTATCAAACGCTTAGTTGGATTACCTGGCGACTCTCTTCAAATCATAGATTCAAAACTATTGATAAATGGCTCTCCATTTGATGAGAGAGCTGGCGTACAATTTGAATACAACATCTTCACAAATGGCACACCTATAAGTAAGTCTGCATTTGAAAAATTAGGAGTTGCAAACGATGATATAATCTCTAACAACAACGTATATAGAATACCTCTAACTAACGAGATGGCAGAGAAACTTAAAACATTCTCTAATATTATAGCTGTTGAGAGGTCTGAGCAGAGAGGTACAAGTACATCCATCTTCCCGAACTCTAACAAATACAATTGGAATGAGGATAACTTTGGACCACTATGGATTCCAAAAAAGGGGGCAACAGTCCAGCTTACATTGGAGAACCTACCACTCTTTACAAGGGTAATTGATATATACGAAGATAATAAACTCGATGTTAAAGATGGTGTAATATATATAAACGACCAACCAACAACAGAGTACACATTCAAAATGGACTACTACTTTATGATGGGAGACAACAGACACAACTCTGCGGACTCTCGTTTTTGGGGATTTGTCCCTGAAGATCACATAGTAGGTAAGGCATCATTTGTTTGGTTATCGTTAGATAAAGATAAGAGTTTCCCCGCGAACATAAGGTGGAACAGATTATTTACTAGTATAAATTAAATATTTAGAGTCTGAATCATTGTGGCAGAAGATAGTTATAAAACAGTCAAAACACCTGCATATGCGCTCTACAAGGAGAAGGGTAGTAAATTCCTGTGCTATTCATACCATGTTGAGAGTCTAGAAGAGATTTCAGATTACCTTGAGGCATTACGCAAAAAATACTATGATGCCACGCACCATTGCTACGCTTGGAGAGTTGGTGCAAGGGGGGAGCAGTCAAGAGCAAATGATGATGGTGAGCCGTCGAGTACTGCTGGAAAACCGATACTCGGACAACTGCTATCGAATGAGATAACAAATACGCTAATAGTTGTCATACGATATTTCGGAGGTACTAAGTTAGGCGTTGGTGGACTAATCGTTGCGTATAAAGAGTCCGCAGCAGCAGTAATTGCCGTAAGTGATATTGAGGAGCGCACAGTTGATGCTCATTTTGCGATTGAGTTTTCATATTTTGTAATGAATGATGTTATGAAGTGCATAAAGGATTTGCAACCCAATGTTTTAAAACAGGAGTTTGACAACTTATGCAAGATGACACTCTCAATTAGAGAGAGTAAAGAAGATATATTAAGAGGCAAATTAGATAACATAGAGGGTATAAGTGTTAATTTTTTAGGATATTAAAGAGGAGTATGGAGAAAAAAAATTTAATTTCAATTACGGATTTTACTAAAGAAGAGATTGTTCGTATTACTGAATTAGCGGCTGATTTTGAATCGAATCCGCACCAAAAGTTACTAGAAGGCAAGGTAATTGCATCACTATTTTTCGAGCCATCCACTCGTACTAGATTAAGTTTCGAGAGTGCAATGAATAGACTCGGAGCACGAGTAATTGGATTTTCAGACACGAGTAATACCAGTGTATCAAAGGGAGAGACGTTTAATGACACAATTTTAACTATCTCAAATTACTGTGATATGATTGTCATGCGCCACAGTTTAGAGGGTGCACCAAGATATGCTTCTGAAATATCAAAAGTACCAATTATCAATGCAGGAGATGGAGCTAATCAACACCCCTCTCAAACGTTATTGGATTTATACTCAATAAAGAAGACTCAGGGTACTCTTGATGGGATCAAGATTATGATGATTGGTGATTTAAAATATGGACGTACAGTTCACTCACTACTAGAGGCTCTATCACATTTCAATGCAGAGTTCATCTTTGTATCACCAGAGGAGCTTGCAATGCCTATGGAGTATAAAAATGGGCTTACAGAGAAAGGGCTTAAATTCACAGAAAAAAGAGATATTGGCGAAGAGATAAACAGTGCTGACATTGTCTATATGACACGAGTTCAGAGAGAGCGTTTTACAGATCATATGGAGTATGAGCGAGTAAAGAACGCTTATGTCCTTCGTAACTCTATGCTTGCAAATACAAAAGAGAACATGAGGATACTACACCCACTACCAAGGGTAAATGAGATAGATCCAGATGTCGATTCAAATCCAAAGGCCTACTATTTTGAACAGACCGAGAATGGTGTATATACACGTATGGCGATTATTAGTTACCTATTAGGAGTGAAAAAATAATAGATAAGCATTATGTTAAAAGATAAGAAAGTACAAGTTACTGCCATTGAGAATGGCACAGTAATAGATCATATTCCAGCTGACGCTCTATTTAAGATTGTAAGAATTCTACGCTTAGAGAGCGAAACTAATAAGGTTACATTTGGCACAAACCTTGAGAGTAAGGTGATGGGTAGAAAGGCAATTATTAAGATAAATGATCGTTATTGTGAACAAGATGAGGTTAATCGTATTGCGATTATCGCACCTATGAGTATTGTTAATACGATTAAAGACTTTGATGTTGTAGAGAAGCGCAAGGTTGTTATTCCAGATAGTATTGAGGGTTTTGTGAAGTGTGGAAATCCGAAATGTATTACAAATAACGAACCAATAAAGACATCTTTCAAGATAATTAAGGGAACCGATGTTACGTTTAAGTGTAAATATTGCGAGAAAAATACATATCAAAGTGAGATGGTTTTAATTAAGTAATATACATATATAAAATATTAACGCAACTGCCCTATTTGGGCAGTTGTGCGTATTTGCAGGCTACAAATGTAATTTTAAAAAGTTGTACCGTTGGGATACAGTTTCATCAAACTATACAGCACAACCACGCATGAAAATAGATAACGGAGAGAACTCAATACATATAAAGGGAGCCAAGGTACACAATCTTAAAAATATTGATGTCACCATCCCTCACAATCAACTAGTTGTAATCACTGGCTTATCAGGTTCAGGGAAGTCTACTTTGGCATTTGACACTATATTTGCCGAGGGACAGAGAAGGTATGTTGAGAGTTTATCTGCATATGCTAGACAATTTCTTGGGCGTGTTGACAAACCTGATGTAGAGTCAATTACGGGCATAGCTCCCGCAATTGCGATAGAACAACGAGTAAATACTCGTAATCCACGCTCTACGGTTGGCACATCAACAGAAATTTATGACTACATCAAATTATTATTTGCACGAATAGGCAAGACTTACTCTCCAATATCTGGTCAGGAGGTCAAGGTATACTATGCAAGTGACGTAGTTGATTTCACCGTAGGTCTAACAACAGGGACTCGCATAATGATTGCGGCACCGCTGGTTCTTGAGTTAAACCAAGGTGTGATTGAAAAGTTAACGATACTCATAAAAGAGGGACTTCAAAGAGTGTATGTTAATGGGTCGACCTATTTGATTGAGGACTATTTGCCCTTAATTACCACTATTGAGCCAGATGGAAATGGTATTTATGTTGTTGTTGATAGAACAAAGTCATCTGATGAAGAGGAGCAAATTACACGTATTTCGGACTCTGTATCAAAGGCTCTGAAGATTGGAGACGACGTATGCTCTATTATATGGAGTGATAGCGATGGAGTTTCACAGATACATGAATTTTCATCTAAATTAGAAGTTGATGGTATCGAGTTCCAAGAGCCCAATGAACATCTTTTCAGTTTCAACAATCCGCTGGGAGCTTGTCCAATGTGCGAAGGTTATGGTAAAACGACAGGCATTGATGAGGAGTTAGTCGTTCCAGATAAGACTAAATCTATATACGACAATGCGATTGCATGTTGGAGAGGCGAGACAATGAAATTATGGAAAGAAGAGCTTATTATGAACTCTTCAAAGTTTCAATTTCCGATACATAGACCCTATTACGATTTAACTGCGGATCAAAGACAGCTCATTTGGAGAGGTAACGAGTACTTCAAAGGACTAAATGATTTTTTCCAGTTCTTAGAGAGTGAACGATATAAGATACAATATAGAGTTATGCTCTCTCGATACACAGGGAAGACGATATGTCCTGAGTGTGGAGGGTCAAGATTAAAAAAAGAGGCTACATATGTAAAAGTAAATGGTCTAGGTGTTGGAGACATAGTTAAAATGCCAGTTGAAGAGCTATTGATATTTTTCAAGGATATCAAGTTAGATAGCTATGATTCAAAGACCGCAGAAAGAATATTAATTGAGATAACGAATCGCCTACAATACCTTATAGATGTAGGATTAGGATATTTAACTTTAGATAGACTTAGTTCAACACTATCTGGAGGAGAGAGTCAAAGGATCAATCTATCAACCTCTTTAGGAAGTAATCTTGTTGGTTCACTCTACATACTTGATGAACCAAGTATAGGACTACATCCTAAAGATACGAATAGACTAATAAAAGTTTTAAAGCATCTACGAGATATAGGAAATACCGTTATAGTTGTAGAGCACGAAGAGGAGATTATACGAGCAGCAGATCAAATAATTGACATAGGACCAAAAGCTGGATACAATGGTGGAGAGGTTGTCTTTAATGGCACTATTAAGAGTCTGCTCAAGAGTGGCAAGAGTCTCACAGCAGATTACTTATGTGGACGTAAAGTTGTATGTAAAGAGAAAGTTGCAAGAAAATCTAGAGGAAATATATCTGTTATAGGAGCTAGAGAAAATAACCTAAAGGGAATAGATGTCACATTTCCACTGGGGGTAATGACGTGTGTTACGGGGGTAAGTGGCAGTGGAAAATCATCACTTGTCAAGGGTATATTATACTCTGCAATAAGGAGAATACTCTATGAAACAGGTGTTAAGCCTGGAAGTTTCGACCGTTTGGAGGGTGATGTAAACTCACTAAAATCGATTGAGATGGTTGATCAGAACCCTATTGGAAAATCATCAAGGTCCAATCCTGTGACGTATATAAAAGCATACGATGACATACGCAAACTCTATTCAGAGCAACCATATGCCAAGCACAATAATATAACACCCTCGAACTTCTCATTTAATATAGATGGGGGAAGGTGTAATGAGTGTCAGGGTGATGGGATAATAAAGATAGGAATGCAGTTCATGGCAGACGTTGAGTTGAAGTGTGAATCGTGCAATGGTAGGCGTTTTAAAGATGAAATCCTTGAAGTTAAATATAAAGATAAATCTATCTATGACATTCTTGAAATGAGTGTAGATGAGGCTATAAAATTCTTTGAAAGTGGAACAGAATCTGTATGTGGTAAAATTGTAGATAAATTGAAATCACTTCAAGATGTTGGATTAGGGTACATAAAACTAGGACAATCATCATCGACCCTATCAGGAGGAGAGAGTCAGCGTGTAAAGCTAGCCTCTTTTTCACTAAAAGATCGAAGTAATGGAGATACGATGTTTATATTTGATGAACCGACCACAGGCTTACATTTCCACGATATAACGAAACTTTTAAAATCCTTTAATGCACTGTTAAGTAAGGGACATACGATTGTGGTTGTCGAGCACAATATGGATGTTATAGCTTGTGCAGACTGGGTAATTGACATTGGACCTGAAGGTGGAGATAAAGGTGGAAATATCATGTTTGAGGGAACACCACAAGATTTGGCTAAATGTGAAGATAGTTTCACAGGTCAATTCCTTGCAAAACGAAATAAAGCGTAAAAAAATATAGATGGAATTTTATAGATATACACTACCAAATGGTATAAGATGTATCCACAAGCGCACAAAATCACCAATTGCATACTCTGCACTAACAATTAATACAGGAAGTAGAGATGAACTTGACGATGAATTTGGCATTGCACATTTTGTGGAACACTCGATATTCAAGGGTACAACAAAACGTAAAGCACACCATATCAACTGCCGACTTGAGAGATTAGGAGGAGAGTTGAATGCGTTTACAACAAAAGAGGAGACTGTGATTCATGCAACGACATTAAAAGGTGATTTTGCCAAATCAGCAGAGTTAATCTCAGATGTCATATTCAACTCTACATTTCCAGAGCGAGAGTTAGATAAGGAGCGAGAGATAATCATTGATGAGATAAACTCATATAAGGACTCTCCCGTAGAGAGTATATTTGATGATTTTGAAGATTTAATCTTTGCAGGTAGCTCTTTGGGTCACAACATACTAGGGTCAAAAAAAAGTGTTAAAAAGTTCAATCAAGATAAACTAAAAGCGTTTACATCACGAACTCACAACACTAATGAGATGGTATTTTCGTCAATTGGAAATATGTCTCAACGCAGTTTTGAGAGTATCATAGCACGTAATTTTGGCGAAGTACCAAGATCTGATAGGGCATTTAACCGTCTTCCCGTAGAGTCAATTAACAGCTTCAACTCTACAATAAAAAAGGCAACACACCAAGCAAACTGTATTATGGGAAGTAGAGCCTACGCTCTAAACGATAAAAAAAGAGTTGTACTGGCACTTCTCACTAATATTCTTGGAGGACCAGCCGCCAACTCACTTCTAAACATGAGTGTAAGAGAGAAGAACGGGCTTTCATACAATATTGAAGCTAGTTACACCCCATTTACAGATACAGGCTTAGCAACTATCTATTTTGGCTGTGATAAAGAGAATACTGATTTATGTATTGAGTTAGTCAACAAACAATTAGATAACATAAAAAGTGGTGGATTGACTGCTAGACAACTTTCAATGTCTAAAAAACAATTTATTGGACAGATGGCTATAGCGATGGAGAGTGATGAGAGTTATATGTTGGGTTCAGCAAAGAGCTTTCTTATATATAACGATGTTGATAGCAACGAAATGATATACAAAAAAATAATGCAAATTACACCAACTGAAGTTGTTGACGTTGCGAATGAAATTTTTAATGACCTTTCAATTTTGATCTATAAATAATAATGGATAGTAACTTAGATAAATATATCGAAAACCACACCTCAAAAGAGGATACTTTGCTCTCTGAATTGGATCGTGAGACGCATCTAAAAGTTGTACAGCCGAGGATGTTATCAGGCAATGTACAGGGCAAACTACTGAAACTATTTGTACAGATGTCATCCCCTAAATCTATCTTAGAGATAGGGACTTTTACTGGCTACTCCGCATTGTGTATGGCTTCTGGCTTAGAAGATGGAGCTATCATAGATACAATCGAAGTTGACGATGAGTTAGAGGGCATTGCACAAAGTTTCTTTAAGAGGAGCGAGTTTTCAGATAAGATAAAACATCATATTGGCTCTGCACTAGATATTGCGCCAAAGTTAGAGAAGTGTTTTGATTTGGTCTTTGTAGATGGAGATAAGAGAGAGTATCCAGAGTACTATAAAATGTTAATGGGAGATGCTCCGTATACAACTCCACTGGTAAAGAGTGGCTCAATCATTATGGCAGATAATATTCTATGGTATGGCAAGGTAGTAGAGCCGATACATCACAATGATAAATTTACGATGGGTATTGTTGAGTTTAATAGCATGGTACAGAACGATGACAGAGTTGAAAATGTCATTCTTCCAGTTCGTGATGGAATTAATATGATAAGGGTTAAGTAATAACCTCACCGATTTAAAGAGATGATTAGTAATTTTATCACACTAAATATAGATAATGTAGCGTGATTTACATTCTCAAAAAATAATAAAATAAAACCTCATATATGCGATATGTATCGCATATATGAGGTTTTTAATCTATTTACATATTTGAGAGTAAAAAGTAACGTTTTAACACTGTATATTATTTGCTTCGACCTTTAGTAGTGCCAAGCTAATACCCTACTAATTTTATTACCTTGACGCATATCAAGAGTCTTATGCTCTACGACATTAGCATTTTTAAGTTCAATTTTCAGAGCTTTTAAATTATCATCCTTAGATACTAAGCATGTAAACCAATTACATCTATCACGATATAATCGACTCTCTTTAATCATTTGAGATATGAAGTATAGTTCACCACCCTCGCACCATAGCTCATTAGAGTTACCTCCAAAATTCAGAGTTGCCCTTTTTGTTTTAACACCTTTAAGAGCTTTAATCTTGCGAACACTCCCCTTCATGGCACTCTCTGCAGAGTCATGGAAAGGGGGGTTACAAACCACAATATCAAAAAAATCATTAGAGGTTATAATGCCACTAAATATTGATTTTTTATCATTTTGCACCCTTAACTCTACTTTATCTCTTAAAATAGGGTTATTATCTACAATTTTTTGAGCATTTTTAAGCGATTTAACGTCAATATCACTACCAACAAATGCCCAATTATACTCAACGCATCCAATTATTGGGTAAATGCAATTTGCACCAACACCAATATCCAAACACCTAACACCCTGTTTATCCAAACCAATAAGGTCACTTACGTAGTGTATATAATCCGCTCGCCCAGGTATAGGTGGACATAACGAGTGAGGTGGAAGATCCCAATAAGTAATCCCGTAGTGGAGAGCAAGTAGTGCCTTGTTTAACTCCTTTACAGATTGTGGATCAAAAAAATTGATAGAGAGTGCTCCATACTTATTCTGTATTATATACTTAGATAAAGTAGGAGATATGGAGCTGAGCTTTGGAAGGTCATATTCACCTCTATGTTTATTACGTTTATGTAGCTCATTTTTCTCCACCATCACTCTATTTTTGATAATATATATTTATTAAAATATACTATATTGTATAGTCAACTACAACACGACTAATACGAACTTTTGCACAAAACTCACCAACTTTTAGGTGCTCTGGATGTGTAGCATAAAACTTTAGATCATCCATAGTATTGAACGTTGATACCAAAATAATGTCATATGACGCATCTGATTCAACTTCGTTAATTCCAACCTCAAGTGATTTAATCTCAGGAATAATAGGTACTAAAGCCTCTAATCCATCTTTGAATATCTGCATATTCTCAACTTTTGTTCTTCCGTCAGCTTCATCTTGAAACTTCCACATTACTATATGCTTAATCATACTCTTATATCTATTTATAATTATTTATCTTTCGATTATTTGCTCTCTGCGATCACACAGCACCACCAACACAAAGCAACTATATAAAATTTATTCCTTCTCCTGCTCTTTTTTAAAGCTTGACTTCAGATTATTAAAATTATCTCCAAAGTTTTTCATGTCAACTTCGCTCAATGGATAGCTTTTAATTGGAAGTATAGGAATTATCTTCACCCCCGCAAACTCCTCTACGTCATATGATTTAAAACATACCTCACGAAAAGGCTTTGCATTAACTGGCTGATAAAAAGGATCATATGAGTTTAACCCTACTCTTCTAGGCTCTGCTCCTTTTACAAACTCCTCCTTTAACTCTCCACTACTATAAAACCCTAATTTCTGAAGGTAATAATTTGTTTGGAGTCCCATCGCATATATATATTCTATATTTGGATTATCTTTTAATACCTTTTTAATATGCAACAGTCCGCTCTCAGCCTGTTTTTCAGGGATTAATATGTGCTTTCCTCTAGGAGCACGATATAAAGGATCGTGGCACAAAAGCGTTCCATAAACCTGTTCTGGACGACAATCTCCTGCACTAATCTCTTTAAGATATTCGAATATAGTTTTAGCTTCACTGTATCTACTTCTCTCTCCCAAATCATAAGGAGCGTGGTCGAAATAGTAGTCTAAAAACATTGCACACTCTATCACCTCATCCTTCCATTGAAGTGTTGAATTTTCGCCAATAAGTAAAACCTTTGCATCTATTACTGATTGCCAATCTGAAGTTTTCATACCTAATATTATTAAATTAACACCAAAGATAACATAATTCTTCGATTACGACAAACTCTAACAATAAAATAGCACTCCCTACAAATAGACAGCGTCGCTCTCATAGGGCAGTTCCTGTTATTTATCAAACTAGGAACTGCCCTACACGAGCGACGCTGCGTGTTCGTAGAGAACTATTTTATATTATAATGAAACTACTCCTGCCGCATCTGAATTATTAGATGAACGAATTTTAAGTTTAAGTATAACACCATTGTTTGCCCCTGTTAAAGATAGCTGTTTAACACTATATTGAACTGGAGTACTAACGCTTAATACCCTCTTCTCATTAGAGCTAGCAATAACATTACCGTCAGCTATGATTTCATAACCATCGATTGTAACACTACCAGACTGTCTAACACTCTTAACATTAATCTCCTTTAATGCAGGTAACTGTGCAGCCGAAATTTGGAATGAAAGCTCACGTTCACTAGCTTCACTAATACTCCAATAACCAATAGCATTAGGGTTATTACCTAAAAGTAATCCTCGATTGATACCCTCTGTTGCTTTCAACATTCTAGTTGACAACTCAATAATATCAACTGTTGGTTTTACATCATTAGTTACGTGATTATAAACCCAGTCTCTCTCCCATGATGCAAAGTCAAATGGCACCCCACTCTTCTTTGAAGCAAAATAATTTTTCCATCTTGGCAAGTAATACTCCCCAATAAGGCCACCCCATACTCTAGCAGAGTAGTCATCAATAGGAGGTCCCCATATTGTAATTATACGCTTAGCATCTATTAAGTACTGTTTTTTCTGAGCATCTGTTTTTCCACTTCTCTCAGCAAAATCTAACCAACGTGACATATTAAGTATCGGATGGTTCCTCAACAAAGAGTCCATTGCCAACAATACATCTTCAAATGTCTCTTCATATTGAGCTGCACGCTCTTTATCACCTAGAAGATACTCTTGATCTATTAGATTTACAAGCAGTTCGGCTTTTCCTCCAAGATATAGTGCTGCATACTCAGCAAGGTCAATTTCATATAGATCATTACCCTTGAAATCTGGTGCAGCATCTGCAAACTGCTGAATACCCTCGAAGAACGCATCATTAATATTAATAGAACCACTCTTAATCATACCTGGTCTAAACTGCCAGTTGTATCTCGGATGATCTGTAAATGTACCGTATACAGACTCTCGTAGTGTTTTCAATGAGTTTTGGATATTAACATCAACTTTACCATATCTATTTTGAGTGTAATTAGTATACCACTCATCAACATCTATCTTCTCGTCACACCAACCCGCATCTGTGTATAGCTCATATATAATCTCATTATTCTCAATTCCCTCTGGAGCTGATCCATGTCCAATAAGATCTCCTTTATTTGGAGAGTTCAAAGCCTCCAAATGTCCGTTAGCATAGAAGTCTAAAACTCCTGTCAAACCAACTTTTCCTCCCATATTAGGGATTACACTATAAATCCACTGCTTGTTATGAAGCCCTTTATGGTAGTCCCAATTAACCTCTGAGTGCCAGAAATGCTTATTGTAATCAACAGCTAAATCTAGTAGGATCATCTTATCGTCTGGAACTTTAGATACCAATGCAGCTAATGTTTTATAGTCCCAAATATTTCTTTGGTAACCAAACATCCAACCCTGCATTACCCATGTAGCATCTGGGTTAACATCTTTAATTGCACTATACACAATGTCTCCGTATGATGCCAACAGTTCATATCTCTCTTCAGAATCTTTCGGAGGAAACGGAATCTCCATCTCGTTGAAACTATCAACTAAATAGTGATTATTTTTACCAAACTCTTTCTCCCACTCTTTAATAAATGCACTTGCAATCTTAGTATACAACTCATCCTCAGGAGATAACATCCAGTTATGGAATGCACCAGCCCACGATGTCTCGACTAATTTCAAATCAGGGTATATTCGCTTGAATGCCTCTGGAACAAACCCTGGAAATCCCATAGTTATAGGCTTCATATCTAATGATTTCATTCGAGATAGAATCTTATGCTGAAGCTCAACTTGATCGTCATGCCACTGCTGATTCAACGGACCATCTATATTGCTAATATTTCCCATACGCATCCAAGGTAGATGAGCTGGTCCAGCAAAATAGTTATTGATCTCTTCGTCTGTAAGACCAAATTGCTTCCAAACACGAGCAATTATAGCCTCATAACCCACAAGTGCAAGAGGCATATTGATACCATGTAGAGCCATCCAGTCGATCTCTTTCTCCCATCTAGCCCAATCCCAGTATGGCATTGAATATCCATAAGTGACAACATTAAAGTAGTAGTGGTTCTCAAATGGAGAAACAACTTTACGTACCTCTGTATCCTCTAATCTCTTTGGAAGCTCTATATTTGATCCTGACCAAGTGTTAACACCATAGTTATTCTGCTTCACGAAGTCATAATACCCACGACTAAGTGCAATATCATCTGACCCTGTTATATATAGTGTTCCATCTTTAACATAGTGTTCAAACTCTGTTTTATCAGACTCTACCTTTGTTAATTTTACTTTTTTAATGTTTCCATCACTAGTTCTGGAAATTAACTTCTTTACATCATTATCTGAGTACGCAGTAAGAGTACTAAACAATAAAGAACATAAAACAAGGGTTCTTAGTGCAATCTTCATAGTTTTAATAAAATTTTTAGTTAAAAAAATATGTATTATACAAATATAATATATACACTCTAATTATACAAAAAAATGGCCATCAATAACATATTGATAACCATTTGAAAATATTTAAACAAATTACTATTTTAATCTAGCATAACTAATATCATATGTTCCCCTCTTTAGAATAAGTGAATCAGCACTAATTCGCTCAATTTTTAATGTATCAGTAAAAGTTAAAGTTTGCCCATTACCAATACTCTTACCTGAGAGCAGCAATGAATCACCAATCCTACTCCAACTCTCATAGACTAATGTAGCCATATTTATAGATGATGCCTTACCGTTTAGTTCAATGTTTACGCCCTGAACACCTGATTGTCCTTCGGCTTGTCCCGGAATAAGCTCCGTCCATGAACCTATAATCTCATCGTTATTAGTACAACCAACGAATAAAAGTAGCATGAATGCCATTGTTGTAAATTTTGCCATTTTCATAGTTAAATATGTTTTAGTTATAGTATTAGTGTAAACAAAGGTATAATAATTTAATAATTATGTCAACTTAAATATGACATAATTAAAAAAATACCCTCGTTACAGTTATCTGCAACGAGGGTAAATTTTATATCTTTAGAACCTATTTTCATATGTTACTCCACTGGAGCAGCATCTTCATATATAATCTCAAATTGATCAATAAGCAATGTACTATTTACAGCTCCTTTAAAGAAGTCACCCTCTTTACTTGAAGAGCAAACAAATGTTATCTTATATTTTTTAGTTGGATCAAATGATTTTCCCTCTAAATAAGTGAATGGAACATCAAATGATGTGTATTCTGCTTTTTCAGTTCCATCAGCAAGTGCTGCAATTGCAACTCTTTTGTCTGATGTGTTAATATCAACACCAGTAAGAACCTCATCATCTGATGCTACTTCAAATAATACAGCAGTAATTGAACACTCATCTTTTTTACCATCTACAACTACCATATTTTCATGGTTTGAAGCGTCAATAAATTCAGCTCCTGCAGTATATTTATAACTTCCCTTAAAACTTAGTGGTTTGTTTGCAAACGGAAGACCAAAACGAGTACATTCCAATCTATTAGTAAACGCAAACGCAACATCAAATTTACCCAAAAATAGAGTTCCAGAAGTGATTCCAGGAACCATAGCATTCGCAATAGACCTAGTATCTAATGTTACTAATTTAGCAGCACTACCAGAAACGACATCAGTTGCCTCTTCTAGTGCATTTACACCACCTTTAAATCCATATAAAGACAGAAAATGTGCACCTAAATTACTTGAACCTAGTATCTCAACTGGTTCAACTTCTGAATATAAATACGTAGGATCTGGATTAAAATAATCTGGTTTAGACCAAATCTCTTTCCACTTATCAAAAGAATATACAGTTGCTTTACCTCCAATAGAAACAGTATATACAGTTTGATAAATTCCATCCTCTGATGTAACAGTATATTTTACAGCATTTGTAAAATCTGTTGCAACACCTGATACTGGGCTAATTGTAGCTTTATCAGAAATAGTAATAGTTGGAACTAACGCTTTAACCTGCTCTGGAGTAGCATCACCAGATACAACAAATGTAATGTTTTCGCCATCAATTACTGGTTGCCCTGTTACAATTGCATCAGCGAAAGTAAATGCAGTAATCTTAGCCTCAGAGCTTTGATTTACCAACATTTTGTCTCCTTTAAAATTAACCAAAATAACACTGATTCCAGGGATTTTTGTTATTACGATATTAACATCCATAACATCACCATTAATTGTTCCTTCAACACTAACATCACATGGCTCTGGACTCACTGGTAAAGTTAAACTTTGAGCTCCCTTTATAGTGTGGTTATTACCTGTTTTAACAACAGCAATATCAGCAACAACAATATCTCCAATAGGCATACCTGCAAAAGAGAAGTTCTTTAGTTCCATTTTAATAAGATTATCACCTGTTTTTGTGATGAAAATCTTTTGTGCAACACCTTCAGCAACAAGAATACCATCTAATTCAATAGACAAACTACCTTTGTAGAAGATATTGTTTAACTCTTCGCCAATATTAGCGCTTACTCTACTACATACAACATCATACGCAGTTTTAACAGTTGCATCTTTAGATGTTACAACATATTCAACAGTATCAGCAACAGCAAAATCAGCAGCAACTCCAGACTTTGGATTTACAGTTGCACCTTTAGATACAGTTACAGTTGGAATTAGTGCCTTAATCTCCGCATCTGTTGAAGAGTTTGACACAGTAAAAGAGATGGTTTTTTTTACATCGTCAATGACAGGCTCATCTACAATAATTTTATTCTCAACTTTAGTTGGATCAAATGCAAATGTTATAATACCAATATTAGCGCTTACTCTACTACATGTAACACCATACTCAACTTTAGAAGTTGCATCTTTAGATGTTACAAAATATTTAACAGTATCAGCAACAGCAAAATCAGCAGCAACTCCAGACTTTGGATTTACAGTTGCACCTAAAGATACAGTTACCGTTGGGATTAGTCCTTTAATCTCCTCATCACTTGCATAGTTTGACACAGTAAAAGAGATGATCTTTTTTACATCATCAATAACAGGCTTACCTACAACAACTTCATTCTCAACTTTAGTTGAATCAAATGCAAATGTTATAATCTTAGTTTCAGAATTATTAATTCCGTTATTGTCATTAGTTTCGTCGTCAGTACATGACGTAATCAATGTTGATACAAAAAGAAGTACCAATAAAAATAAATTTTTCTTCATAATAATATTATTAATTAATATCGGCAAATGTAATGATAATTATTTGAATATAGCAAAATAAAAAGTCTAAAAAAATGGTCATTATGAGTAATGTCAAATGAAATAGCTATCATTTAACAACTCTATTAAAGAGCGATTTAATGCAAAGTTTTCCAATATACTATAAAATACAACTAACTCTAACTTATTAATTACAAACATAATAACAGATACAAATACATATAAATGCCCAAATCTATTGTATTATTAATATAATAAAGTACCTTTGTTGAACGATTGTTCAATTAGTGCAATAAAAAAACAGATGGAAACACAAGAAAAACGAACTTATATCATAAATAAGTGTTATAAACTACTCCTATTGAAAGGATTTGATGGTGTGTCTATATCAGATATTCAGAAAGAGTGTGGTGTTGCAAGAGGATTATTGTATCACTATTTTGGGAGCAAAGAGGATCTATTTTACGAAGTTGTAAGCAAAGTTACTCTTCCAAAATTTTACATCTCATGTGAGGATACAAATAATATGAATCTACGAGAAACACTAAACTATATATACTATAGGTACTACGAAATATGTATTAATGACGAATTAAAGGGGATTTCACTATTAAACTTTGATTTCCTCACATACCGAGCAACTCAAGAGAACATGAGTATTAGAGCTCAATATGAAGAGGGGCAAGCTCAAGAGTTAAAAATATTAAAAATTGCAATAGAACAATCTGTTGCTAATGGAGATATGGAAACTGATGTAGACCATAATGAATTAGCCCTATTCACAACATCACTTATCTCAGGAATTTGGATGAACTCTCTATACGAAGGGGATATAGATGCACTATTTAAAAGGTTAAGAGACGTACTATCACTCCATATGACCTTACTAAAACACAAATAAAAAATCACATTTAATAGATACAAAATGAGTACACATAAATTACAACACGAATTGGATCTAGCAAATGCTCCTATTCCAAAGCTCTTTAAGAAATTTGCTATTCCATGTGTTATTGGTATGCTATCTATCGGAATACAATCTATAATTGATGGATTGATCGTTGGGAACTTCCTCGGACCAAATGCACTTGCTGGAGTAAGCCTAGTTCTACCTCTATACAGTTTTATCGCAGCATTAGCCGTCGTGATAGGAATTGGCAGTCAAACAATCGTAAGCATTGGACAAGGTGAAAATAACATTTCTAAAGCACAGAACTCAATGACAACAGGTATTGTCTCTATAGTTAGTTTTTGTCTTATTGCTAGTGTTATCACACTTATTTGGTCTAAAGAGACAGCCGCTATTCTCGGAGGAAACTCAATATTGGAGGGGTACTCTATAGGGTATATACATGGACTAATCCCTTTTCTACCTATAATAGGGTGTGCATTCTATAATGACTACATGCTTAGAGCACTTGGACACCCAAAAGTCTCTATGACATTAATGTCTATGTCTGTTATACTTAACATAATATTTAATATTATTTTTATTACTGTTTTCGACTGGGGCACATTTGGAGTAGGTTTTGCAACAGGGGTATCATATACAATTTCAGTATTAATATCAATATATCTACTTCAACACAGTAATTCTAAATTAAAATTATTTAGTGGTAAATTTAAATTCAGATTACTATGGGAGATGTTCTATAATGGCTCGTCGGAAGGAGTTTCGGAGTTTGCAGGTGGAGCAACAATATTTCTCTTCAACCTAACACTAATGAAATACCTTGGAGAGAGCGGTGTCGCAGCATTTACCATCATAAACTATATCTATTTTGTGGGTGTAATTACACTTATTGGGGTCTCTGATGGTGTTATTCCAATCATTAGTTATAACTTTGGTGCAAAACAATACCACAGAAGCAAATCTGTTTTTAGACTTGCTATTATGGTAAATGCCTCTATTGGATTGACTCTAGCCCTAATACTAGCTATATTTGGACCAAACATCATTGAGGCCTTTCTTGGAGAAGAAGATCAAGCTGTAATAGATATAGCCTCTAAAGGTGCACGAATTTACGCTTTTGCATTCCTTATAAATTGGTTTAATATCCTAACAGCTAGCTTCTTTACAGCTATAACAGATGCAAAAAGATCTGTTATTATCTCTGCACTAAGAGGAATTGTATTCATGTCGATCGCTGTAACGACAATACCAGTACTCTTCGGAATAGAGTATGTTTGGTACTCTGT
This sequence comes from uncultured Rikenellaceae bacterium, assembly GCA_947038405.1. Classification (GTDB taxonomy): domain Bacteria; phylum Bacteroidota; class Bacteroidia; order Bacteroidales; family Rikenellaceae; genus CAMQVY01. The sequence goes on along the minus strand of CAMQVY010000010.1, from coordinate 4,496 downwards.
CCCAATAGCGGAGACATTAACACTATGTATATCTATAACTCTAATTTACAATCTATTTAAAAAGTGGAAAACTAAATCAGCTTAAAGCATAACAACTGAATAATAACAAAAATAAGAATAAAAATAAAATGGAATTAAACTTAATTGCAGGAGTTGCACTTATAACTTTAGGTGCTATAATAAAACCAATTCAGATTATAATGTCTAATTGTACATCGGACAGCGAGAAGAAAGAGAAGATAAAAAGTAATAAAACCCTCCCATTCCTAGCTATCACGTATATACTCCTCGGTGCTATTGTTGTTGCGGCACACTACATATTTATATCAATAGAACTACATGAACCTATAAACTCTATTGCAACGATATTTATAATTCTAGCTGGCATTGCAATTATTAATACAATATCCATAAAACGAAATAGATAGTACATCACAAACAAAAAGGCTGATTACATTCATTTTAAGTGAATATAATCAGCCTTTTTTTGATTATTTTATATCGTTACCTCGACTACTCTTCAATAACTAAACGAATTCCTACATTATATACCTTTTGCCATGGCAAGAAAGATTTACGTGTATTCGATGTAGAGAACTTAGGTCTATCCATCCAAGAACCTCCACGTACAACTTTTTCCAAGTTACTATTTTTTGATTTACTCAAAGGATAATCAACATACTCACTTCTTGTCCACTCAGCCACATTACCATATATATCATATAATCCCCAAGGACTTGGCTCATAACTAGCAACATTGCATACAATCATATTACCATCATTTACCTTTGCATCTTTAGGTATATAATCATAGTACTTGAACCATGGGTCATTCTTAGACATAGGCTGAGGATCAATACCCGACACGGCCATTTTAGATAGAGACGCATCAGCTAAGTTCTCATACTCACCAAAATTACTATCTACACCACCATACCAAAATGACTGATCTAAACCACACTTTGCAGCCCACTCCCATTGAGTCTCTGTTGGCAACTTAATATTTAAACCTGTTGCCGCACTTAGCTCCTCACAGTAAGCCATAGCCTCTTCCCAACTAACTCTAATAACTGGTTGTTGTGGCAAGTTTGCAGGTAATCCAGCTGTTGTATGATCCTTCCAAAACTGACCAATAATACGACTGTCATGCTCTGGTACTAATGCCCTATACTGCTCATTAGTTAACTCAGTCTCTGCAATCCAATACGAATCTTTAACTTTAGTTTTAAATGCTGGAGCATGATCTTTCTCTCCATCATTAGAACCCATAACAAATTTGCCCGCAGGAACTTTTACGAAATTCAAAGATACACCTGGTGCAATTTCAACAGATTTACGTTCCAACTCAACAGCTTGTAACTCTTTGTTTGGCCACCCTTTTAACTTAGCCTCTTTATACTCTTTAGCCTCTTGAACTTCTGGTGTCACAGGAGTAATCTCTCCCTTACCTTTTAGATATGAAGCATAATCTACAAGCTCCTTACGCCAATCAATACCTGCCTTATTATATTTGTCTGCAAGTTCAATACGTCTATCATACTGATCATATCCACTTAAATTCGCAATATCTTCAAATGTACCACCATAAGGGGTGTTCATATCAATCCAACGATACAATGCTCTCCACTCACTATCTTTTAGCTCAACTCCATGATGGCCTTTCTCTAGTATACGTACAACTTCACTATTTGAAGCGTGATACTCATAAGGCTTCAATACATACATCTCAGCCTCTGGACCTTGACGATATATGTATGGGTGAAATGCTAAATAACTACTACTAAAATTACGTTTAAATCCCATCCAATCCAAAGGACCTTCAGACTCTCCTTTTACGAAGTTAACCGATGACTTATCGTTGTGACAAGCGATACAAGCTCTATCTAAGATAGGTTGAATCTCCAAATCGAAAGTAATTGAACGTACACCACCCTCTGGAGTCACAATTTTATGAGGTGCTTTTTGCGATGCGATAGTACGCTTTGGCATAGGTATTTGATTCTGATCTTCATGGCATCCGATACAAGATACAGTCTCTCCTGGCATAGATGTTATCCAACTACGCATCCACTGTACAGCTCTACCTAATGAGTCTAGCGGTTGAAGTGAGATTGGCACATTTGCAGGGACTTTGAATATAACAGAACCATCCTCTTCAACTGGCACAGTTCCTAATAGACGTTTTATATCCCAACCTGCTTGGATTCCTTGTGCATAATGGTCTGAAGGTGAGTTGTTGTATGCAAACTCAAAAGCATATAATCTGAGCTCTTTTACCGTTCCTCTTGGAACTCCAGCCAATCCTTCACCTTCATAAATATCTTGTATAAAAATAGTTGACTCTTTATCCTCTAAGTTTACTCTATCTGGAATAACAGGAGGAGTCTCTCTCTTCACAACAGGTATAGGTTGAATTAACCCCTCTCCTGGGTACTCAGCAATCAATGTTAAGTTATCATACACATCGACTAAATAGATTCCCCATAAACTTGTAGGAGATAGTTTTGCTGCGACTAAGAAGTATTTATCATCCAACGGGAATGGTTTAATAAATTGAGGCCAAACACCATCAACCAATTGATCCTTCACCTCAGGTATAATTTTACGATCCTTAAACGGCATCTCTTGCACTACACCCTGCTCCTCTTTACGAGATTTATTTGGATCGAAAATCATTAATCTACCTGATCTAGCAACTCCATGGTGCCCTGAGATGATTGCTACGAATTGATTTGTCGAACCTGGAAGAGGTTTCATGTCAAAAGTACTGTTTGGCCAGAAAGAACCACTACCATATAGTGCTTTATTCTCTGTACCATCAGGATTCATGTGCATCACAAAGCGAGAAAAATAGTGTGTCAAGTCAGTGTACTCCCAACGAGTATACATTATACGACCATTATTCATCACAAAAGGATTCCAATTTCCATCTTGGTCAAACGTAAGACGTCGTAAATCACTATTTTCAGGGTTATAAAGAATAGTATTACATACAGGAGTTAACCCATTAACACAAGGTACACCATGGTAGCCAATTGTTGATGTTGCAATAACTCGTCCATCAGGAAGGTAGATTCCATCGCAAAAATCCAAATCCTCTTCAGGTGATTTAATAACTTTTTTCAACCCCTTACCATCGATTCCAACCTCATATACTTGCCATTTATTTGTCTGATCTGCCATCGTAAACAGAAGACGATCTGCATCCCAATGTAGATTTATATCTGTCACTGAAGTGCTATTCTCTGGCTTAAATATAGTATTACTCTCGATATCACCTCTTAGATTCGACAACACAGCAATCTCTGCATCAAAACCACTTTTACTTGCCGAAGGTTGACTTGACCAGTTGTTAGGCTGAGTACCAAGAGATGGCGCCATTGCTGATTCAGCCTTACTACCTATTTTATACCGCCCAACCAATATTTTATCCATATCAAATAGTGGATTAGCCATTAGTAGATCTCTTTTTGCTTTAATGACATCTTTAGCTAACTCTACATTTGTCTTATCGCCTGAGCACAAAGATGTATTAGCCTTACCATAATTCGCAACAATAAAATCTAATAACTTCTTATTAGACTCCTTATCAAAACTCTTACGAGTAGACATCTCACTATATGCTGCTTTTATAGCCTCTACATTTACCCACTCTAATTGTGCCTGAATAGACAATAATTCATCTACCTCTGCAATTAAAGACAAATAATCTTTTATCTGTTGATTGGTATCATTCTTTTGAGCAATCTTATCAATGACACTATTATAATAAGTACAATTGTTTAATCTTGAAACCGCACGCTTTGCAGCAGACTTCTCAACCGAAACATCTGTAGTTGTTAACCAAGAGTCTGCTGATGTACCTGCGTATCTCAAAAATGTAGATAACTCCTTTGAATACTCCTTATTTATATCTCTAACATATTTATCTGCACTAATGTTCTGAGCCCTAAATATAACAGATCCTGATCCACTCTTATTTATACCAACTTCAGCTTCAAATTTAGTGTACTTACCATCTAAATTAAATACTAATTCCCCTGGCGCATGTATAAAAATACCTCTATCATACACTTTGCCTCCAATAGTAAGTTTTGAACCTCCCTGATCTCTATTCCTCTCTATTTGTCCATATCCAGATCTCTCTTTCACTGTTTTTAACTCATCTAGCCACACGGTCTCTCCATCAACAGTTGTTAAACGCGCATTTGCCCACACAGAGTGGTCACTACCGTTTCCATCAGGAGTTTCCCATGCAGTCAATATCAACTGTTTCAGTCCACTGACATCGATTGTCACCTTTTGGGCCGCCGCACCACCTCGGAGCATATTTGAAATAAAAGGCATATTATGCTTTTTAAGTTCTTGGTGCATTTCAGCTTTGATCTTAATCACAGAATCATCCCAAGATGATGCAATCTCTTGAGCAGGAACTACGGTGGTAAAAGCAGAACCTAGCGTCAAGAATAGAGTAAATAGATTTCTTTTCATACTAA
>CAMQVY010000009.1 GCA_947038405.1 uncultured Rikenellaceae bacterium | reverse complement strand
CAGTTTATTGTTGAGTGCGACCACGCACCGCCGCCCGCGAAGGGCAGTTCCCTGCGTCTATCGAACTGCCTTCGGTAAGAAACTTTTTAAAGTTTCATCAAACTTTAGTGAAAACTTCATTTTATGTACTTCAGTTTATTGTTGAGTGCGACCACGCACCGCCGCCCGCGAAGGGCAGTTCCCTGCATCTATCAAACTACCTTCGGCGAGAAACTTTTTAAAGTTTCATCAAACTTAAAACGGATACCCAACTCCGAAATTAAGAGCAGTATTTTTAAGGTTAAAATTATTTATCCATCTATCTCCGACAGGCATATTTGGGTTGTGTAATTTTATACCCCAGTCAAGTCTAAGTACTAAAAAGTTAAGGTCAATACGTGCACCTAAACCAGTATTGAAACCGAGTTGTTTGTAGAAAGAGTTGAAATGAAATACCCCTTCAGGAGCAGATTGACCTTTTTTAAGGTACCAAACGTTACCTAAGTCAAAGAAAAGTGCACCATGTAGCATATCCCAAACGGGGAATCTAAACTCTAAATTTGCCTCTAGTTTTAGGTTTCCTAGTTGACTCGGATATATACTCTCTTCGATATTAGTTGTTACATTTCCTGGGCCTAATGTTCTAATCATCCAGCCTCTCATGCTGTTGCTACCACCCGAGTAGAATAATCTATCGTGGGGAACAGACTCTGAATTTCCATATGATAGTGCTGCTCCTGCATATAATCTATATACTAATGCACTTTTTTCGCCCATTTGTAATCTATTGCTAAAGCTAGATTGCAGTCTCACATATTGCGCATATCTAATACCGAATATTTTGCTAAACTCTGTACCCGTTTCGTCAATGTATTTTTTTGAATCGAATAAATTGGCTAGTCCATTAATTAAATTACCCGATGACTCAAAGTTAATTTTAAATATTATTGAGTTCGTATTTGTATTTAATTTTTGGTTATTGTATGTGTAAGATGTTGATATTCCAGCAAGAAATTGCGATTTGTAGCTGTTCAGTAGGTATGAGTTGCCAATAGAATCAAGATGGTTAATATAATCTTCCTTAATATACCCCATTTTAATCAAACTTAAATCAATAGGGCGAAGAGTGTACATACTATTTTTACCATTATCCCAACTATATCCCCAAGTTAAACCCGAAATTGTTCTTTCGTAAAATGGACGACGTTGTGAGCTAATAGATAGTGCTACTCTTGTTGATGGGTTGTTAAGTCTGTTGTACTTATCTACTTTAAATGGAGTTAATAGAGTTGGGAATGAAAGCCCGACAGTTCCTCCAATCTCGTATGAACTATTATTACCTTTAACTCTACTGAGTTCATAACCAGTTGTTAAGCTGACGTCAAGGACTTCTGTTCCACGTAGTATATTTCTGTTTTGATAACCAGCGGTAACTTTAAGTGAGTAGAAATTACTATTTGTACTCGCTTCTACTTCCGCTTTATAGCTCTGTTTAAGTGCAGGAGTACATAGTATCGTGCAATCCAAATACTTCTCCATTGTCTGTTTGGCGGATTTGTTGTTTTCGTCTCCCCCGATATATGTAATGTAGCTAGGAGCTTTACTTTTGGTCTCATTAAAAACTATACTAGCACTCTTGTAGAATCCAAGTCGCATGATATTGTTATATGTTTTATTCACTTCCTGCAAGCGATATATATCATTTGGGTATATGTTAACCAGCTCACGCAGGAACTCTTTTCTCACATTAGGACTCTTTTCATATATAATATTTAGCCCTCGATATTGTAATGTATCTAGAGATTTATTATATGTTGAGTCCGTAGCAGCTTCAATAGGGTTATAGTTTGGATTAATATATATATTCTTCATCCTATATACAGTGAAGTCATTAAGGATTGGGTCTCCGTTTTTGGTATATCCCGATGTGTGTTGTTTTACCACCATTTTGATATTAACCTTTTTATCTCCTACCGTAGAGTCCGCTGTATAATATATATCATCTACGCCAAAGGTAAAGTACCCTTTCTCTTTTAGCAGGTTTGCAATTCGAGAACGCTCTTTATTTAGAGTACTTTCATTGAATATATCTCCCTTGTGTATGAATGTCGAAGTGCTATCCTCCATTATAACAACCCCTATTGTCTTATCTTTAAATAGGTGAGTTACCTCATTAATTCTGTATGGTTTGCCTTGGTCTATATGATATGTGATTGTTGCTTTTCGTCTCTTTGTTGTGTCCGCCGAGTAGCTACTTTTAGCATTAAAGTAGCCGCTTGAGTTCATAAAAGACTTTAAGTTAATAGTAGAACTCTCTATTAGATTTGCATCAACAGTAACATATGGTTGCCCGATGCGCCTAAGTAGTCTATTTATTGCATTATTTTTCTCAGGATTAGCTAGGTTGTATATCCATAAATATAAGTTTGTCCCTATAAACCGTTTATTTGGATCTTGTTTAATATATGGTTTAAGAGTTGATATTGGAATACGTTCATTTTTAGGTATTGAATCGCTATATTGTATAATATTTTTATGAAGCAGATACTCACCTTGGGGCATATTACGAGTTATACTACAAGACGTTTGCAGTATAATTACTAGAATAAATAGTGACCAAATTTGAGACCTTTTCATAATTATTTATAGTTGTACTATTGGTTAAAGAACCCTTGTTTTTTCAAAACATCAAAATAACTCTTTGATATAGCTAAATTGTCATCACCTTTATATCTATCTCCAGTGAATACTTGAGCTAAGTTAGAGCGATTATTAGCTTTTAAAAGAGCTAATGTCTCTTCAGACTCCTCTCTTTCGCACCAAATTTTATCAATTATCTCTGGAGAATAATCTTTGTATGTATCGTAATGTACAATAGCCTCTAATGGTAATCTACTAGTTAGTTCAGGAGTTGATTTTGGGTATCCAACAATTAGGGTTGTGATTGGAATCACCCCCTTAGGAAGGTTCAATACCTCGCATATTTTACTCGCGGTGTATATTGTTGTACCAAGATAGCACACCCCAAGTTCATTTGCTTCAGCCTCTAGTGCTGCATTTTGAGACGCTAGTAATGTGTCTATTGCACTATTTATAAACCATGCAAAGTTATCATATACAGGTTTTGTACCTCGTTGTTCACACCACATGCTAAATCTTCTGACATCAGCACAGAACGTCAACACCAAAGGCGCTTGTTTTACCATTGGTTGATTGAAGTGGCAAGGAGACAGTTTCTCTTTAACCTCTTCAGACGTAGTTGCAATTATGCTATATAGTTGCATATTTCCCGTTGTTGATGCACGGCTAGCTGCACGAACAATTTTGTCTATTATATTAGATGAGATCTCTTTGCTTAAGTAGTCTCTTATTGATCTGTGTTTTTCAATTTCTGGTATCATAATTCAATTCTTATGTTTTGTAGTTTGACAAAGTTAATAAAAAGTTCTCAAACCTTTATATATGCATCAAAATTAATTAAAATTACATATTTGCAAAAAAAATCTATAAATTGATTTGAAATTAAAAAAAAATAGTTAAAATTGTACTTGAATAGTGAAGATAAGGATATTTTGATCTATTTTTTATATCTTTACACAAGCTTTTAAATTATTAAGAAAATATAATTAAACCTACAGTTTACGCTAGAAATGAAACCAACAAAAGAGGTTCGAGGAAAGGTTAGTAACCATAATTCGGGAGATGTAATTAGAAAGGTAACTAAATTAGTGCCTATTAAAAAGAATGGAAAAGAGAGTAGAGTGAAGTATGAAGATGAAGATCTTGATCTTTATTCTTATAAAGAGAGAGACTCTATTTTAGATTATTATGATGAAGAGGAAGACTAAATAACTATATAAATTCAACTTTTACTAATATTTTAGATGAATCTTTTTTCACAATAAAAATTTAGTAGTAGTATTTTATACCATTGTGTTGCCGTTATAGAGATATCTATTGCGTTAATTTAGTGGTGTGCTTTGAACTGAAGAACGGATAGATTACATAACAGTTATTATAATAAACACCCTCAAAATAGCTAGACTATTTTGAGGGTGTTTGTGTTTATGAAACTCTTCTTTGCGAGTAGTGATTCGTTATCGCATGAAGAATATTTATTTTTGTTCGTCCATAAATTTAGCTGCAATCTCTAGTGCTTTGTAGAAATCTGCGCCAAATCTTCTTGTAATAGGAGCTTCTAGTACTCTATACATTGGAGTCCCAATCTTAGCTCCATTTTCTAATGCAGATGAACATACACCCCAACGGTGATAGTTCAATCCAATACTTCCGTTACTAAAGTTCGCAAGGCGTATTGGGTATAGATGGCAAGATATTGGTTTGTAAAATGTTGTTTTACCCTCTTTGTATGCTTTTTCAATAGCACATAATGTAATATCTCCCTCTTTAAATGAAAAGGCACATTCACTATCATTTATAAGTGGTGTTGTGTAATCACCATCAAGATCTACAATCATAAATCCCTCCTTGTCAATCACATCACGCCCCTCTTGGGTCATGTATTCGCTGTAGTTGTTGTACTCACTCTCAAGAATATCTACCTCTTCAATCTCTAAGGGAGCACCTGCATTACCTTCGACACAGCATATACCTTTGCATTTTGTTATGTCACAACAGAACTTTGTTGTTAGTATATCTGTACTTATAATTTTACCATCTATTTCAATCATAATCTTTTATACGTTTTCTTGATTTAGTCTCTTTATGGATTGTATATATCTATATTTCGATAGTTGAAAATAGACTTTATCATATTAATATGTTGCTTAATCTCAGCACTCTCGGGTTGTATTTCGGATGCTATGATAAAATCGTTTAATGCCTTATCAAACTGTTCTAGGCGTAAATAAAGTTTTGCCCTCTCAATATGTATCTCTGCATTTTTATCTGAGCTGTTGACTCTCTCCGTTAGTAGCTCTATCTCTTTCTCAATAGCTTTTACTTCATCCATAATTTTCGATCTTTTATATATTTTAGAACGCTTTTATGTAGCCATTTATGCGTATCATTGCCACTAATTAATGTTTGTCTAATCTCCGTTGAGTTATTTTCCATTAGCGGTGCATCATCTATAACTTTGAGTCGTTTATATTTCAAATTACAATAAGATCCTGGACGTGGGTATACATATATGTCATGGTTCTCTACGATGTAATCCCAATTTTTCCACTTCTCAAATCCACACTGATTATCTCCTCCAATTAATAAAGCAAATGTGTGCATTGGAAATCTAGAGTTCAACTCTTTGAGTGTATCTACCGTATATGATGGGGTAGGGAGTTCAAACTCAACCAAGCATACCTTAACTCTCGATGCTAGCCCCTCCTCATCAAGAGCAAGTTTTACCATCTTAGCTCTATCCTCCTTATCTATAATGGACTCATTGTTTTTTAGAGGATTTTGCGGAGATATAACAATCCACAGTTCATCGCATATGCCTTTTTCGATAGAGTATTTTGAGATTGCAGTATGTCCTCTATGCGGAGGGTTGAACGAACCAAAATAAAGGAGTATATTACTCATTTTAGACTATATAGATTGTGTTATAACTTGATTAACCTCTTTGATTGCGACATCTAGGTTATCGTTCACAATAATTTTGTCAAATTGATTAGACAATGATATCTCATATTCAGCTTTAGCGACACGTTTTTCGATCACCTCCATTGTGTCAGTATCTCTCTTGATTAATCTCTCTTTTAGGACGTCAATAGATGGAGGCATTATAAATATTGCGAGTGCTTCCTCTTTGAAAATCTCTTTAAGTTTCAATCCACCTTTTACATCTACATCAAATATAATAATGTTACCGCTACTCCATATGCGCTCAATTTCAGTGCGTAAAGTTCCGTAGCAAGTACCTTTATACACCTCTTCCCACTCGATAAAGGCATCTTCTTGAATTTTTTGTTCAAACTCTTGTGAGCTTAGGAAGTAGTACTCACTCCCATCTTTCTCCACGCCACGTGGCAAACGACTAGTCGCCGATATAGAGAATTCAAGTTGAGGGAATTGTTTAAGAATTTCGGTTACAATTGTTGTTTTTCCAGATCCAGATGGTGCTGAAAATATAATCAATTTACTCTTATTTGACATATGTATATTTTTTTTGTGTGGTATCTATTTTTATGAAATCACACTGAGCTACCTGTTTGATTGAGGTAGCTCAGTATAATAAAGTGCTTATATTAAAATATATTTTTCAAAAAAATACAGACAAGTTTCTTATAGTATATTTAAGACTTGCTCTTTTACTTTTTCTAGTTCGTCTTTCATCTGAACTACAATTTTTTGAATATTAGCTTCATTAGCTTTAGAGCCAAGTGTATTTATTTCACGACCGATCTCTTGGCAAATAAATCCTAGTTTACGTCCAGCAGCCTCTTCACCAGCAGCTACTTCGTGGAAGTATTTGCAATGGTTTGTAAGACGAACTTTCTCCTCTGTGATATCTAATTTCTCAGTGTAAAAAATCATCTCTTGTTCAAGTCTGTTGCTATCTATATTAACTTTCAGAGATTCAATGCTCTCTTTGATTTTTGATCTCACTCTCTCTACACGAGCAGTTTCAAAAGGGACAACATCTTCTTTTAGTGAGTTTATGGTATCGATTCTAGCTAATAAATCAGCCATAAGAATTGCACCTTCTTGCTCTCTAAACTCTTCCATATGTTTTAGAGCCATTGTAACGCACTCTACAATTGCACTTTTTTCGTCGTCATTTATGGCATCTGATTGAGTTGAAATAACGTCTGGCATGCGTAGTGCAGTTGCAATAATTGTTGCATTAGCTTCCGCGCTGTCAATATTCAGTGAGTTAATAGAAGAGATTTCTTTTATTTGCTCTATGTATGCTGCGAATAGCTCTTTATTGATGACGCTATTTGAGCTTGCTGACCCAGACTCATATGATAGATATACATCTACCTTACCTCTTTTCATAACCTTCGCAACCATATTTCGCAGATCATACTCTAGTACTCTATATAGAGATGGTACTTTCATACTCAAATCAAGTTGTTTGCTATTTAGGGAGCGTATTTCAATGGTAAATTTCTTAACGCCTACGTTAATTTCGGCTTTACCATAGCCTGTCATTGATTTAACCATAATTTATAATTGCATTATTAACTACAAATGTACGACAAATATTCACATTGTCAAACACTCATTTCAAAACACAGCTCTCTGAGGAGTATTTGTTTTAGTGCATCTTTTTTGTTATCTTTACAGATATGCTATATAGTTTAATTTTTAAAACTGAAAATTATGAAAAAAACATTTTCTAAAGTAAATCTGTATCTCAACACTGCTAAAGAAGCAGTATTAAGATCTCCAGTTGAAGTAGTATTATCGTTAATGTTTTTTTCTATATCACTATATAGAATAGTTGCTCAGGTGATTCTTTTTGATGAAAAATACCCCTCCAAGAGTGATATAATCTCTAAAATTCCATATTGTTATGAATTAGAGAATGTATTATACTACTCCTTTATTTGTATAGCTATATCTTACTCTTTGAATATTATATTTCATAAAAAAGGGCGTATATTCTACTATCTGTCACTATTATTGCCTGTGATTCTTATTTTTATATTTATTTTCATGCCTAATTTTGATTTAGCGTTTGAATCATTGTCAATAACAACAATATGTTCATTACTACTTATTTACTCATCAAGGTCTCTTTTTGATAATCGTAAATTTGCCTCTAATGCTATCAAAGTTACTATAAATATTCTATCGAGTGGTGCTCTTGCGTTAATAGCTTTGGGGGTAATCACCTCTGTGATAGTCTCATTCTGTCACATATTTGATATGGCTCAACATCACATTGTAAATGATCTAATTGGTGGCTTTTGCTTATTTATATTAATTCCAATATTTTTCCTCACTTTAGAATATAAAAGTAGGGCTGATGAGTTAAAGCCTGGGCGAGTAATAGATATACTAATAAACTATATCTTAACTCCATCAGTACTGGTTTATGGAGTGATGTTATACCTCTACTTTGCAAAAGTGACTATACTATGGTCTCTTCCTAAGGGGATAATATCAACTACTGCCATAATCTTCATTGTTGGTGGTATATTTGTATCATTATGTCGTACTGTTTTAGATAAAAAAGTTCTTGACTGGGTCTTTAAATACTTCACTTATATCTCAATCCCTGCTATCGTATTATCTTGGATTAGTGCTTTATATCGAATTTCAGAATATGGGTTAACTGGAAATAGAATCTATCTTCTTATCACATTAACGATATTAACTCTATGGATGGTTGTTACATTATCTAAGAGGTATGGTCGTTTTCAATACCTAACAATATCTATTATAGTTGCATATATGGCCTTTACATATATGCCATATATCGGGTATCATCACTTTGAAAGAGTAGAGAAAAATAAAAAAACTTTACAGAAAAAACAGAAACAAGGGGCAATATATCTGCATAATCATTTTACTCAGTTAGATGTAAAGGGATATAATACAATCGAGGAGATTTATCAAAAGAATTACAAACTAGATAGTAATTATTTAAAAATCTTTAAGCTAAAAAGTTTGGGGGTAAGTGATACAATAAGGGTAGATGTTATTGACGCATTAGATTCCATCTATTCAAATGCTGGTACTAAGAGTTATAAAACAGTAGCTGACAGTGTAGTTCGAGGTATGAGTGATATTCCTTTGGTCTACAAAAAAGATGGAATAATGTTGGTGTTTAGTTCTATTAGATACAAGAGATTCAATGGTGAAATTACAATTACAGATGTAAGACCTGATTATATGTTTAAGTAAATTAACTACCCACTGCGAGTAAAGTTATATGCTTCCAGTAGATATTTATATCGATATTTTAATAATTTAAACTAGTTGTTAATTATTAAAATATATTACAATTGTTGATTTAAGTTTATAAAATGAACTCTTCGTAAAACTTATTGAAAAACTACGTTTTCTGAGTGGTATTTGTAGTAAAATATCGAAATTATTATTATTTTTGTTACATCAAAAAGTTATTAATTATTAAAAAAATAAAGAAGTTAAATGAAAAAGCATAATTTTAACGCAGGACCATCTATTCTACCTCAAGAGGTGATTGAGAATTCAGCTAAAGCAGTATTAGATTTAAACGGTATTGGTTTGTCATTACTAGAGATTTCTCACCGTACATCAGATTTTGAAACTGTAAATAATGAAGCTGAGAGCCTATTTAGAGAGTTGCTTAATGTTCCAGAGAACTATAAAATAATCTTTTTAGGAGGTGGTGCAAGTACACAGTTTTGCTATATCCCTTACAATCTTCTTGAGACAAAGGCTGGTTATATTAATACAGGTGTTTGGTCAAAAAAAGCTATTAAAGAGGCTAAGTTATTTGGAGAGACAGTAGTTGTTGCATCTTCAGATGATACAAACTTTAACTACATCCCTAAGGGTTACACTATCCCTGCGGATTTAGACTACCTACACATTACAACAAACAATACAATTTACGGTACTGAATTTCATACAGATATTGATAGCCCAGTAAATTTGGTTGCAGATATGAGTTCTGATATCCTTAGTAGACCTGTTGATGTATCAAAATATGCGCTTATCTATGGTGGTGCACAAAAGAACATGGGTCCTGCAGGAGCTACATTTATTATCGTAAGAGAGGATATTCTAGGAAAAGTTTCACGTCAATTACCTTCTATGGTAGATTATCGTAATCATATCGCTAATGACTCTATGTTCAATACACCTCCAGTGTTCCCTATTTTTGTTATTAGAGAGACATTGAAGTGGTTGAAATCTATCGGAGGAGTTCCTGAGATTTATCGTAGAAATGTTGCTAAAGCAGAGTTGCTTTACAATGAGATCGACCGTAATCCACTATTCGTAGGAACTGCTGCAAAAGAGGATCGTTCATTAATGAATATCTGTTTTTTAATGCAACCTGAGTTTGAGTCACTATCTGGAGCATTCATGGAGTTTGCAAAGGAGAGAGGAATGATTGGACTAAAAGGTCACCGTTCAGCGGGAGGATTTAGAGCATCTTGTTATAATGCACTTCCAGTTGAGAGCGTTCAAGCATTGGTTGAGTGTATGCAAGAGTTTGAGAAGGCTAACATTAAGTAGTTATATATAACTTACTAGTTTAGACAGTGCTGCATTATAGCAGTGGAAAAATAAAATTTTAAAAAAGAGATGGATATTATTAAGCCATATACAACACGTAGGGTAGATAAGGCCGTCTCTTTTTACTCGTTAATAGAAGATAAGATGAAAGTATTAGTTGCAACAGAGAAGCCTTTTGCAAAAGAGGCAATAGAAGGTATTCAGGAGATTGTTGAAACGGCAGGTTTTGAGTTGGTATTGTTAGAAAAATATAGCGATAAAAGTGAATTACTTGCAGCTGTTGAGGACGTTGATGCCTTAATTGTACGTAGTGATAAAGTTACAGCAGATGTAATTGCAGCAGCACCGAAACTTAAAATTGTTGTACGTGCAGGAGCAGGGTACGACACTATCGATACAGCAGCAGCAACGGAGCGTGAAATTGTAGTTATGAATACTCCGGGACAGAACTCAAATGCTGTTGCAGAGCTTGCAATAAGTATGATGATTTTCATGGCTCGTAATCAATTCACACCGGGAACAGGTGGTGAGCTTAAAGGTAAATGTTTAGGTATTCATGCTTATGGTAACATTGGTAAGATTGTAGCAAAATATGGTAAAGCATTTGGCATGACTATTTGTGCATATGATCCATTCATTACAGATTTAAGTATATTTGAGAGTGATGGAGTTGAGGTTGCGGCTTCAGTTGAGGAGTTATATGAGAAGAGTGATTTCTTATCTTTGCATATTCCTTCAACACCACAGACAAAGAACTCTATCGCTTATGATTTGTTTATGAGAATGCCTAAAGGGGCGGTTTTGGTAAATACAGCAAGGAAAGAGGTTATTGATGAGGCAGGTTTGGCTAAGGCAATGGCAGAGCGTAGTGATTTGAAATATATTACAGATGTTGCAGCAGATAGCCAAGCAGATTTGGATAGTCAATTTGGAGCTAGAGTATTTGCAACAAAGAAAAAAATTGGAGCGGAGAGTGCAGAAGCAAACATCAATGCAGGTTTAGCGGCAGCGAATCAAATTGTTAATTTCTTCCGCCAAGGAGATACAACGTTCCAGGTAAACAAAGTAAACTAAAAAACTACTAGTTCACTGTGATTATGCTGTGTTGTCCGTATAGGTCGGTTCTGTTAATCTAAGTGAGAATAAAAAGATTATTAATTTAAAAACGAATAATTATGGTAAAAGTAAAGCCATTTGCGGCTATTAGACCACCAAGAGAGTTGGTTGCTGAGGTAGCGTCAAAACCTTATGATGTTTTAAATTCACTAGAGGCACAAAATGAGGCTTCAGATAAGTCATTACTACATATAATTAAGCCAGAGATAGATTTTACTCCAATTGCAGATGAGCACTCTAAGGAGGTTTATGATAAGGCGGTTGATAACTTCAAAGTATGGCGTAGTAATGGATGGTTGAAGCAGGATGATACTGAAAATTATTATATTTATGCTCAAACAATGGATGGCAGAACTCAATATGGTTTAGCTTTGTGTTGTCACTTCCAAGACTATCTTGACGAGAAGATCAAGAAGCATGAGCTTACTCGTACAGAGAAAGAGGAGGATAGAATGATTCACGTTGACATTCAAAATGCTAACGTTGAGCCAGTATTCTTTTCATACCATGCAAATAGTGAGATTGATGCTATTGTAGCTAGTGTTGTTGAGAATAGTGCTCCAGAGTACGATTTCGTAGCAGCGGATGGTTTCGGACATCAATTATGGGTTGTTAATGATGCAGATACTATTGCAAAGATTACCTCTATTTTTGAGACTATTCCTGCATTGTACGTTGCTGATGGTCACCATAGAACTGCTGCGGCTGCAAGAGTTGGACAAGATAGAATGAATGCAAATCCTAGTCATAATGGTGAAGAGGAGTATTGCTACTTTTTAGCTGTTGTTTTCCCTGATGATCAACTACATATTATTGATTACAATAGAGTTGTGAAAGATCTAAATGGAATGAGTGAAGAGGCGTTTGTTTCAGCTTTAGCAGAGAGTTTTGATATTGTTGAGGTTAAAGAGGATATATACAAGCCTACAGCACTTCATAACTTTGGAATGTACATTAATAAGAAGTGGTATAGCCTAACAGCTAAATCTAACACTTATGATGATTCAGATCCAATTGGAGTTCTTGACGTAACAATCCTTTCAGAGTGTATCTTGGATAAGGTTCTTGATATCAAGGATCTACGTACAGATAACAGAATTGATTTTGTTGGAGGTATCAGGGGACTAGGTGAACTTAAGAGAAGAGTTGATAATGGTGATATGGCAGTAGCATTTGCATTATATCCAGTTTCAATGAAGCAATTAACAGATATTGCAGACACAGGGAATATCATGCCTCCTAAAACAACTTGGTTTGAGCCAAAACTTCGTTCAGGAGTTGTGATTCACTCGTTTGAGTAGTCTGAACTGCCCTACGCGGGCGGCGGTGCGTGATCGCACTGAACAATAAATTTATATTTCAATAAAAATGCGGATCTCCCTATTGATAGGTAATCCGCATTTTTCTTTTATCTATGTTCAGTGCGATCACGCACCGCCGCCCTCGCAGGGCAGTTCCATAAAACCACCTAAAGTGTATACCCCCAATTTTCGAGAGCCATTTTCCAGTTGTCGTTAACAATCTGTACCGTACGGTCATCATATTGATAACTATTCTTCTTATATCCTTTTTTCTTGCTTAGATATTTTTCAATATCTGCTTTGGAGTTTTCAAAGTTTGGAATATTTAATTTATTGTATATATTTTCAGTCATTTCAAAGGCATTGCTTTCAAAATCCTCAAATTTAACCTCGATTAAATTCCCCTCTGGTATTAGATGCTTTTCATCTTCAAACTTATAATATAGGCGTTTATACGTCTCGATTATATTCGCTTCTAACTCTTGATTTGTTATATCTTGTAGTTTAAGCGGTTGTATTGTGTTTGTAAAGAAGCTACGAGTGCTCTCAAAAACTGTATATGGATTTCTCTTTAAGTATATAAATTTTGCATTTGGGAACATCTCAAGTAGAGTTTTCACACGTCCAGTATGAGGTGGATTCTTACTCAAATATTGAGAACCATTAGTATTATCAAGAGATATTTTCACTAATTTCATAAATACATCTTTGAATATAGCTCTCTCTTCTTCAGAAATTGTATCAAAAAGTAGATATTTGTCGCAATATTCCATCATTTTTTGTGGGAAAAACCAAAAGTTATAGAAGCTATATGGCATCATATTCGATAGTGCAAACTCCTCCTCTTGTGGAAGATCTACCTTTAGTTCCATGTTATCTGTTGGTCTTTTATCTGGCATCAAAAACGACATATTCTTCTTGAAGAACGGTTGTCCAAATAGCATTAAATTTGGCATCACAGTTTGATATGTCGTTGTATATCCGAAGTGTTTATCGAGAGCCATAACATTGTGTACAAATGTAGTTCCACTGCGCCAGTGACCTAAGATAAATACTGGATCCATCTCTAATGGTTTGCCTGCAATTTTTTTGTATCTAGCATCCTCAATAGGCTGCAATAGACTCAACATGCGACAAATCGATTTTGTAAGATTGTATTTAGTTCGATAATTTGGATCAACTCCAGCATCTTTTGTAATAGCCTTGAACGTCTCCCAACTTGCACCAACTAGTGTGTTTACGGGTAATTTATCAAATTGTAGTAACCCCATGTTTTCTATTTTATTAAATTAACATCAACACCTTGTCTACTCAAAGAGTTGCAAACTTTTTCAATTGCCATATAGTGCTCCTCGTCAATCCCTAGAGATGGCAAATCTAATGTTATTACACTAAATGAGTTGGTAGATTTATCTTTTGTTGACTCTCCAGTAATCATACCTACTGCAGATGTATTATTTGTGATAGGGTCAATCAATATAAAAGAACCAGTCTGTTTGTTATCGCTATATTTGTCGAAGAATAGTTCTTGAGCTACAGAGAATGATACCTTTGCAATTTCGTTTAATTGCATTATATTATTTGTCTCAGCAATCTGTTCCATCGTATTTACGTTAACTTTATATTGAACAGTGTCAATAAAAGCGCGAGTAGTACGAGTAGTGTGTTTGATATAGAACTGCTTATCCATATCTAATTTCTCTTCGTCCATCCAAACTAACATAGCCTCAATGTTGCGACTAACTGTTGGCATATTATCTACGTGAACTAACATATCGCCACGAGAGATGTCTATTTCATCTTCAAGTGTTAAAGTTACACACTGTGGGGGCATCGCCATTTCAAGCTCGCCATCATACGTAACAATACTCTTTACTTTAGATGTTTTTCCCGAAGGTAGAGACATAACTGTATCCCCTTTTTTGACTATTCCACTAGCAACCTTACCACAGAATCCGCGGAAATCCAAATTAGGACGTAACACGTACTGTACAGGGTATCTGAACTGCTCGTAATTACGATCTTTATCTATTGGCACACACTCAATGAAGTCTAATAGAGCTGGTCCATCATACCAAGGAGTGCGACTACTCTTATCAACAACATTATCTCCATCCAGAGCCGAGATTGGAATATACGTAACGTCAGGAATATTTAAATCTTTAAGCAAAATTTTGTACTCTTCTACTATTTTATTAAATACCTCTTGGTCGAAATTCATTAAATCCATCTTGTTGACAGCAAGAACAACGTGTTTTATACCAAGTAAAGATATTAGATATGAGTGTCTACGAGTCTGAGTAATAACTCCAGTTCTAGCATCTACTAATACAATTGCAAGGTTCGCTGTCGAGCCACCAGTAATCATATTACGAGTGTATTGCTCATGTCCAGGAGTATCAGCGATAATAAATTTACGTTTATTTGTGCTGAAATATCTGTATGCGACGTCAATTGTAATACCCTGTTCACGTTCAGCTTTCAATCCATCCGTTAACAGTGCATAATCTATATTTTCGCCTGCATTTCCAACACGTTTACTATCACGTTGAAGAGCATCTAATTGGTCTTCATAAAGTTTTTTACTATCAAAAAGGAGTCTTCCGATCAATGTTGATTTTCCGTCATCTACTGATCCCGCTGTTAGTAGACGAAGCAGATCTTTCTGCTCATCATTGTCTAAAAACTCTTTTATATCTAAATTTGCCATAATTACAAATTCTATTTTTTATATTGTCATTCGTATAATATCCGTTCGCTGTACCCAAGCAGAGTTAGCTACCCAGTGCAGTTTTGTTACTTTATGATTAAAAGTACCCCTCACGTTTTTTCTGCTCCATACTACCATCTTGATCGAAGTCAATCACACGAGTAGTTCTTTCACTTTTTGTTATTGTCATCATCTCCTCTACCACCTCTTCAATAGAGTTTGCGCTACTGTCGATTGCACCAGTAAGAGGGTAGCAACCAAGAGTACGGAAACGTACCATACGCATTTTAGCTTGATCTCTCAGCTCTTTAGGCATACGTTCGTCATCTACCATAATAAGGTTTCCATCCATCTCAACAACAGGACGCTCTTTTGCGAAGTAAAGCGGAACGATTGGAATATTCTCTAATCGGATATATTGCCAAACATCTAGTTCAGTCCAATTTGATATTGGAAACACTCTAATACTCTCACCTTTGTGCACCCTTGCGTTGTATATGTCCCAAAGTTCAGGTCTTTGATTTTTTGGATCCCACTGATGGAACTTATCTCTAAACGAGAATATTCTCTCTTTAGCTCGACTTTTCTCTTCGTCTCTACGAGCACCTCCAAAAGCTGCATCAAAACGGTGTTTATCCATCGCTGCAAGTAGTGCTTTTGTTTTCATCAAATCTGTGTGTACTTTACTTCCATGAGTAAACGGACCTACACCAGCTTCAAAAGCCTCTTTATTGTGCTCTACTATCAGATTCCAGCCGAATTTTTCGGCGTAGTTATCACGAAATTCAATCATCTCATTGAATTTCCATTTAGAGTCTATGTGCATCAAAGGGAATGGCACTTTTCCTGGAGCAAAAGCCTTTTCAGCTAAACGAACCATTACAGAAGAGTCTTTTCCAATAGAGTATAACATAACAGGGTTTTCAAACTCTGCTGCTACCTCTCTAATTATGTGAATAGCCTCCGCTTCCAACTCTTTAAGGTGACTTAAACGTTGTGGCGAGATAGTTTTATTATTGGCTACGTCAATCATTATATTTTATTTTAGTGCTACAAATATTTTTTATTTTGTTTGATATATAGGCCCTTAGTGGGCTAGGCTGCGAGTTTGCGGAGAAAATTTTATTTAGATATTTTTGGAAGTATTAACTTCAATAACTGTTCCATAGATTGTTCCACGCTATATTTAGATGTGTCTAAATCAAGTGCAGGGTGTTCTGGGACTTCAAATGGAGAAGTAACTCCTGTGAAATCTGCAATTTCACCTCTTCGAGCCTTTGCGTATAACCCCTTAACATCTCTCTCTTCACACACTTCAATTGGCGTACTGATGTAGATCTCTAAGAAATCATCTTTTCCGACAATATTTGCTGCAATTTCTCTCATTTGGTTGTTCGGGCTTATGAATGCTGCGAGAGTTATAACACCACTATCAATAAAAAGTTTGCCAATTTCAGATATACGGCGAGTATTTTCGGCTCTATCCTCGTCAGAAAATCCGAGGTTATTATTTATACCTGTACGGACATTGTCTCCGTCTAACAGTTTACATAGTAGTCCACGTTTGTGCAGTTCACGTTCAAGCGCAATAGCAAGAGTACTCTTACCTGATCCACTTAGTCCCGTAAACCATACCATTACACTTCGTTGGTTAAGTAGTGTCTCTTTATCCTCTCTGAGTAACATTTTATCAAAGATTGGATATATATTATTATTTAAAACTTCCATATAAGAGGGATGATAGTTACTGATATTATGAATGTTATTATATTTAAAGGGAGTCCAATACGGACAAAATCTGTAAATTTATACCCTCCGACACTCTGTACGATTAGATTTGTTTGGTATCCAATCGGAGAGCTGAAGCTAGCAGATGCAGCTATACATATTGTAATAAAAAAGGGAGTTGGATCAACATTTAACTGTGTTGCAACAGATAGGGCGATTGGGAAACTAAGTGCTGCCGCCGCATTATTTGTAATAATTTCTGTTGCAATATTTGTTACTATATATATTACGGCTAAAATTGCATACGGACCTAAGCTATCAGTGAGTCCAATCATATATTGAGCAACTAAAGTTGCAAGACCAGAGTTACTCATCGCTTTGCTTATACCGAATGCGCACGCAATAGTTATTAAGATATCCCATGATATGTATTTTGTATATTTTTTAGGGGGGAATATCTTTGTCCATGCCATGATAATTGTTGTAATACAAACAAAAAAGAACATATCAAATTGTACATTTGGAATCGCTTCTTTAACCATTGGTAGTTCACCGACAGTTGCGCCAACAATCATAAATAGTAGAAGACCTAATGCGAGATATTTTTTCTTATTAGATGTATCGGTCGGTTTAACATCATGTCCATTTGCGAGCATTAAGAATACACTAGATTCACCCCATGTTGGAATAAACGTGTCGTCAGCCCAAAGGATTAATGTATCATTTGCATTTAAGACTATTTTATCTATATCCTTGGTGTGTCGTATACCTCCTCTGATAATTTCCTTTACGATAGCACCATAGTGGCGAGTGAAATTAAATTCTGTTAATGTATGGTTTATTCCAGGGAAACGAGAGCCTAAAATTGCTTCGACTCTATTAAATTGAGCAGGACTATGTTCCGTATCTTCATTCTCATCGATAATTCTATTGTCGGGGAGCAGTCTATTTGAGAATATAAATAGATATATCATTCCAGCAATTGCAATAAATATCCCTACTTTCCCTATTTCAAACATTGAAAATCCTTCATATCCAGCCTCTAAAATCATTCCGTGTACGACTAAATTAGTTGAAGTGCCAATAAGCGTACACATTCCACCAAGTATTGTTGCGAAAGATATTGGTATTAAAAATTTCGTTGCAGGTAATTTTACTCTTTCAGCCCATCGTTTCACTATCGGAGCAAATATAACAACAACTGGAGTATTGTTTAGGAATGCAGAGATGAATGCAATTGGAGGTAGCATTTTCATCTGAGCCTTAGTTATTGATATTTTTTTCTCTGGCAATAATTTTTTTATGAATTCACTCAGTGCCCCGCTTTGTCTAATACCCTCACTTACAAGGAATAGCATCGCAACAGTTATCATTCCTTTGTTACTAAATCCGTCAATCATTTCAGAAGGTGATAGAATCCCAGTACAAAGAAATAGGACAATGACCGAAAATAGAATCATTCCCGGTCTTAGTTTGTTTGTAATAAGAGCTATTACCATACAAATTAAAGTAGCTATAACAAATATTATTTCTAAATTCATTTATGCCTCATTATATTTCATTTAACATTTTAGATAAACGGAGGTAAAGATACAAAAATTATTTTTAGAGATTGTTTTTTTTCTACTTTATTTAGTTTTATAGAATAGCCCTATGCAGATAAGACTACATAGGGCTATTTTTGTTAAATTCGTTTAACTATAAACCAAGGATTCAATAAATTCTCTTTATTATATTTAAGTGGCTCTTCTTTATCTGTTTTTTGAATTTCGCAACCAGCAGCACTTGCTATTGCGTGCCCGGCAGCAGTGTCCCACTCCATTGTCGGAGCGTAACGTGGGTATATGTCAGCTGTACCCTCTGCAACGAGACATATTTTTAGACTGCTACCACTGCTAATTAATGTAACATTGGGTTGAGTCTCTTTAATTTTTGCAATAAAATCTATTGTCTCTTGAGATTGGTGTGATCTTGATGCTACTATGACAACTTCGTCTTCATTTTTATTAAAAGGCATCTTAATGGCTCTATTGTTAATCTCTTCGATTGGAGTTAGTGTATCACAGTCAATATTAGAGACTTTGAATGCTCCGTTGTTTCTTGCTCCAAAGTATAGCTCTTTTTTTACAGGAACATAGATCACACCCATAACAGGTTCTCCGTTGTGTATCAGAGCGATATTTACAGTAAATTCACCGTTTCGCTTTATGAACTCTTTTGTTCCGTCCAAAGGGTCAACCATCCAAAAGCTACTCCATTTTGATCTCTCATCAAACTCTATACTTCGTCCCTCTTCGCTTAATATTGGGAGTCCCGTAGCTGTTAATATATCTACTATTGTGTTGTGAGCAGCAGTATCAGCACGAGTTAATGGCGAGTTGTCTGCTTTTTTTTCTATACTGAAATCCGAATTTGGATCTGTATATACACTCATAATCGTTTTGCCTGCTGATATAGCTGCTTCGATTACAATATTAATATGTTCTGAATAATTCATAAATATATGTTGGTTATTATTTTTAGTAGAACGATAGTTCTAAAAGTTTAGTTGTGCAGAATTCCCCCTTTGAATAAAAAAAAGAGATTTTTTCTATTTGTTTTTGTAAAAATAGGTATATTTGTAGAATAATACAATTAAATAGAGACTTCAATATGGAAGAGTTAACACTTACTACGCCGTCAATAATGTTTTCGGCTATGTCACTCATTATGCTTGCGTATACAAATCGGTTTTTGGCATATGCACAAGTGGTAAGAAATTTGAAAGATGAATATAGCCAGACACATACTAAAATGGCTGAGAAACAACTTCATAACCTTACGAAGAGGCTCTATTTGGTACGTTCGATGCAGATTTTTGGAGTAATGAGTCTATTGCTTTGTGTTTTGTGTACTCTATTTATATATGTAAATATGCACATTTCAGCAGTTGTAACTTTTAGTGCGGCATTGATTCTACTCGCTGTATCTCTTGCTATATCTATAAAAGAGTTGTTGATTTCGGTGAAGGCTTTAGAGTATCATCTCGATGACATTAAAAATAATGGTATTAATTTATAAGATCTAAAGTTGATTGCATTCGTGTAGTGTCTCACGAATAGTGTAGACTACGTTGTTAATAAAATACCCCTAAAGTTATAATTTAACTTTAGGGGTATTTTTGTATTTCGATATTACGAAGAGTGACTATTCCTCGTTATCACGGAACATTTTATCTACATAAATAGCGTGAAGTTTGTCAACGCGATTTGTGATAGAAGGCTTAGTGAAGTACTGACGTCTACGAAGTTCTTTCAATACACCTGTTCTTTCGTATTTTCTTTTGAATTTCTTAAGAGCTCTTTCAATGTTTTCGCCCTCTTTGATTGGCATGATAATCATATCCTATAATTTTTTTGTTGTATTTATATTTTTTTATTTGTCATACATTATTTTTGTGCCTTGTTGTATAACTTTTATTGGCAATCTAATTGATTTTAGTTGGGACTCTAAAATGGAGATATGGAGCTAATTTCTCAGCCTGACTCGATGTTACTATGTCTTGTTCCACTAATTCTCCTATATTACGCCAACCTCCTTTCAATTGTCTATTTTTGATTAATCTTCTGACAACTAACCTTCCTGCGTAAGGGTGAGCCAATAAGCTCATAGTTAATCGTTCAGCGGGTGCAAAGTTAACATCTATTTTTGTAATAACAACACTATCAACGTATATTTTCTCATAAATCTTCTCATAATTACGTTCTGTGATCTGCTTTATCTCACATAATTGCTCAATTTTTACAAAACCACCTAATTTTTTTCGATAATCAATAATTGCTTTTGCGGATATCGCACCAATTCCATTGATTCGACACAACTCAGTAGAGTCTGCGCCATTAAGCTCTAATTTTGGGATAGGTTGTATTGCTATGTACGGTTTAAGCTCCTCGGCTCTATCTGCTACGGAGTAACATTTGAGAAATTTTTCAACACGATCAAAATGTCCAACCATCTCTCTATATTTAAGGAATGTCTCGGTCTGCCTTGCAGAGAACCCTAGTAACATAAACTCAGATTTAGTCACTGTATTTGGGTCGAATATA
The DNA here is from genome assembly GCA_947038405.1 of uncultured Rikenellaceae bacterium. Lineage (GTDB taxonomy): Bacteria > Bacteroidota > Bacteroidia > Bacteroidales > Rikenellaceae > CAMQVY01. Next base: position 50,753 of record CAMQVY010000009.1, on the reverse strand, counting down.
AATAGGGAATCTCGTTTCTCTACAATTTTTGTTGTAGAGTAGGGCGTACTATGAGTTTTTTTATTTTCATAACTTTCATTTACGTATTTTTGTATTTTATACTTATTGCCTATCTTTATGTATGGCTCTAATATGAAGTATATGCTATCTGTTAACCCATAACATGTTGCTAAATCCTCTTTTATTCTGAATACTTTACCCGTTTTTCTATATTTTATTACGGAAGTAGATTGTGCTTTTGTAAGACCCAACGCTCTTAGCTGCTTGTAATCTACTGTGTTGGGATCGAATTGAGAAAGTTTTATATCAACTTTTTCTTCTTTATTACTTTTGTATTGTGGTTTATTTTTTGTGGATGTGACCTCTGTTGTTTTTGTTGAATCTGTTGTTATTGAGGTTTTTGTATCTCTATGTGGTTGGTATATGAGGATTCCAAACATACAGACTATTGGTAGAAGCCATAATATTCCTGTGATTGCCGATAATTTATTTGCTTTGGAGTTTGTTTGGGGCATGTAGTTTGGTATTTTTTTTTAAAAAAACACCCTCGGATACGATATAGCTCTCACACTATTCATATGTAGACACAATGATTCTGAATTCCACTTGGCCGAGGGTATAAACCTTCTTTTGCGAGAGCGCACAAATATAAGAAATTTATATATAATAATATAAGCTAAAAGAATAAAACAGAGCTTTCACAAAAGTTTAAGGGAGCTATCTGTATCAATAAAATCTATTTAGCAATCTTTGTTATATAGACTTATCTATATCTCTGCGTTTTCGGATAGTAATAATTTACGGTATCTTATTGATGGAGACTCAATAAATTCTCCTATCGAGTACTCTGCCCAACGACGATCTACAAGATTAATACTCTCTTGTGAAGATGTCACAACATTCGGAAATCTTTTAGGATTACCAACGGTATCGCTAATCTTAGTACGTGCGTCAATAAATAGAGATTTGCCCACTACTTTGATGTCACGTTGGGGCTCTATGTTAGCCGCAATAATCCACAGTATCTCATTTGGCAGTAGTATATTGGTTGCACTATCCATAAATACAACGAAGTTAACACCCTCCAAACAGTTCTCATTACAGAACTCTTCGTATGATATTTTAGAGTGTGGGTCAGCGTATAGAATAAGTGTACTCCACTCTTCGACTAAGGTTCTACACGCAGAGTCAATTCCCGATGTCAATGTAATATGTCCAATTGTTGGTTCAGCTTTTTCGGTCAATGCTGTTGCATCAAACATAAGTTTACCTCCCTCTCCATGAGTTGCGGTTGCGTGGTCTAGGACATCATACACACCCTTTGAGAACATTATATTTTCAGGAATGTTTACATTTCTTAGTAGCTTAGATAGTACTTTACTATTCTTTAAACTCTCACCACTATTTAGAGATGTGACAAGGAGTAGTTTATTAAACATCATCTGTCCTGCGCCCCACATTGAGCTTGCAACTTTATATGGTTGACCTGCATATGTGGTCTCAATATCTACAATTCCGATGTTGTGTGCAGTTCCAGCGTCGGGCATATATAGATCTTTAATCTCGGGCTGTATTGCGAATCGTATCGGAGCTAGGAATATTTTTTCTGTAGCTTTAGCAATATACGCATCCTCTTGAGGAGGTATTCCAACTATTGTTGCAGGGTATATTGCATCTTTACGGTGTGTGATTGCTGTTACATGGAACTCAGGATACATATCTTCGAGAGAGTAGAATCCTGTATGATCTCCGAATGGACCTTCAATAAATTTTGCTTGTTTTGGGTCTACATAACCCTCGATTACAAAATCACAGTCGCTTGGAACATATATGTCATTTGTTACACACTTTACGAGTGTTACAGCCTTTCTACGTAGAAATCCAGCGAGTAGATACTCGTCCATATTGTCGGGCATAGGTGCTGTTGCCGAGTATGTGTATGCAGGATCTCCCCCTAAACATACGCTTATTGGCATTAATTTATTCTGTTTTGCATACTCTCGATAGTGTCTCTCTCCTGTTTTGTGGAGGTGCCAGTGCATACCTGTTGTATGTTCTCCAGTTACCTGCATTCGGTACATTCCTACATTCCTACTGCCGCTGTTTGGGTCAATCGTATTAACTAATGGTAGGGTAATAAATTTACCGCCATCATTTGGCCAACACTTTAAAATTGGGAGAGTACTCAATTTTGCATCATCTCCTTTTAAAATAACCTCTTGGCATTTTCCTTTTTTTGTTGATGTTTTTGGTAGCCACTGCGATACCTCGCTAAGTAGAGGTAACATCTTTAGCTTATCTGTAAATTTATTTTTAGGAGATACTACTGAGTGTAGTAGATTCTCTATTTTATCGGTTAATTCATTAAGATTCTCAACACCCAATGCAGTTGTAATACGTTTGTCAGATCCAAACATATTGATTAGTAGTGGAAATTTGGTTGCTGTATTTTCAAAAAGAAGAGCTTTTCCACCTCCATGGCTTTTAGATACTCTATCAGCTATCTCAGTTATCTCATATTCGGTACTAACTTTTGTTTTTATGCGAATTAGCTCTCCGATACTCTCTAGTTTAGCTATATACTCTTGTAGGTTACGATACATCTCTATTTGTATTTAATATTATAGATACAAAGTTACTAATTAAATTAAGAAACAGTTTATCCACCTCTTAAATATTTGTTGAGTGCGATCACGCACCGCCGCCCGCGAAGGGCAGTTCCCTGCATGATGCAAACTAAACTAGTCAACGAACTGCCTTTGGCGATAAACTTTAAAAAGTTTCATCAAACTTTTGTGAAAACTTCGTTTTATGTGTTAAATATTTGTTGAGTGCGATCACGCACCGCCGCCCGCGAAGGGCAGTTCCCTGCATGATGCAAACTAAACTAGTCAACGAACTGCCTTTGGCGATAAACTTTAAAAAGTTTAATCAAACTTTTGTAAAAACTTTGTTTTCTTGTTCTTATCTTTGTATTCAAATGTGTAAATAATGAAAACAGTAATTAATCATCATAGATTAGGCGAGATCGTAGTTTCTCAAACTTTTAGAGCTAGAAGAATATCTATCTCTCTTCGTCCACCCTCTACTGTTCGCCTTACAGTTCCATATAATATTGCGTTATCCGATGCGATCAAATTTCTTGAAACAAAATATGATTGGATTGAGTCTGGATTAGCAAAGTTTAAACAAAAATATCCAGATAAAATCATTGAGATGCCCTATTCAACAAGAGCACACTCACTTAGATATAATCCATGTAATACAGCGAAAATATCGGCACAGTTAACCGAAACAGAGTTTATTGTGAGTTATCCTATGACTATTCATTTTAGTGATACTCAGGTTCAAGATATTACAAAACGTGCTATTGAAATGGCTTGGAGTGATGAGGCAAAAAAAACTCTTCCGCCAAGAGTAAAGTATTTGGCCGAAGAGTTTAATTTTAAATGTGGTAAAATCACTGTACGTAATACCCGAAGTAAGTGGGGTAGTTGTGCCCCTCAAAATGATATATCATTGAGTATTCATTTGATGCACATCCCGAGCCATCTTGTTGATTACATAATTTTGCACGAGCTTTGTCATACGATTCATAAAAATCATGGAGAGCATTTTCATGGACTACTGCGGAGTGTTACAAATGGGTTACATGATACGTATCGAAAAGAGCTTAAAATCTATAGTACTCGCAATTGTTATTAAAAAAGATATATCTACTACGATCATATATTAGTTCTTGTACCTGAAAATTATCTTAAACCATCTGTTCTTCCCATGTGTCTATACAATTATATTTTGTTTATAAGTTGTCGAATAAATCTTTGAACTGATCTTCAAGCTCATCGAATTGATCTTCCATATCATCAAACACTCCTTCTGCATCCTCAGTCTGTCCCTTTAAATTAGATAGTTGTGTTTTTATAATAGAAGGAAATACCTTCATTAAAGATTGGAATATCTCTTTGGTTATATCAAGATGTTTCTTTGGAGTAAGATTTTTTGGATTTTTTGCATATCCTTCTACTTGTCGTATAAGTTTCCTGCTAAATATGCCTTTTCCAATCTCTTTTATCGCTCTTTTATTTGTTTTTTTTAGATCTTTAGATACTTTTTTTAGCGATGATTTAAATTGTCGTTGCTCTCTCTTACTTAATTTAGCCCAATCATAGTCTGCATTGAAGAGTTGCTCTTCTATCTCCTCTAACTCAAGTAATTGAAACTTAATTGGATCTGATTTTAAGTGAATTGCCTCATTTAATCGTGCTGCCGATACAGTAGAAGGATTCATAGTAAGTGTACCTACAAGAAGTAATATACACATCGTTATAGTTGATATCTTTGACATAATAGTTATTTTATAATTTGTAGTATCTATTAATTTTTGAGTTTATATAACAACGGATAATTCAAAAGTTTAGCATCTTAAATATAGGAATAAGTTATACTCCCCAAACAAATCCAAATCCAATAGTTAATGGATGAAGGTCTAGTCCGCTGTTATCTTGAAACATTTTAGTCACGGTGTAGTTACAGAACACTGCAAAACCTCTATATCCAATTTTTGCTGCGGCATCTAATTTAAAAGGAATCATATTGAAGTTATCTGTATTTTTCATTTTACGCTTATCCCCTTCATAGTCATAAACAACTTTAGTTTTACTATGTAGACGAAGTCCACCAATAGCACCAAGAGATACGAATGCATCTTTGAATTGAATTTCAAATAGCACAGGAACAGTCATATATAGATTCTTGAGTGTATTTCTGCGCACATCATATTGACTGTTGATTTTAAATGGAACAATATCTCCGTTATCATTTTTTATGATACTTGTATATTCGTCCGAGAATCGTAAACGCTGGTATTCAAAACCGACTCCTACTGCCATTCCAAAACATCCATTACGAGATAGAGAGATGTCGGCATGGTATGGATTTAGTATTAATGTTCGAGAGCCAGACCAATCTAAACGCATACTACCTCCGTTCGATCCATAAATCTTACCATTTGTTAAATAATTAGTCAACCCAATATAAACGCCACTCCAGTGTCCGTCAAAATCGCCTCGTCTTCTATTTTTTTGTTTATATTTATCGTTCTTACTTATTTTAAACTCAAAATTCTTAACTGTTGTCGTTGTGTTTTTATTTTTGTGAATAACAGTTAACCCCTTACTTTTCTCGATTGGTTTCTCTATCTGTAATTGAATATTATGTCCAGCACTCCATTCATCTATAATTATCACTGAATCCTCTACGCTGTTTTGACCTATCGCAGGGAGTGTTAATGCTAGTAATAGAGTAATGTATCCTAATATGTAAATTTTCGTATTCATATATTTTTTATTTTTAGGTTTAATATTTGTTTACTACTAAAATGCAGCGCTGCCGTAGTAGGTTTATTTTATTAAAATGAACTATTTTTATTATATTACATGATTCTTTATGTTTTTTAATACATTGCGAAATTTTCCTTTTCGTTTATCGCTGTTTGGTTGCCATTCGTCATGGTTAATTATCACCTCTTCTTGTTGTATCGGCTCACTCTCGGTCCACTCTTCTGCCTGAGCAAAGATTATAAATCCATCTTGAGTTGGCTTCGGTACTATATCATAACGACTTGGTGTCATAATATCTCTTACTTGGATATTTATATCTACATGAGCGATCTTTGGAATATGATTGAAATTCATATTAGATAACTTAACCTTATTGTATGGTTTATCGCCTAATATAGGTTCAAATACCTCACACTGAAATACTTTTTTCATCTCAATTATTTTTGTATTATTTACTTTAGCACCTAATGTCTTATTCAGCTCACCCATGGCTATAATTGTCTCTTTTTCGTAGGTCTCAGAAATAGTAGGGTATTTCCATACAAATGCAATGAGTAGTATTGCAGCTACTGATATTGCAATCCTTACGCTTCGAGTCAAATATTGACTGTCCCCTTTTCGATACAACTTCGCTTTATTTCCATATACCTGAGTAGTATCAGGATTTAAAAACACCATTGGTTCAGCAATACCTTTAAGATACTCTTTATCTGGGTATGTTATATTATCATCTATTTCTAATTTAACTCCACTATCTAGCCAACTATCTAATCTACCTTCAGACTCGAGTAGTTCAAACAACTCATCTTGCTCCAGTTCTGTTATCGAGCCATGATTTAGAAGTTGTTCTAATATATCTATTCTATTGTCAGTTTTCATATTAAAATCTCCTCTCTTTTTATAAAGTTGCGAAGCGTGTTACGTGCACGAAAAATATATACTTTAACTTGGCTCTCATTTAATCCTGTAATCTCACTAATTTCATAATAGTTATACCCTTCGTAATCTCTCAGAAGTACAACATGTCGTTGAATATCGGGTAATCTTTGTAGTGCGATCTCCAGTTGTTCTGAAAGGTCAAAGTGCATTGAATTATCTTTTAGTGTGCAACAATTCACCTCATCTAATGTTCCATCTCTTTTGTTGCGTCGGAAAGCATCTATCATTCTTCTATAAGCTGTTGTAAATAGATAGGATTTTGCTTTATTATAATCCAGATGATCTACGTGCTCCCATAGAGTGATGAAACTATCTTGAACAACGTCATCAGAGAGTTGCCTATCATTTGTCGCTTTCAGAATGAAACGATAAAGAAGGTCAGCATATTTATCAACGCAGTTATTGTACTCTTGTCTATTCATTTAACAATATTTAATCATTAAATTTAATATTGTCAATGTATCTCCAAGGAATATATGTTTTTGTGTTTAGCATCAGAATCCCATCATTTTTGAATGAGACATCCTGATCTGCACCGAGGCTTAAACGGCTACCATTTTTCATGTAAATGAGAGAGTAGTTGTAGTTTTTAGGCTCTATTGACTCTATACCATCTAACATTAGTCGGTAAATAATCCCATCATTTCGTCCCTCAATGAACTCGATATTTAGTGCTTCATCCAAATCGAAGGCTAGAGGACCACTGTGAGTTACGTATTCCGAATTAACATCAACCTCATCCGGCAACACATTTACTGTTTTCTGCTTGTAATTTAATTTAACTGAACCAGTAAGACGTTGCGGTGCTATTGAACTTTCATATGTTGCACCGTTAAATATACTAATATCATGTTTTTCGATAGATTTAATCTTTTCCCATGGGATATCGATACTTCCCATGGTTGGTAGAGAGATTCGAGCACTTGTAATTAATCTTTTTACTTTAATGTTATCTGCTATTAGCTTTACAGACCCCTTTGTAATCTCTATTTTCCTATCTGTTTCACACTCTAATTTGTCTATATTATCAAGAGTTATATCATTATCAGATTCATTTGTAAATTTTATTGGGATGACTTTATTTGAGTAGTTTAGTCCCTCAATAATTCCAAAATATATACCTTGTGTAGACTCTAGACTGCCAACGTATACCTTGGGGTAGTTTTTAGGGGGAGTTTGTGAAGACGCCATAAAACTTATACTAGCGATATTTTCCCAATTTAATTTTTTAGAATCTCCATTCGATAGTTGTATCGTTATGTCAGTTTCAAAATCGTATGATACATCTATTGAGCGATTATTTTTAATTGTTACTTCGAGTCTATTCTTAGCAACTGGGCGCAATTGTTTAATGTCGTTGTATCTACAAATGAAACTGTGAGATGAAGGTGTATTGCTTCTATTCTCCCCAAAATAGATCGAACCATCGGTTGGGAATAGTTTTGCGTATGGGTTCTCTAGTTTTGTTGATATAAATTGCGATACCCATAATTTATCACCTTTGATGCTTATAAATCCCTCTAATTTTGTATCTTCGACAAGCGTACACTTACCATAGATATAGAATCGGCCCTCTTCAGCCCAACTCGAAAGGCTAAATGTTAACATTAATAAAACTAATAAAGTATATTTTGCTTTCATTTTTATATAGATTTTGTGTTATTTAATACTAAGACGTTTGAGGTGTTTAAAAAGTTACAGGTAAATGTAATAATTTATTATTTATTTTATAGTTGAACTATCCTAAATAATCGAATGTATTAGTGAATCGGAAAATAATTTGAGTTTATTTGAGATATATCACATATATAAATATAAACAAAGCGCATAATAGATTACTCTACTATGCGCTTTGTTTAAGAAATATTGTATTAGGATGGTGTTTACTCTATGTAAGTATTATTTTTCATCTTCATACGCTCTACTCGTTCTAATAAAACTCTCTCTTTATTCCAGTGGAAACTTGGGAAGTCACTATTTTGTTCGATTACATTATTTTTAAATACTAGTCCGTCAACCGATTTAGCATATAAAATAGGGTTATCAAATGTTGAGAAATAGTTGTTTTTTATGCGAATAGCTCTTCGAGAACCACCATGGAAATATTTAACTTGTTGATCTAAGTTAGGTATTTCTGGGTATATCGATATTATTGCATTTGTAAACTGAAACATACAAGTCAACGAGTTTATAAACTTATTATTTTTGATTACCACATTTTTACAAGCTCCAGTCTCATACCATCCATTGCAGTCTCCGCACAAAAGGATTGCACTTCCAGAGGTGTGATCGAATACGTTATTTTTAACTACAACTCTTTTTGGAGTACTAAAAAGAGTACCTCTAGCTCTATTGTTTCGTATTACATTATTTTCAAAATGTACCTTAGCTGTCCATGTTAAATTCTCGATACCGTATGAACCACCTTCGACCATCGTCTCTGGAATATCACTCTTAAATGTTATTTTATACTCTTTTGCACCTTCTATTTGATCGATGTCGTATGGTGTAATCTCTTCGATTCTGTTCTCTCCGTCTACGAGCTCCATCTTTTTAGACTCAACAAATTGGACCTTATCACCTTTCATTCCCCACTCAAATCCCCATGATTGAGAGTGCATATATCGTCCGATCACTACATTTTTGTCTATAATTTTTATAATTTTAAGGTAAGTTCCGTGAACATTAATTGCATCATCCATCATACCTTCATATAGACCATTTACAGATACAATCTTACCTTTACATCCAGAAAAGTGAGTTGCGTCAGCTTGGGTTGTAAAATATCTTGGGTCATCATCTCCACGTAAAGATGTTCTGAATCCATCAAGTGTTATGTTTTCAGACATTTGAGCTAGTAGACCCATACCTTCAGAGTAGTGAACTGTTACATTTAAAATGTGTGTATCTTTATTGTGTGATAAAAATATACCAGGTGTTGGTCTTTTCCATTGGCGCATAGCAACTACATTACCAGCCTTTAATCTATTGTCTTTCCAGTGTGGAGCTAGTATTGTTCCATCTGTATTCTCTACTAAGTCAGTTAAATTAAAACCAATATCACTTGTATTGTAGATTATATTCCTTGTATTGTGATCAAATGCTATACCACTAGATATACCTTTGCTTGCCCAGCCTTCGCCGTAAGTTATATATGCTCCATCTTGTATTTTATACTTGACCCATGGTGCTGGTTTGAAAGTAATACCTTTTGAGTCAGATGAAATAATTGTAGATTGAGCGATATGTGGATTTTTAAAATCTATAGAGAAGTTTTTGAAGTTACTATTTTCGCAACGTAGTATCGCTAACGGTATCATTGTTCCGTGAAAAATAAATTCAGATCCATTTCCTTCTAATGTGAAATTATCTATATCTTCAATTGCAATACCTACTTTTTTAGGATTATTTTGGTCGTGGTTTGATATATAGTATATGCGTTCAGAAGAGTTCTCTTCGTGGAAGTTATATACCCCCTTTGGGAATGATAGAGTTACTTTATCACCTTTTTTTACACTTTTTTTAATTGATTTAATAGCATCTGCAATGTATCCTGAAGCATTTTTGCTTGCTGGTGTGAGTCCAAAATCTGCTACAGAAATTTGGTGGTGTTTTGCAGAGCATATTGCCACATTGAGCAATAGAATTAGTAATAAGTAGATTTTTTTCATAGATATTTTATTTGTTAGGTTGTTTTTGTTAGAAAGGTCAGTTCATTAATTCACTCCATTTTACTTTTATGCCAGGGTATAACAGATTACAAATATAAGTTATATTTATAAATAATTAAAGATCCGATTAATTTTTTAATTTAATCGGATCTTTAGTGATATTTTGTTTAATAGTAAAATTTAATACTAAAATTTAATACTTGTAGATAGAGTTATTACATTATACTGTAATTCAGATGTAATATCTCCTGTATGTAAGAAATCAGTACCGTTATCATAATAGTATAGATCATACATAGAGTATTTAGTTTTGCTATTTGAGTAAGCAAGATCTATAGCCCAATTCTTAACTTTATATCCAAGACCTAATGAAAATCCGCTCTGTTTATTTGCGATAGGTGCATTAAAAACGGTCTCTTCATTTTGCAACATAGTTCCCGAATTATAATAACCTCCTCGTACAAAAAGTTGAGGTAGAGGTCTTAACTCGACTCCGACTCTAATGTTATCTTGAGCTTGGTAGTTGTGTTTAATATCTTGTTTGAAGTCATTTTCTACTCCACTTCCAGCCTCTTTAAGTCTCATATTTGTATACCAAGCTCTCTCATAGTCAAAAGATAGTATTGCGTATTGTCCAAATGTATACGAAATACCACTAAGTAATCTTGTGGGAGTTGTAAAATTTGGGGTTGAAATCAAGTCATTTGTATAAGCGCTGAAGTCATCAAATCCCCCACTTGCTTTTGAGGTCATTCGATTATACATGTCTGCGTAATATATTGTCTCTAAGTTAAAGTATGTTGGAGTATGAACAGCAACACCGATTCTAAGAGCTGATATTGGTCTAAGAGTTAATCCTAATTTAAAGTCAACTCCAGAACCTGTCATTTGCATCCCTTGATTATATCTCATATGACTCAAGTATCCTAGTCCTTTGTCAGGGCTATCAGGATTCCCTTTGAAATTCTCCTCGTATCTAACATATGTATTATAATTCAAACTTTTGAACCCTAGCGAAAATCCAAAATATAGTACGTTTGAGAAGTTCATACCTAATGACAGATTAGACTCTCCCATAGATCCACTGTTTGAGATGTTCATGTAGTGATCGTTTGTCACATTAGGGTTCTCAATACCTCCTACAAAATAGCCTTTGTCATGGAAGTTATCAGTAATAGGGTCAATAAATTTACTCTGATAAGCTAAAATTCCACCCCAATTATACGTTGGTATATTATAATTGTCATATGGTCTCGCTCCAGGCTCTATATCCACACGTCTGATTCCATTGAGTTGATTTGCAAATACCTCTGAAATGGAGTTGTTGTTATAGTCAATACTGTATTCATTTTGGGAGTTATAGTCTGCCAATCTGTTGTATGAAAATCCGACAGTAACGCTAGTTAGTGTTCTAGCTCCTTGATATACATTTAATGCTATTCCAATATTAGCTAATCCGAAATTAGTTTTACTACCATCTAAGTTTGAGATTCCATCGTTTCTGCTATTCGAGAAATTTGAGAATGATACTGATGGAGATATGCTAAATTCCGATCCACTATACATTCCTAGCCCCGCAGGGTTAATCGACATAGATGACATATCCGCTCCTAGTGATGTAAAAGCACCCGCCATTGCAGTACTTCTCGCAGTCCCAAGAGTCCGACTATACTGAGATAGGTCGGTCATATTCGACGGTTTAAAGTCTGTTAGATATGTAAGGAATCCAAGATCTGTAACTTGTGCATTAGCTCCCCCTATACTTAGTATTGTAGAGAACAGTAGTATATAAAGCTTTTTTTTCATAACTATATTATATCAACCTGTAAAATTAATATTAAAGATTATTTAGTGTTATCTACTACTAGAACCTCTTGACGAAGAGCCACTGCCACCATAACTACCTCTGCTACTTGAGCTACCTGAACTCCCTGAGCTACCTCGAGATGAGCCGCTATTGTATGATGAGCCGCGACTTGATGAGTTAGAGATACTGCTACTTCCTCCATAGCTACCTCTATTACTAGATGAACTATTATTGTATGAACTTCTGTTAGAAGATCCTCTATTAGAAGATCCTCTGTTTACAGATGTACTTCTACTCGACGAACTTCTATCAGTCACTGCTGAATTTCTACTAGATGAAGATCCTCTATTGTAAGAACTCCTTGATGACGACGAACTTCTGTCTGATGTAGCTCTTGTTGAGTACGAACTTCGAGAGCTAGATGAACTTCTATAACTATTATCTCTATTTGAACTACTATTTCTGTATCGGTCTGTATGGCTAGCTGATCTATATGATCCACTAGAGTAGTTTGATCTGTATGTTGTATTTGGTCTGTTGTAGTATCCACTTACTCCTCCAGAATAGTGTGGGTAGTAGTTGTTATGTCCCCAGTACGGATAGTAGTTATTATGCCCCCAGTATGGGTCATAATAGTTGTTCCAACCCCAATAATGATTCCAGTAAGGTCTATGTGGGTTGTACCAGTCAGTATACCATCCGTTATAGTAACTATGTCCACCATAGTATCCACCCCAGTAGTTGTTGTAATAAGGGTAGCCATAGTTTACGTATGAGTTTGGAATAGTGTAAGATAAAGAGATAAAAACGTTAAATTTTCTCTCATATTTAGACTCTATTTCATCCTCTATATCATCACTATAAAGATCAATATCTACGTCGTCACTATCAAGGTCAAGAGATAAGTCATCACTATCGAAGTCAATATCCTCAGATAGTTGCTCTATTGCATCTAGTGATTTGTTAGACTTCATACGTGCTACGGCATTTTTAAGCTCTAGCTCATGCTGTTTAGCATCTGCCAACGCTTCACGTGCCCTCTCCTCAGCCATCTCTTGAGCTACTTGTGCTTTAAAAGCCTTTTCTCTCTCTTGCAGAGCGATCTCTTTAGCACGTAGTGTCTCCTCTTTGGCTGAAATAAGTTCTATGTTATGCACCGAATATAGATCATCAGATTGACTAACACTCTGTTTGTACATAGATGAATTGCAGCTAGCAAACGTAAATGATGATACTACTAGAGTAGCCATCAATATGATTTTAAATTTTACATTTTTCATAAATACTATGATTTTAATAGTACATTAACTTGTTGTGTTAAATTTTATGCTCCATGCAAGGTTTTTATTGTGGTAACGAAAAAACTTACAATTGCATTATTATACATACTATATTAACGACGATATATTATATTAAATTGTATAACGTTCTATATATTTACGTATAATCTACTTGTGTAGTAAAATAAAACACTTTGCCCAAAGTAATAATAATTATGGATATATGCAAAAAAAACCCTAACTTTGCGGATAATTATTACTATTAAGAGTGTAATACATTGATTCGTAAAAAATAATTACATTATATACAATAAATAGATATGGCAAAAGAGCTAAAATCACTTACCAATAGAGAAGAAAATTACTCTCAGTGGTATAATGACCTAGTAATGAAGGCGGGTCTTGCAGAGAATTCTGCGGTTAGAGGTTGCATGGTTATCAAACCATATGGTTATGCCATTTGGGAGAAGATGCAGCGTGCATTAGATGATATGTTTAAAGAGACAGGGCATGAAAATGCTTATTTCCCGTTATTTATACCCAAGTCATTTTTCAGTAAAGAGGCTAGTCACGTTGATGGTTTTGCAAAAGAGTGTGCTGTTGTTACGCACTATCGTTTAAAAAATAATCCTGATGGAGAGGGTGTTATTGTTGATCCAGATGCAAAATTAGAGGAGGAGCTTATTGTTCGACCTACTTCTGAAACTATAATTTGGAATACATATAAAAATTGGATTCAATCGTACAGAGATCTACCTATTCTTTGTAATCAGTGGGCAAATGTTGTTCGTTGGGAGATGAGAACAAGATTATTTCTTCGTACAGCTGAATTTCTTTGGCAAGAGGGTCATACAGCCCATGAGACTCGTGAAGAGGCTATTGAGGAGACAGAGCGAATGATTGGAATATATAAGGAGTTTGCTGAAAATTGGATGGGAGTGCCAGTTATTATTGGTCACAAGAGTGAACATGAGAGATTTGCGGGTGCTGAAGATACTTTAACAATTGAGGCATTAATGCAGGATGGTAAGGCTCTTCAGAGTGGAACATCTCACTTTTTAGGTCAGAATTTTGCAAAAGCATTTGATGTGCAGTTTGCGAATCGTGATGGCAAACTTGAGCACGTTTGGGCAACATCTTGGGGTGTATCTACTCGTTTGATGGGAGCTTTGATTATGGCACATTCAGATAATAATGGTTTGGTATTACCTCCTAAATTAGCTCCAATTCAAGTTGTAATGATTCCTATTTATAAGGGAGAAGAGGAGTTGAAGAGTGTAACAGAGAGATTTAATAACATTGCATCTCAACTTAAAGCTTTAGGTGTTAGTGTTAAGGTTGATGGTAGAGATCATATACGTTCAGGATTTAAGTTTGCAGAGTATGAGCTTAAAGGTGTGCCTATTAGACTTGCTATGGGCCCTAGAGATATGGCTAATGGAACTGTTGAGGTTGCAAGACGCGATACATTACAGAAAGATACTATGTCTCAAGAGGGTATTGTTGAGTACATTGTGAAGTTACTTGATGAGATTCAAGATAATATATTCAATAAGGCGTTGAAATTCAGAGAAGAGAAGACAACTAAGGTTGAGACTTTTGCTGAATTTAAGGAAGTTCTTGATGGTAAGGGTGGTTTTGTTCTAGCTCATTGGGATGGAACTGTTGAGACTGAGGAGAGAATTAAAACTGAGACAAAGGCAACAATTAGATGTATTCCGATTGATGCAGTTGAGGAGGATGGATTCTGTGTTTACTCAGGTAAACCTTCTAATAAGAGGGTATTATTTGCGAGGTCGTACTAGGCATCATAATAAATTTGCAAAAAAATCCGAGTCGAGAGATTCGGATTTTTTTATTCTAATTTAGGATAAATTTTTATTTCAGATCATATGCAAAATTTATATATCTAAATATCGCTGTTTATAGCTTTTTGGTGATCGATATTCTCAATAGACAGTAAACTAATTACCTACTGAGAATATCTATACATCTATTTAACATTTCTTCATTATCAGCAACGATAACGCAAAGTTTTTTTCGTGTTCTTGTTATAATCTGATACAGCATTTGACTCTGAGAGTAACATTTATTATTAGCTGTTAGCTCACCTAATGAGTTATAAGTAAAAGAATCATCTATTACAATAGCGACTTTATCAAACTCTTGCCCTATTACAGAATGAGCGCTATCCTTATCACCAGAAGAGTATTTTTCATAACAAAATTGACTACAACTATTTGTACTAGGAGTGTAATTTGGGATCTTCCAGCCACTACAAGATAACTCTTCTAGTATTGATTTGGTTGATTTAGTGCTTGTACTACAGATAAGTTCTATGTTAGGATATGGACCGTTTGGGATGTTATTATATAAATTAAAGAGTTGTTTTATGAAGTATGCTATTTCTTTGTTTGTTCTAATCTTATTTGCTAGTTTGTATGGGGTATGTCCCAAGTTCTTTTCTACTTTTTCTTTGATATTAAAATTTCTTTCGTTGTCTCTTAGATATTGTTTTTCATCATATGAGAAGATGCATTTTTTATTTAGTGTTGCATTGGTAAGTTTATTAAATTGACTTTGGCACATCCGCTGAGCCTCATCAACAATAATTAAATCGTAATTATTTATATCAGGAGCATATTTAGTCATATAAATATTCCAATTACACTCCTCGATTAATTTAACATGACCATTATTTAATTGAGCACAGTGCAAAATTAGGACTTTCATCCCTTCATTCATTGCTTTTTTTGCAATATGATATGTTAATAATGTTTTTCCAGTTCCAGCTCCTCCTGTTAGTGCAATAAACCTAGTTGAACTGTCGGCGAGTTGCATTTGTATTTTATTGCATATTTGATCTTGTTGTACGGTAAGGAAATAACTATCATTTATAAATTTATCTGTTGAATTAAATGGTGAAACCAAATAGTCTGATGGATTAAATAAACTATTAATATTAGTAATATTAGCTATTTGTTGGCATGATAATTTATTACATAATTCCGTAAAATCTACCTCTTTTATAGTATTATGATTATTGTCCGTTACTAGCTTGTATAATTTGTTTTCATTTAGAACATAAGTATAGATATGATTTTTTTTGCCTAAAAAGTTGAGATAATACCTGTTTTTCTCTTGTTGCTTTAGTATTTTATCAATAGTACTTTCAGTTTTCATCTCTATATTTATGATATCATTCTCTCCAAATCGAAGAAGATCGAACTCTTTAGCAATTTGAGGTATAGAATAACCTAAGTAATAATTATTAAATATAGACGTATCTCTACTTGATTTTAATATATTTTTATTTAAAGCTTCTATTACATCAAGTTCATGTTTTTTTATTCCTTTTTTATCATCTATTAAAACGCCATAATTATTCATTAGCTTTTGAAATAGTTCTAGATTGAGTTTTTTATAGGCAGATATCGTGTGTCGAATATTTATTTTTTTTCATGGATAAGTATTTTATTAAATGGTTATAATGTACATAATTAAACTAAAGTTTACCAGCATAGTCTTTCGGTTTTGCAATTTAGTAATTTTATAGGAATTAATTCGTCTATTTTAGAATTACTAAACTTTTTGCGTAAGTTGGTGTATCTCTAGCTAAGATTCAGGGTGATCCCTTAAATCATTACCCCATGTAGATTTTAGATTGATCCGTAAAACGTGTATGACCCAACTTTTTAGGCATAAAAAAAGGACCTACATTTAGAATGTAAGTCCTTTGCTTAAAATGGGTGGGCCCAGCAGGGCATGATCCTGCGACCCCCTGATTATGAGTCAGGTGCTACTAACCAACTGAGCTATAGGCCCCCGTTTTGTAAGCACAAATGTAGATATAATATTTTAATTCTCAAAATTATTAGGGTGTTTTTTTATGAAAAATGTGTTTTTTATGCAAAATCAACCTAATAAACCTCCAAATATTAAGCATAAAACAAGAATAAACAGCTAGAAATAGAGTCAAAATTAGATGAAATAATCAAAAATGATCATAAAACATGGCAAATGATGAAAAAGCTAAATCTAATATTAGTGACAACAACGAAAAGATTTATATCTTTGTATATAATATTTTATAAAGATTACATGCACAAGACGAAGTCTAGGTGATAACTAAAATTTAACTTAATTAAGATTATTAGATCGTAAGTAGTTATATCGTTGAACGAGCTTTTGTTGTGATATGTATGTTATACAAACGTAGATTTATTAGAGTAAATTATGCTGAAAATAGGAGTAACAGGGGGTATTGGAAGTGGTAAAAGTATAGTGTGCGATATTTTTAGTAGATTAGGTGTGCAGGTGTACAACTCAGATGCTAGAGGCAAAGAGCTTACAAATAGTAATACCAAAATTATTGAAGGAATAAAAACAATATTTGGGGAGCAAACCTTTATTGATGGAGTGTTGCAACGTAAATATTTAGCATCAAAAGTATTTGCTGATTCTAAATTGTTGGCAAAATTAAATGCAATAATTCATCCCGTAGTTGCAAATGATTTTGAGATGTGGTGTGAAGAGAGAAAACAAAATGGGGCAAAGTATATTATACTCGAAAGTGCAATACTTATTGAGAGCGGATTTGTAGCTCTTGTAGATGAGGTTATTTGTGTAACAGCTCCAATTGATATAAGAATTGATCGAGTAATAAAGAGAGATGGTACAAATTTAGATGATGTTAAGAGCAGAATAAATAATCAAATTAGCGATAAGGAGAGAGAATCAAAAGCTCAATATAATATCTTAAATGATGATGAAAAACTTATTTTACCTCAAATAATTAATTTGAACTCCATTTTTACCAATGAAAAATTATAACACATATTTAGATTTATCTACTCCGAGAGTGATGTCTATAATAAATATTACTCCAGACTCATTTTATAATAGCAGTAGAAAAACTAGTGACGAAACAATATACGTAGCAGTTAATAAGGCAATCGAAGAGGGGGCAGATGTGATTGATATCGGTGGATATTCATCAAGACCTGGTGCGGATGATGTCGATGTGGATGAAGAGATTCGAAGATTAGCCAAAGGGGTAGAGTGTGTTAGGCGAATTAATGCTAATTTCCCAATTTCAATAGATACTTTTAGAGGTGAGGTCGCAGAAACGATTATTGAAAATTATGGCGATTGTATTATAAATGATATTTCAGCGGGTGAAATAGATAGTACTATTATTGATGTAGCGGCAAAATTTAAAGTGCCATACATCGCTATGCACATGAGGGAAACTCCAAAAATTATGCAACAATATACAGAGTATAGTGATGTGGTGAGAGAGGTGAAAGATTTTTTTAGATTGAAATTGATTGAGTTGCGTAGTCGAGGAGTAGAAAATGTGATTATTGATCCTGGATTTGGATTTGCGAAAGATATTAAGCAAAATTTTCAACTTATTGACGGATTGACTGATTTAAAGGATTTAGAAGTTAATATATTAGTAGGGGTGTCACGAAAATCGATGATATACAAAACAATTGAGACAACTCCAGATGATGCACTTATAGGTTCTGCGGCATTACATTGGCAATTGCTTGTTAATGGAGCAAATATATTGAGAGTACACGATACAAAAGAGGCGGTACAGGTCGTTAAATTATACAATGGATATATAAAATCTATAAATAGATGATAATTATAAAAGATATTAATAAAAGTTACGGTGAGCTTAATGTGTTGAAAAACCTCTCTTTAGAGATTAAAAAAGGGGAGATTGTTTCGATTGTGGGGGCTAGTGGTGCTGGAAAGACAACACTTCTTCAAATAATGGGGACACTAAGTAGGGCTGATTCTGGGACTCTTGAGATTGCAGGGCAAAGAGTCGATAAACTTAACGATGCTGCTTTGTCGCAGTTTCGTAATCGAAATATAGGTTTTGTGTTTCAATTTCACCATCTACTTCCTGAATTTACAGCACTTGAAAATGTGTGTATTCCAGGATATATTGCAAAAAGAGATCGGGCTGAGGTTATTGCTAGAGCTAAAGAGTTGATTGAGTTGCTTGATATGCAAGATCGTATGTATCATAAACCTGCTGAAATGTCGGGGGGAGAACAACAGCGTATTGCTATTGCTAGGGCGCTGATTAACTCGCCATCTGTAATACTTGCAGATGAACCGTCGGGGAATTTGGATAGTAAAAATAGAGAAGATTTACATAAGTTATTTTTAACTTTAAGGGATACACTCGGACAAACAATCATTATTGTAACACATGACACTTTGTTAGCAGAAAAAACAGATAGACAAATTGTTATGAAAGATGGGGTTATTTTGTAAGTTTGCTAGAAGCGTGTAACTGCCCTTCGCGGGCGGCGGTGCGTGATCGCACAGAACAAAAAGTCGCAGAAAACGAAGTTTTCACAAAAGTTTGATGAAACTTTTTAAAGTTTCCCGTCGGAGACAGTTAGTAGGGAAGCAGGGAACAGCCCTTCGCGGGCGGCGGTGCGTGATCGCACAGAACAAAAAGTCACAGAAAACGAAGTTTTCACAAAAGTTTGATGAAACTTTTTAAAGTTTCCCGTCGGAGACAGTTGGTAGGGAAGCAGGGAACTGCCCTCCGCGGGCGGCGGTGCGTGATCGCACTGAACAAATTAAAATTATTTTTTTATGGATAAATTGGAGTTAAAGGAGTTGTTGGACTCTTTATATTATAAGTATAACTCTTCGGAGTTTATTGAGTCAGATCCTATATCAATACCGCATAGGTATCAGTCAAAAGATGATATAGAAATTAGTGGATTTATGGCTTCTATTATATCGTGGGGTAATAGGAAAGCGATTGTTAAGAGCTGCTGTCGTATGATGGATTTTATGGATAATGCTCCATATGATTTCGTAATTAACGCCTCGGATAAGGAGTTAAATTCATTGAGTAGTTTTGTTCATCGTACTTTCAATGGAGAGGATTTTAAAACTTTTATTCTCGCTATAAGAGAGATTTACTTGCAGTTTGGAGGTATTGGCAATCTATTTGAACAAAAATGGATGGAGCACCAAGATATGCGTATTGTGCTTTCAGAGTTCCGAAAGGTCTTTTTTGAGATTGAACACGCTAAGCGTAGTGAAAAGCATCTATCTTCAATAGATAAAAAATCAGCTTGCAAAAGGTTGAATATGTATATTCGTTGGATGGTGAGACGAGATAATAATGGAGTGGATTTTGGATTGTGGGATAAGATCCCAATGTCAGCACTATATCTTCCTCTTGATGTGCATACAGCAAATGTTGGTCGAGAGTTAAAACTACTCATTCGTCCGCAAAATGATTGGAAGGCAGTCGAAGAGCTTACAAATGCTTTGAGAGAGTTCGATTCTGAAGATCCTGTGAAATATGATTACTCTCTATTTGGTGCAGGGATAAATAAAGAGTTTAAGATGTAGAAAAAAAGAGGAAAACTTAGTTTTCCTCTTTTTTGTTTCTAGTACTCCTCTTCGTTGAAGAAGAAGTCATCTTTGCTTGGGTAGTCAGGCCATATGTCCTCTATACTCTCATAAACTTCGCCCTCATCTTCAATTTCATTCAAATTTTCGATTACCTCTAATGGAGAGCCTGAACGTACTGCATAATCAATAAGTTCATCTTTTGTTGCTGGCCATGGTGCATCTTCAAGCTTTGAAGCCAATTCTAGTGTCCAATACATCTGTTAAATTATTTAAGTGTTTATTGTTAATATATAAAATTTGTAATGACAACAGTTAATCGCCATTTTTGCAAAAGTATATTATTTTTTTATTTTTCTACTATCCAGAGCTCTTCTTTTATCTGAAAAATATCATTTAATTTACGTCCTAATACATAAAGGTAGTCAGAAAGCCTATTCAGATATATTAATACACTCTCTGAAATAGGGTGCTCTGCCGCAGCACTTACTGCTCTACGCTCTGCACGCCTGCACACTGTACGGCAAACATGAGAAAGTGAGATTAGTACATGACCTCCAGGTATTGTAAATTTCGTGATCGGAGTTAGCGTAGTGACTATAGTGTCAATACGGCTCTCAATCACGCTGAGAGTCTCTGTACTTATAGTTGGAAGACTTTTTGTTGTAGACTCATCAACTGCAAGTAGTGCCGAAAGGGTCATTAGTGTATTAAGTGAACTCTTCAAGTCTTCTCGATACTCATCCAAATTTATCTCGGAGAGAGACATATTATCTCTCAAAAGTGCGATGTTTGACATCAGCTCATCTACTGTACCATAAGCTTCAACTCGAATATCGTCCTTGCTCGTGCGCTTACCTCCTATTAATGAGGTGCTACCTTTATCTCCTGTTTTTGTGTAAACCTTCATCCTAATTATAATTTAAAATGTTGTCGTGGCAACTTATTATCACAGTAAAAAAGCATGAAACGTCTATTATCTATAGTAAGGTATTTATCACTATCAATATGAGTTAAACACGTTTTCAATCGCTTTTTATTGTTTCTAGGATATATCACTACAACAGGTGTGCCACTATTCAGACTACTCTCTAATATCTCATCTATCTGATGTGTGTCTATGCTCGATGATATTACAATGATATCACTAGTAATATCTGAATTGTAGGTGGAATGATTACTATGGTTAAGAATGAAGAACGTACTGTAAGAGCAGTGATTGTATAGGTTTTGAAGCTGCCTAGACGTCTTCTTATCACAATCCTCACTTCTGAGTCCGTTGTAAAGAGATCTATCTGTGCTTGAAAACTTATACTTCATAAATACTTGACGTACTAATGAATAGACGAAAGGAGAGTGTACCCCATGACCTCTAAAGTGCTTTATTCGTAAAGTACTTTTTGTATATAAAATTGCTCTTGATGCTCTGTTCTTTATCTTTAAATACATAGATTTATTCCATTATTTACTCGCCTAAAAGTTGTCCTGCCAACGCACCTGTAGAGAAAGCAACCTGAAGGTTGTATCCGCCAGTATCTGCGTCAATGTCAAGAACCTCTCCTGCAAAATATAATCCTTTGATTAGTTTCGATTGTAGTGTATTCTCATCTACGTTGTTTACATCAACTCCTCCTGCTGTGACAATTGCCTCTTCAAAAGGTCTGTAATCTGTAATCTTAACTCTGAAACATTTCAATTCTGAGATTAAACGACTAATATCTTTATCTGTAATCTCCTCTATCGGAGTCATAATAGAGATACCAACCTCTTTAGCTATCGCTTCAACTAGCGGTTTTGGAAGAAGTTTTCTTAGTAGTTCATGGAACTTTGCAAATTCAGATAGTTCCGCAATTTCGCGCTGAATCCTAGCCTCTATAACTTCTACTGTTAGAGCAGATTTTAAATCAATCGTTAGCTCAACGCTCTTCTCGTCGATAATTGCATCAACTGCATCTCTACTAAGTTTTAGAATTACAGCACCTTCAATACCTCTAGCCGAGAATTGAACCTCTCCAAATTCGCGTCTTACCTCTTCTCCGTCAATTAGAAGTGCAACATCAACATTCTTCAACCAAACTCCATCAAGAGATTTTGCTTGCTCGTGCTGAAACTCTAAAGGAACTAATGAAGGACGTATCTCTTCAATGTTATGCCCAAGGTCATAAGCAAACTTATATCCATCGCCAGTTGATCCAGTTGCTGGGTATGATACTCCCCCAGTACATAGAATAACATTACTACACTCTTCGCGTCTTGCAAATCCTCGCTTATTTACAACTTCAACTCCGATTACACGATTGCCTACAGCCGTAATTTTAGATACTCGTGTGTGGCATTGGATCTCAACTCCCTTATCTTTGTTCCAATAAACTAGAGCGTCTGATATATCCCATGCTTTACCACTTGTAGGGAAAACTCGATCCCCACGCTCTATAGTTAAATCAACTTTACATCTTTTGAAAAAACCTAAAAGATCATTGTTATCAAAAGATTTGTAGGATGGTCTGAAAAATTCAGCATTTGTTTTGATCTTCGAAAGGAACTCTTCAGTCTCTTTCATATTAGTCAAATTACATTTTCCCTTACCTGTGATGCATATTTTGCGACCAGGTTTCTCCATTTTTTCGAGCAATAAAACACTCTTTCCGTCTCGGGCAGCGACTCCTGCGGCCATTAGACCTGCAGCACCTGCACCTATTACTATTACGTCGTACACAATAAATTTCAATTATTTTTGACAAAGATACACTAATTGATAGAATTTTGACTATTTTTGTGCTCGAAAAAGATTATAAAGTTCTATTCATATTATGTTAAGCCGAAGATTATTAAGGATTAAAGTCGTAAAGACACTCTATGCGCACTTTAGATCAGAGTCAGATTCATTGATTGGTTCCGAGAGGAATCTAACCAATAGTGTTAATAAGACATACGATCTCTACCATCAAATGTTATCTTTGGTTACAGAGGTGGCGAAGTATGCCGAAGAGAGAGTTGAGTTGGGAAAGAAAAAAAGACTCCCAACTCCAGAGGATTTAAACCCAAACACAAAATTTATTGATAACGCGCTAATCACTCAACTAAAAACTAGTGAGGATTTGAACGATTATCTAACGAGATACGTATTAGGATGGGGGAAATTCCCTGAGCTAGTTAAGAGTTTGTATAACTCGATGATTGAAGCTGAATTCTATAAAGTATATATGGCTGCTCCAGAGAAGTCATATCACGCGGATGTGCAGTTTGTGAAGGATTTTTACCTGCAACTTGTTGAAGATAACGAATTGCTCGAGGATATTCTCGAAGAGCAATCAATACTGTGGAGTGATGATTTAGATTTCTCACTTATTATGGTTATCAAAACTTTTACTGCTTGTAAGGTAAATCAAGGTGATATGCCGCTTCTTCCTAAGTATAAAAACTATGAAGATGAGGAGTTTGCTAAAGTGCTTTTCAGAAAAGCGTTGGTTAACAATAAAGAGTACTTTGAATATATTGAAAAATATACGCAAAATTGGGACTTTGATAGGATTGCTTATCTTGATACGATCGTAATGAATGCGGCAATAGCTGAAATACTAGCTTTTCCTTCTATTCCGATTAAAGTATCGCTTGATGAGTATATCGAAATTGCTAAGTATTATAGTACTCCTGGAAGTAGCGTGTTTATCAACGGTGTACTTGATAAAATCGTCACAGCTCTTAAGGCTGAGTCGAAAATTACTAAGATAGGTAGAGGTATATTGTAATATCAGATTACTATTATTATAACACTACATACTTACATATATATATGTAGGTATGTAGTGTTAATAATTTTTAGTGGTAGGAGTTAAACTTAAACTAAAATGTTTATTATGCGAAGTATATTTATTATCATAGTTTCAATACTGACTTTGTCTTGTATATCAACGCCCGAAAAAAAAGCTGATAATACGGCTGAATTTAAAGGTAAGGTATTTGACATAAATACAGACTCGACTCCCATAATTGATACAATTGATTTCGGTATAGTTAAGAGGGGAGAGATGGTGGAAAAAACATTGAGATTTAAAAATACAGCAACGGAAAAACCACTAGTTTTTTTAAGCCATGAGAGTAGTTGTGGTTGCACTTCAATTCAATACGATAAACAACCAATAGCTCCAAACCAATATAAAGATGTAACTTTTAATTTTAATTCTAAAGTTACTGGTACGGGACATCAATTGAAATTAGTCAAAATACACACCTCTTTTATGAGTAAGCCTTGCAAGTTCTATGTTATGGCTCAAGTGAAATAAAAGTCAACTACAAAGTCTTGCTTATTATGGTATTTACCTATATAACATGACATAGTTATGATTTATGTACTATATTATAACTAATTATATTGTATGAACACTTTTTATTTATAATAAAACGACTCTTTTTTTTATTAAATAAAGTTGGTAATTCCATACAAAAACATATCTTTGTACTGAGTTGTATTATGTATACAGCTTAGTTTTTGTATCAAATTAAAAATGTGTAATATAAAATTAAAAAACAATGAATCAATTTCTTCAAGCAGGTGCTGCTAGCCTAATGGGTGGTGAAAGTATCCAGTTCATCATTATGATGGTACTTATTTTTGGTGTTATGTACTTCTTTATGATACGTCCACAGCAAAAACGTCAAAAAGAGTTAAATAAATTCCGTGACTCGTTAGCTAACGGTATGAAAGTTATTACTGCTGGTGGTATATACGGTACAATCAAAGAGGTAAAAGAGGCTTATGTTCTTATCGAAATTGATAATAGCGTGAATATTCGTATCGACAAAAGTATGATTATGAAAGATAATACTGATTTGGCTAGTCAAGCTAAGTAGTTTTAACTAGGCTTTGAACTGCCCTTCGCGGGCGGCGCTGCGTGATCGCAGTGAACAAATATTTTATACTAAAGAGGAGTATTGGAGACGTTTTGTTTTCAATGCTTCTTTTTTTTAACTAGGCTTTGAACTGCCCTTCGCGGGCTGCGCTGCGTGATCGCAGTGAACATTTATTTTATATACAAGAGGGGTGTTGAAGACGTTTTGTTTCTAATGCTTCTTTTTTAAACTAGGCTTAGAACTGCCCTTCGCGGGCGGCGCTGCGTGATCGCAGTGAACATTTATTTTATATTAAAGAGGAGTATTGGAAACGTTTCCAATACTCCTCTTTTTATAGGATTCTAACTGCTAGTTGGCAGTGAAGGTGCTTTTTATTCTTCAGTCTCTTCTTCCTCTTCTTCAATTGAGAAGTCTGTAATGCCTGCTTGTGTTAAAGTATTGTACCATGATACAACCTTCTTAATGTCTGAAACATGAACTCTATCTTTGTCGTAATCTGGAATTACTGCCTCAAATAGACTCTTTAGCTCATTTGCACTTGATTTGTGTGAAATTGCCTCTTTGCCCTCTAGGTGGCTAGTCATTGCCTCAAATACTTTAGATAGTGGCATATCATCACTCTCTGTGTAGATTGCGATCTCAGCCATAGAGCTTACTTTTGCTGATGAAGCTGCGTTGATACGTCTGCCATCTGATAAAGACTCGACAATTACCCCTGTTTTGCTTTGAGCAATAAATTTATATAGACCAGGTTGTCCCGATATTGCTAAGATGTCTTGTAATTTCATGGTTTTAATTTTTTTTATTTAGGTTTAATCGTATAACTTAATTTTAACGGAGACAAATATAGTAAAAAAACTGGATACAACTATTCCAAAAAAACGAAGTTATCAAAAAAAAATTATCGAATAAGACTCTTTTCTCAAACTCGCTTATGAACTGCCTGCGGACATAAACTTTGAAAAGTTTAACCAATCTTCACTGAAAACGTCATTTTATTGAATATTTTAGAAAAATAGTTAGCTGTTAGGGTAGGTTATTTGTTAAATATTTTATATAATTGTAGCTTAAAATAAAGGTTTGATATAATGAAGGTAATGAAATTTGGCGGAACATCCGTAGGCTCTGTAGATGCAGTGTTGGCTGTGAAGCGTATTGTTGAGAAAGAGTGTGGCGAAGTAGTCGTTGTTGTTGCGGCACTCGACGGAATAACGGATCAATTATTATATACGGCAAAATTAGCATCTTTGGGTGAGAAGAGATACGAAGAGATGTTCGATGCTATTTCAAAACGACATATGGACCTTGTTATGCAGGTTGTGAACACGACTTGTAGAGACTCTGTATCGGAGAATCTTTTGGCATTGTTAGGCGAATTGTCAAATATTTTAAGAGGAGTATACCTTATTAGAGATATTTCGGATAAAACATCAAATACTATATTAAGTTACGGTGAGCGTCTTAGTGGAGTTATCATTGGTGGCGTAATTGATGGTGCAGTGATGTATGACCCTAGAGAGTTTATCAAAACATCTAAGTATTTCAATAAACACTCTGTTGAGTTTGGTGTTACAGATAAACTTATATCTGAAGCTTTCAAATCATTAACAAAAGTTGGTATTGTTCCTGGATTTATATCAACTGATATCGAGACGGGTGAGATTACGAATTTGGGTAGGGGAGGTTCGGACTACACTGCTTCAATTATTGCTGCGGCTTTAGATGCGTCAATCCTTGAGATTTGGAGTGATGTTGATGGTTTTATGACGGCTGATCCTGATGTTGCAAATACGACTTATGTAATAAATAATTTAAGTTTTGTTGAGGCGATTGAGCTTTGTAACTTCGGTATGAAAACTATATATCCTCCAACAATATACCCAGTATACCATAAAGAGATTCCAATTCCGATTCATGTGCGTAACACATTTAACCCAGAAGCTAAGGGAACATTAATATCTAATGATAAGAGCGTTAATGATAAAGGTAAGGCAATTAAAGGAATATCTTCGGTTAATGACACTTGCCTTATAACTGTTCAAGGTTTGGGAATGGTTGGTGTTGTTGGTGTCAATTATAGAATATTCAGAACTCTAGCAAAAGCTGGTGTTAGTGTATTTTTTGTTTCGCAAGCGGCATCTGAAAATACAACTTCTATTGGTGTGAGGAGTATTGATGCGGATTTAGCGGTTAAAGAGCTAAATATACAGTTTGAAAAAGAGATTGAGAGTGGAGAGATCAATCCTGCTCATTTAGATAGTAATTTGGCTACAATTGCAATTGTAGGTGAAAACATGAAACATACTCCAGGTATTGCAGGTAAATTATTCGGAACACTTGGTAGTAATGGTATTAACGTTATTGCATGTGCTCAAGGTGCTTCGGAGACTAATATATCTTTTGTTGTAAAATCTGAAAGTTTGAAGAAAGCAATGAATGTTATTCACGACTCATTCTTCCTTTCGGACTTTAAAGTTTTGAATATATATATTGCTGGTGTGGGGCTTGTTGGTAAAAACTTATTGGAGCAGATTCATATGCAACAACCGACTTTAATGAAGAATAGTTCGCTTAAAATTAAGGTGGTTGGAATCACAAACTCTCGTAAATTTATAACTAATAGTGCTGGTATCGATTTAGCGAACTACCAAGAGTTGTTAGAGAGATCAGAGAATGTATCTACTCCTGAGCAATTCAGAGATCAGATTATTAATATGAATATTTTTAACTCTGTATTTGTAGATTGTACTGCTAGTGCAGATGTAGCTTCAATTTATTTGAAACTCTTAGAGGGTAATGTTTCTGTTGTGACTGCAAATAAAGTGGCGGCATCTAGCGAATACATCACTTATAATGCTCTGAAAACAACTGCTCGTAAGCGAGGTGCAAAGTTCCTATTTGAAACTAATGTTGGTGCAGGCTTACCTATCATAAATACTATTAGTGACCTTATAAATAGTGGCGATAAAATTTTGAAAATTGAGGCGGTTGTATCTGGTACACTGAACTACATATTTAATGTGATGAGCGAACAAGTTCCGATGAGTAAGGCAATTCAAATGGCTAAGGAGGCTGGATATGCTGAGCCTGACCCGAGGATTGACCTTAGTGGTACGGACGTTATTCGTAAACTTGTGATCCTTGCTCGCGAGGCTGGATATATGATAGAACAGAGTGATGTGCAGAAGAAGTTATTTATCCCTAATGACTATTTTGAGGGTAGTGTAGAGGAGTTCTGGGCTAATATCTCAAATGTTGATGCTGAGTTTGAAACAAAACGTAAAGAACTTGAGAGACAAAATAGGCAGTGGAAATTCGTTGCTAAACTAGATAATGGTAGTGCATCAGTTGAACTTAAAGAGGTGGATAATAAGAGCCCTTTCTTCGATTTAGAGGGGAGTAATAATGTTGTTTCGCTAACAACAGAGAGATACAAGGAGTATCCAATGCAGATAAAAGGATATGGTGCAGGTGCTAGTGTTACGGCGGCGGGAATATTCGCTGATATAATTAGTATTGCTAATATTTAGTTCCCTGAGATAAACAGATACAAAGTATATTATTAATGTAAAAAATAATGAGTTTCTGAAATTTAAATAGTTTCGTAGTGGTAGTTTAATGAAAAATGATTATTTTTACGACATTATATTTAATTTAAGTTGAAACTTTAATAAGATTCTAAATAAAATGAGCTGTCAAATCAAATTTACAACTGCAGAACAAGCAGTGAAAGTTATCAAGAGTGGAGATCATGTACACTTAAGTAGTGTTGCAAGTGCTCCCCAATGTCTAATCAAGGCGATGTGTGCTAGAGGTGAAAATAAAGAGTTTCAACACGTGCACATACACCACCTTCACACTGAAGGTCCTGCTCCATACGCAGATGCAAAATTTGAAGGTATCTTTCAATTAGATTCTTTCTTCGTTGGAGGTAATGTTCGTAAAGTGACTCAGAGCGGATATGCTGATTATATTCCGATCTTTTTGAGCGAAACTCAAAAATTATACCGTTCAGGAACTCTTCCTTGTAACGTTGCAATGATTCAAGTTTCTACTCCTGATAAGCATGGATACGTATCTCTTGGTACTTCTGTTGATGCTACTCTTGCTGCGGTAGAGTGTGCAGAGCACGTTATTGCTGTAGTTAATAAATATGTGCCTCGTTCATTCGGTGACGCTTTTATTCATACATCTCAAATTGACCTATTTGTTGAGGATGACGCACCTCTTGAAGAGGCTCACTTCTCAATTCCAAGTGAAACTGATATCGCAATCGGTATGCATTGTGCTGGTTTGATTGAGGATGGTGCTTGTCTTCAAATGGGTATTGGTGCAATTCCTAATGCTGTACTTGGACAACTTGGTAGCCATAAAAATTTAGGTATTCATACTGAAATGTTCGCTGATGGCGTTCTTCCTCTTGTTGAGTCAGGAGTTATTAATGGTGCTAATAAGGCTATTGATAAAGGTAAAATGGTATCTACATTCCTTATGGGTTCTCAGAAAGTTTATGACTTTATTGATAATAATCCTGGGGTACTTATGATGGACGTTGGTTACACAAATGACCCTTTCATTATTGCTAAAAATCCTAAGGTAACTGCAATTAACTCTGCATTACAAATTGATATTACTGGACAAATTTGTGCAGATTCATTAGGTACTAAATTCTATTCAGGTGTTGGAGGTCAGGTTGACTTTATATATGGTGCTTCTAGATCTCAAGGTGGTAAGGCGATTATCGCTATGCCTTCTGTAACAACTAAAGGTTTGAGTAAAATATCTCCTGAATTAACTCTTGGTGCTGGTGTTGTGACTACTCGTAGTCATATCCATTGGTTTGTTACTGAGCACGGAGCTGTAAACTTATATGGTAGAACACTTCAAGAGAGAGCTAGACTTATTACTAGTGTTGCTCATCCTGATCACCGTGAGGCTCTTGAAAAAGCTGCTTTTGAGAGATACGGAGAGCATCATCACTATATTAAGATGACTTGTAAGTAAAAAATACTATTTATAAATCAGATACAACGACATATTAGGGTAAAACTTAGTAGTCGTTGTATCTGATTTATAAATTGCCTTTTATTAGCCTTGTATTTAATTAAATTTAACTTAGAAAAAATGTCATACGATAAATTTCAAGATAGACATATTGGTGTCAAAAGTAATGATCTGAATCAGATGCTTGACACAATTGGTGTTAAAAGTGTAGACGAACTTATAGATCAAGTTGTACCTAAAAACATACGTTTAAGAACTCCTGTTGATATATTAAAAGAGGGAATGAGCGAATATGAGTTCTCAAGCCATATTAGAGCTATTGCTGATAAAAATAAGCAAGTTAGATCTTTTATTGGTATGGGATATTATGGATGTGCTGTTCCTGCAGCTATCGTTCGTAATGTTCTTGAAAACCCAGCTTGGTACACTTCTTATACTCCATATCAAGCTGAGATCTCTCAGGGTCGTCTTGAAGCGCTTTTGAACTTCCAAACAATGACAATATCACTTACTGGAATGGAGATTGGTAACTGCTCACTTCTTGATGAGGGTACATCTGCTGCAGAGGCTGTTATTATGATGTTTGGTCTACGTAGCCGCGATGCGGTGAAAGAGGGTAAAAATATTCTTTTTGTTGATGAAAATATTTTCCCACAGACATTAGATGTTCTGATGACTCGTAGTGAGCCATTTGGAATCGAAATAATTTGTGATAAATTTGAAAACTATGAGTTCTCAGGTAAAGAGTTTGGTGTAGTATTACAATACCCTTGCGCTAACGGAGAGATTAAAAACTATGAAGAGTTTACTACAAAAGCTCACGAAAATGGTGCTCTTGTTACTGTTGCTGCTGATTTATTGGCTTTGACAACTCTGAAAGCTCCTGCTGAGTGGGGTGCTGATATTGCTGTTGGTTCTTCTCAAAGAATGGGATTGCCAATGGGATTTGGTGGGCCTCATAGTGGTTTCTTAACGACTAAAGATAAATATAAGAGAAGTATGCCAGGACGTATTATCGGTGTATCTGTAGATAGACTTGGTAATAAGGCTCTTAGAATGGCTCTTCAAACTAGAGAGCAGCATATCAAAAGAGAGAAAGCTACTTCAAATATTTGTACTGCTTCTGCTTTAATGGCTATAATGTCAGGTTTCTATGCTGTGTATCATGGTGCTGAGGGACTTGTAAAGATCGCTAAGCATACAAATAGTTGCGCAACAACTGTTGCTAAGGCTTTAGAGACTTTGGGATATAAATTGGCAACTAATAACTTCTTTGATACACTTGCAATTGAGTGTGAAACTTCAGTTGTTAACCAACTTGCAATTGAGGCTGGATTTAATTTCTACTACTCAAACGAAGAGCATGTAAGATTGAGTTTCGATGAGGTTACTTCTCTTGAGGAGGTTGAAGCTATTATCGGTATCTTCGCTGAGGCTGCTGGTAAGAAATTACCTAAAAATATTAAGTTAATTGACGGAGCTATTGCAGAGCAATTTCAACGTAAATCGACATTCTTAACTGAGTCTGTTTTCTCTGATAACCACAGCGAAACTGAGCTTATGAGATATATTAAAAAATTAGAGCGTAGAGATATTTCACTTGCTAATAGCATGATTCCATTGGGATCTTGTACTATGAAGTTAAATTCTGCTGCATCTATGATGCCAATTAGTCTTGCTGGTTTCAATAATATACACCCTTTTGCTCCTGAGTGGCAAACTGAAGGTTATATGGAGTTGATTAAAGGGTTAGAGAATGACCTATCTGCAATCACTGGTTTTGCTGCTACTTCGCTACAACCTAATTCAGGTGCTGCGGGTGAGTATGCTGGTTTGATGGTTATTCGTGCATATCACCAAAGCAGAGGTCAAGGTTATAGAAATATCGTTCTTATACCAGCTTCGGCTCACGGAACAAATCCAGCTTCTGCTATTATGGCAGGATTGAAAATTGTTACGGTAGCTTGTGATGTTAATGGTAACATTGATGTTGAGGATTTAAAAGCTAAAGCTGAACAAAATAGTAATGAATTGAGCTGTTTGATGGTTACTTATCCATCTACTCATGGAGTATTTGAGAGTAAAATTCGTGAGATTGTTGACGCTGTTCATGATGCTGGAGGTCAAGTGTATATGGACGGTGCAAATATGAATGCTCAAGTTGCGCTAACTAATCCTGGATATATTGGTGCTGACGTGTGTCACTTAAATCTTCATAAGACATTTGCAATGCCTCATGGTGGTGGTGGTCCTGGTGTTGGTTCAATCGGAGTTGCTGCTCATATTGCGCCATTCTTACCTTCTCATCCAATTGTAAATTGTGGTGGCGAGGATGGAATTACTGCTGTATCTTCATCTCCTTATGGTAGCCCAATGGTACTTCCTATTACTTACGGATATATCAAAATGATGGGTGAAGCTGGGTTGAAACGTGCTACTGAAATGGCAATCGTTAACGCAAACTATATCTCAGTAGTTTTGGCTAGTGAGTATAGAACTTTCTATAATGGTGAGAGTGGACGTGTGGGACATGAGTTGATTATTGACCTACAGAATTTCCGTAAGGATTATGGCGTAGAGGTTGCTGATGTTGCTCGTCGATTGATGGATTATGGATTCCATGCTCCAACTGTATCTTTCCCTGTGCATGATACTTTGATGATTGAGCCTACTGAAAGTGAGTCTAAAGATGAGATGGATAGATTTATCGAGGCTATGATCTCGATTAAGCGTGAGTGTGAAGCGGCTGTCGGAAATAGTGATAACCCAGTTTCTAATGCTCCTCATACTGCTGTTGAGGTTACAGCTTCGGAGTGGAATCACTCTTACTCGAGAGAGGTTGCGGTATTCCCATTAGAGTGGATTAAGGATAATAAGTTTTTCCCTTATGTTAGTAAAATTGACGGAGGTTATGGAGATAGAAACTTATTCTGTACTTGCGCTAAATTATACGCTGAAGATTAATAACAATAAAGTAAAATTATAAATAAACATTTAAAAATAAAAGAGATGAAAATAGGACAAGAAACATTTGTATCAATTAGTTACACATTAACTGTTGAAGGACAAGTAGCGGATCAAGCGACAGCTGAGCAACCTTTAGAGTTTGTATTTGGTGCAGGATTCCTTCTTCCTAAGTTTGAGGAGAATATTGCAGGTCTATCTGTAGGTGATAAGTATGAGTTTACGTTAACTCCAGAAGAGGGATATGGTGAGATAATTGCTGAGGCACTTGTTGAGCTTCCTAAAGATGTATTTTTGGTAGATGGTGCTGTTGAAGAGGGTCTCCTTGTTGTTGGAAACCAAATCCCAATGAGTACTCAAGACGGACAAAGAATGCTTGGTATTGTTACTGAGCTTTTGGAAGAGTCTGTTAAAATGAACTTTAATCACCCTATGGCAGGTAAGGTTCTTAACTTCAATGGTGAGATCGTTGGTGTTAGAGAGGCAACTGAAGCTGATATGATGCCTTCTGGTTGTGGTAGCAGTTGTGGTGATGGTTGTGGCGAAGGTTGCAACTGTGGCGATGGTTGTGGTGATGATTGTGGTTGTGGAGACGATTGTGATTGCGAAGATAAAGAGTAGTAATTCTATTTCGTTATAATAAAAGGAGTTGTTTTTTGATAATCATTAAACAGCTCCTTTTTTAGTAAAATATAACCTCTAAACTAACTTTAAAATGAGAAATATATTAATAGTTTTAAGCTTTTTACTTCTAGGTGTGCCATCTGTAAGTGCTAAAGAT
This sequence comes from uncultured Rikenellaceae bacterium, assembly GCA_947038405.1. Taxonomy (GTDB): domain Bacteria; phylum Bacteroidota; class Bacteroidia; order Bacteroidales; family Rikenellaceae; genus CAMQVY01. The sequence continues at coordinate 16,710 of CAMQVY010000009.1, read as the reverse complement.
GCGAAACCTGTAATGCAAACAAATCCATTCCTTCAGTCTCCAGTAAATAATGGAATGACGATAAGTTGGTTGACCAACTATCCTACTCTTAGTTTTGTAGAGTATGGACAGGATACAACTGATATGGAGAGAGTTGTAACTCTTCAAAATGGGCAGGTGGTAGCTAATAATACTATTCATCATATTCGTTTAAATGATTTAGAGCCTAACACTAAATACTACTATCGTGCTGTATCTAAGGTTATAACTTCGTATGGAGCCTATGGTAAGACGTTCGGTAAAGAGGAAGAGTCTCCTCTTTATAGCTTTACTACCCCTCCAGAGGCTGGTGCGGATGGTGACTTTACTGCTGTCGTTTTTAATGACTTGCACAAGAATACAAATACTGCGAAAGCGATGGTTGAAGCATTGGATGGAGTGAAATATGATTTCGTTATATTTAATGGAGATTGCATTGATGATCCTAGTAGCCAGGAGGTTGCTGTGGATATTATATCTAAATTTAATGATATTGTTGGAGCTTCAGAGGTGCCTGTAATATATCTTAGAGGTAATCACGAGATAAGAAACGCATACTCAATTTGGTTATATGATGTATTGCAGTGCGTAGATGGAGACCTTAGTTATGGTTCGTTCTCTTGGGGTGATACTCGATTTGTTCTATTAGATTGCGGTGAAGATAAACCTGATGAGCACCCTGTTTACTATGGTATGAATGATTTTTCGCAGTTTAGAGAGGATCAAAAAGAGTTTTTAACTAAAGAGGTTAAATCTAAAGAGTTTAAAAAAGCTGAATATAGAGTATTAGTACACCATATAGCTCTTTATGGTCTTGAGTATCCTGAGTTTAATCCTTGTTACGAATTATGGGGAGAGATACTTAATAATGCCAAGGTAGATTGCGCAATTAATGCACACGAACACAGAGTGGCATTCCACCCTAAAGGTGAGTTTGATAATGAGTATCCAGTGTTAATTGGTGGTGGTCCACAACTTGGAAATGCTTGCGTTACTCTGCTAAAAAGAGAAAAAGATCAGCTATTAGTTGAGCAAATAAATAGTAAGGGTGAGGTTCTAAACGCTATTAATCTATAATCAATCCATAATTATGACTACTACAATCGCGTTAATATATGATTTCGATGGAACGCTTTCACCTGGAAATATGCAAGAGTATGATTTTATTCCAACCGTTGGAATGAGTAGTGCCGATTTCTGGAAGGATAGTAATCGAGTTGCATCTATGCAGGATGCAGATCCAATACTGACTTACATGTCAAAGATGATTCATGAGGCTAAGTCGGCGGGAATATCTCTGAAAAAAGAGGCGTTTAGAGCTTATGGCCAGAATGTACCTCTTTATAATGGGGTGGAAGAGTGGTTTGATAGAATGAATCGTTATGCCGAAGAGAGAGGGATTGTTATTGAGCACTACATCAATTCGTCGGGACTTAAAGAGATGATTGAAGGGACTCCAATAGCTAAGGAGTTTAAAAAAATTTATGCTTGTTCTTTCCTATACGATGTGGATGGTGTTGCATATTGGCCTGCTGTTGCTGTTAATTACACAAATAAAACTCAATTTATTTTTAAAATAAGTAAAGGGATTGAATCTGTATATGATAGTGCACTAGTTAATAAATTTGTACCCGAGAGTAGACGACATATAAGATTTAAACATATGATATATCTTGGAGACGGAACAACAGATATACCTTGTATGCGTTTAGTTAAGGATCAAGGCGGACACTCGATTGCTGTATATAACCCTGAATCTATCGATGATATGATGAGCTGTGAGACTCTTGTGAAAGATAAGAGAGTCAGCTACGTGTGTCCCGCAGATTACTCCGAAGGTAGTAATATTGATGTCGTTGTTAAGACTATTATGGATAAAATTGAGATTGATAATAAATTACAAAAACTTATGATACAACCAATTCACAAAATTATATTCGCAACAAACAATAGTCATAAATTACGTGAGGTAAAAGATATATTAGGAAATAGATATAATCTTTTAACTCCCCATGATTGTGAAATATTCGAGGATATTCCTGAAGAACAAGATACAATTGAAGGGAATGCCCTCCAAAAGGCTAGATATATCTATGAAAAAACAGGATGTGATTGCTTTGCAGATGATACTGGATTAGAGGTAACGGCTCTTAATGGTGCTCCAGGGGTATATTCTGCTAGATATGCTGGCGAAAAGTGTAACTTTCAAGATAATATAGATAAGTTGTTGAGAGAACTAACTGGTAAAGAGGATAGAAGTGCTCAATTTAAAACTGTTATCGCTCTAATTATTGGGGGAAAAGAGACGCTATTTGAAGGGATAGTTTCTGGTGACATTCTTGAAAGTGAATCAGGGGCAGATGGATTTGGGTATGACCCAGTATTTAGACCTGATGGATTTGAGGATACATTCGCTGAAATGAGTGCAGATCAGAAAAATAAAATATCGCATAGAGGGATTGCTGTTGCTAAATTAGCGGATTTTTTAACTAGGGACGGTGAATAACTATAAAGCAAGAGGGATTGTTCTACATAGCTTAAAATATTCTGATAATGCTCTGATACTCCACCTCCTTACTGATACTCTTGGTAGGCAATCTTACATGATAAAAGGGGTGAAGAGTGCTAAAACTAGAGCCAATAAAATGGCTCTTATGCAACCAATGTTCATCATTGAGTTTGAAGGCGCGGAGACGAAATACGGAACATTGCATAATATGAAAGATATACAATCCGTTGTTTTACTGAAAAACACTCCATTTGATGCCCGGAAAAGTACAATCTCAATATTCATGGCAGAGGTGATATATCGTCTGGTCAGAGAGATTGAGCAGAATACAACTCTTTTTGAATTTGTATATGATTCGGTTGTATGTTTGGATAGTATGAAAAATGGAGTTGCAAATTTTCACCTATGGTTTCTTGTGCATTTAAGTCATTTTCTTGGTTTTTACCCTGGTAACGAATATGAACAAAACTCTCTATTCGATATTAAAGAGGGTGTTTTTGTTGATACATTGCCCGAGCATAGAATGGTTATATCAACAGAAAATTCACTCTTATTAAGTCGACTTATGTCGTGTCGCGTTGATGAGCTAGGTGAGCTCGAATTAGGTAGGAATCAACGAGCAGATTTTATGAATGCGTTATTGCTATATTTCGGTTATCACTTGGATAATATAGATAACATAAAGTCTTTACAGATATTAAAAGAGGTGTTTTAAATATTAAGAGATCACTCAACTCCATATAAATGGATTGGGTGATCTCTTAATATTTAATTTTGTACAGTGACTTTTTTATACAAAGTGTGAATTTAGCTCCTCAAAACTCATATGAACAATGTCACAATTGCCATAACCAGATGGAATAATTACACTTATACCATTAGAATCTCTCTTCTTATCTGATTTAAGTGCTTTCAGTAGCTTGGGTGTCGTTACATCTGTTGTCGTTGGTAGCCCAAACTTTTGCAGTAATTCAACTACTCTTGTTCGATACTCCTCTGTAATATGACCCATTCTGACTGCGAGGTCTGAAATTATTACAACACCAATACTAACAGCTTCACCATGTAGTGAATCGTGGCTACATTTTTCAATTGCATGAGCAAAAGTATGTCCCAGATTCAGCTTCTTCCTAACACCTTGTTCTGTCTCATCTGCCATGACAACTTTAGCTTTAATCTCTATGGCAGAGGTTATTATCTCTGCTAATAACTCTTTCTCACTCTTTAGTGTTGTTGGATCTACACTCTCTAGTTTCTTAAACAACTCGTAATCAGAGATCATTGCTGCTTTAATTACTTCAGCCATTCCTGCTTTAAACTCTCTATCCGATAGTGTTTTAAGTATCGATGTGTCGCATAAAACAAACTCTGGTTGGTTGAATACACCAAGCATATTCTTGTACCCATCAAGGTTTACACCATTTTTACCGCCAATACTAGCATCTACTTGAGATAGCAGTGTCGTTGCTATAAATCCAAATCTTAATCCTCTCATGTATATTGATGCGATGAATCCTGTTACATCAGTAACAATTCCTCCTCCAACACCAAGTATAAAACAACCTCTATCTACTCCTAACTCAATCAGCTTAGAGCAAACTTTCTCTACTGTTTGTAGCGTTTTGTTAGTCTCACCAAATCCTATAATTACATTTTCATACTGATCTATCAACGTTTGATAGTTTCGATGAATATTCGCATCTGTAATTATAATAACTCTTTTACCTTCAGGTAACCACTCAGATAACCTCCTTAGTACATCCCCAATTGCAATCTTTGAAACATTGCCATCGCCCCCTATAACTTCAATAACTCTTTCCATAACAATAAAATTACCCCTGTTTTAATTTTATATACACTAAAACTACTTATTAATCATACAAATATAGTAAAACTTGAGGTTTTATTCATATCTTTGCGCTCTTATTTATGATGAATTAAAAAAAATTATGCAAAAATTACGTAACATTGCAATCATCGCTCACGTTGACCACGGTAAAACAACCCTTGTCGATAAGATGATTCTTCAAGGGAATCTTCTTAGAGGAGACTCTAACACGGGTGACTTAATTATGGATAACAACGACTTGGAGCGAGAAAGAGGTATTACTATCTTGTCTAAGAATGTTTCTGTAATATATAAAGGATATAAAATCAATATTATCGATACTCCAGGTCACGCGGACTTCGGTGGTGAGGTTGAGAGAGTCCTAAATATGGCGGACGGAGTATTGCTTCTTGTAGATGCGTTTGAGGGTACTATGCCACAAACTCGTTTCGTTTTGCAAAAAGCTCTTGCTTTAGGTAAAAAGCCTATTGTAGTTGTAAACAAAGTTGATAAACCAAACTGTAGACCTGACTATGTACATGAGCAGGTATTTGACCTTATGTTTACTCTTGAGGCAAGTGAAGAACAATTGGATTTCAAAACTATATATGGAAGTGCTAAAAATGGTTGGATGTCTCATAAATGGCAAGAGCAAACGGATAATATTACTCCGCTTTTAGATGCTATTATTGATGATATTCCTGAGCCTGTTATCGCTGAAGGTACTCCTCAGTTATTAATTACTTCTTTAGAGTACTCTTCTTATATCGGACGTATCGCTGTCGGTAAATTGACTAGAGGTACTCTGAAAACTGGTATGCAAATCACTCTTGCAAAAAGAGATGGTGTTACTATGGTTAAAACAAGAATCAAAGACCTTATGGTATTTGACGGATTGGGTAAAGCTAAAGTTGAAGAGGTTAAGTGTGGTGAAATATGTGCTCTTGTGGGTATTGAAGGATTTGAGATTGGTGACACTATTTGTGACTTTGAAAATCCAGAGCCACTTACTCCAATTTCTATTGATGAGCCTACTATGAGTATGTTATTTACTATCAATGACTCGCCTTTCTTTGGTCAAGATGGTAAATTCGTTACTTCTCGTCACCTTAAAGATAGATTAGATAAAGAGCTTGAGAAAAATCTTGCGCTTAGAGTTAAGCCAGGTGCTACTGCTGATAGCTTTATCGTATTTGGTCGTGGAGTACTGCATTTATCTGTACTTATCGAGACTATGAGACGTGAGGGTTATGAAATACAAGTTGGACAGCCACAAGTTGTTACTCGTATTATTGACGGTGTGAAGTGTGAGCCTATTGAAGAGCTTACAATTGACCTTCCTGATGAGTACGCTGGTAGAGCAATCGAGCTTACGACTAAAAGAAAAGGTTTCCTTTCTAACCTTACTACTGATGGTGAGAGAACTCGTCTTGAGTTTGACATCCCTTCTCGTGGTATTATCGGTCTTAGAAGTAACCTTCTTACTGCAACTGCAGGTGAGGCTGTAGTTACACACCGTCTGAAAGGATTTGAGCCATTTAAAGGTGCTATTGAAGTGCGTACAAATGGATCTCTTATATCTATGGAGACTGGTACTGTATTTGCTTATGCAATCAACAAACTTCAAGATAGAGGTAAATTCTTTATCGCTCCTCAAGAGGAGATATATTGTGGTCAAGTAGTAGGTGAGAATAACCGTAATGAAGATATGGTTATCAACCTTACTAAGAGTAAGAAACTTACTAATATGCGTGCTAGTGGTACTGATGATAAAACTAGTATCGTTCCGCCAACTGTATTCTCATTAGAGGAGGCATTGGAGTATATTAAAGAGGATGAGTACGTAGAGATCACTCCTAAGTCAATGAGAATTAGAAAAATCTTATTAACTGAGGTTGAGAGAAAGCGTCCTGGTGGATCTAAATAGTATTATTCTATATAATAGGCTATAAAAAAAGTAAGTTTTCAAGACTCTCTTAATTGAGGTTTTGAAAACTTACTTTTTTTTGTTAAAAATTGAATCTCATTAAGAGACTTTTAAAAAATTGTATCGCAGAGAGTTCAAAGTCTTATTTGTTACGTGTGTTTAACTACTATTTTGTTAGTAGTTTGTACATCATATTAATTTGATCATTTCTTTGTGTCGAGTTACTTCTGCTTACTTCATTTGGGATGTAGATAACTTGCCAGTAAATTTCATCTAATAAGATTGAAATTACAGATGTTGTTGCGGAAAATAAGTCTATAGAGTTAATACGCATGGTTGACGTATCATTCGTTCCGTAATACATATATCTCTCATCTAAAAACTTACTTAAATCAGTACCGTAGCTCGTCTTTACCATTACAGCACTTGCTCTTAATTTATTGTTTTCATCAAATTCGAATATTAGTAAATCTGCTTTGTTTGAGTAGCTATTGTAGCCGATTGTATTTTTGTAAGTTTGATCAGGTCTTCCGTATTTATCTGTTATATCGATTTTAGATGCGCCCCAATCAGTTGATGGTGTTTCGTAAAGTGTGTACTCTGGTTCAATAATAACTTTTATGTCAGTAGAGCCCGTTGCATTAGTTAGTTTGATGTAATTCTCTCCAACGAATCTTGCTGAGATAAGACCATCTTTTGATACTACTGAGTGAAACTTATCATCTGTTTCATAGGTAATCTGTGTGGTAGATGTTGCTTCTATCTGAAATTCGTCTTCAAAGTTTAATCGTATTTCAGAAGGAGTTGCTAATTTTATATTATCTTCATCTTCTTTCGAGCACCCCGTAAATGCAATTATTGATAAGATAGCAAATGATAGTAAAGTTCTTTTCATAATAAGTGGTGAGGGCTTATATGCACATTCCCCTGATCGGCTCATAGGTTAGGTTTAGGTATTCTTGTTATCATTAGTCGTTTTAATTGCACTAAACATATGTATATGTGTTACAAACTTTTAATGCTCTATTTATAAAGATAGTATTTTTTATTAAATATATAGTATTTTTTAAAAAATGTCGCCAATACTTCTCATAATTAAGGAGTATTGGCGACATTTCGTTGTATAATCTAATAGTATTACTGATGAGTAGCTAAAAATTTACTTATTCCACGTGGGGTTGGAGTCTAATACTTTGGAGTATATAGGACAACTCTCTGAATGTGCACCCTCCAAATATCCAGTACTCTGTAAAAACTCATTTACAATCTCGCCTCCCGTAAATTTGAAAGTTTTTTTGAATAATTTTACCCACTCATCTTTTGTCTTTGGATTATGGAAGTCTAGCCAGTTTTTAAATGAGCCATATTCAACTTGCATACCTAAAATTACATTAGCATTGTGTATGGCTGCTTTGACTTTTAATCTATTGCGTATTATGCCAGAGTCAGAGAGTAATCTTATCTCATCCTCTTCTGTGTAGCTTGCAACACTTTTTATATCGAAGTTGCTATACGCAGCTCTGAAATTTGACTCTTTTTTTAATATTGTTAACCAATTTAAACCAGCTTGATTAATCTCTAAAATAAGGCGACCGAACAGTTCGTTGTCATCACTAATAGGGAAGCCATAATGATTATCATGGTACTCTTTGTGGTATTCGATACCTGAATCTTGTGATGTTGCTACGTAATTACAATATAATGACATATTTTTTTATCTGTTATGTGGGTAAAAAAAATCGCAGAGAGTTAGCTGAAATTACACTGCAAACCCTCCGCGACATATCTATATTAGACTCTGTGTATATTAAATAGATCCCATTTTTTATTTATTATTAGGCTCTTACCTATTTTATGAAAAATCTGTAAATGTCATTGGCATTTGCAAAAATTAACAATGAAAATAGAATTATTACTCCAACTGTTTGAGCTACCTCCATAAACTTGTCGCTTGGTTTGCGTCTAGCAATGACCTCATACAGTAAAAAGATTACATGACCCCCATCTAGTGCTGGAATAGGTAGAATATTCATAACCGCAAGTACGATAGACAGAAATGCTGTTATGCCCCAAAATGACTCCCAGTTCCAAACATTAGGAAAAATATTTCCAATTGCGATAACTCCACCTAGAGATTTGTATGCCTCTGTTTCGGGGTTGAACATCAATTTAAGTTGATTCCAATAGTTAACAAGTTTGTCTCCTACCAAATTAAACCCTGCTGGTACTGCCTCTACAATAGTATAGTCTGTTGTTCTAATTGGAACTTCTAGTGCACTCAATAGAACACCAATTTGCCCTTTTTCGTTGATAGTGATATTGATCTCTCTCTCTATCAATGTACCTAAACTATCTCTCTTAACTTTAAGTTGTACTGGTTTGTTTTTATTTGCTGCAAACTCTTTTGCAAATTCATCAGAAAATGATAAGTTTAAACCGTTCATGGCAATAAGTGTATCTCCTGCTACTACTCCCGCTTTTTCCGCAGACTCTCCAGGAACATTGCCGTCTACTATAAATAGTCGGCGAGGAAACATGAAATCTGTAGGCTTAATTGAGAGCATTTTTGCAATATGCTCCTCTGGTATATTAACAACTACCTCTTCTCCATTACGTAATACTTCGACTGTTGATGCTTGATTGATCACAATTGTTGGGTATATCATGTTGTAATCAACAATTACTTCGCCATCTACACTGATAATTTTATCGCCATCTTGAAAGCCAAGCTCCTCGGCAAACTCATTAAAAGCATATCCATACTTTAAATCCTCATTCGCAATATACTTCTCGCCCCAAACATAACTCATACCTATGTATATAGCCAGTGCAAGTACAATGTTCATACATACACCGCCAACCATTACAAGTAGCCTCTGCCATGCTGGTTTGCTACGGAACTCATCATCCTTAGCTGGTTGTTTCATCTGTTCAGTATCCATGCTTTCGTCAATCATACCTGCAATCTTTACATACCCGCCAAATGGAACCCATCCTATTCCGTACTCTGTATCTCCTCGCTTAAACTTGAAGAGTGAAAACCATGGATTGAAAAATAGATAAAATTTCTCAACGCGAATCTTAAATAGTCGGGCAAACATAAAGTGTCCCAACTCGTGTATGATAACCAGTAGTGAGAAACTGAGTATAAACTGTGCAATCTTTACTAATACATCCATCTGTTAATTATTTTTTAGTTTTTTATTGTAATTTTTATCCTTTGCAGTTTCGCAAAGTAGTGTAAATTAATTTATTATGTGCAGTTAGCTATTTTATATAGTTATTTGCTATCTCTCGACCTTGAGCATCACAGATTGCATACTCAGATTGTGTAGATTTTGCACTCCAATCGCTATTGGATAGAGCATACTCCAAAACCTTGCTTATGTCTGTAAAGCCTATTTTCTTATCCAAGAATGCTTGAACAGCTACTTCATTAGCTGCGTTTAGTGTACAGCAGCTACTTCCACCTCTTTCCAACGACTCTAGGGCTAACCTTAATGCTGGAAAACACTCAAGATTAGGCTCTGCGAATGTTAACTCAGAATAGTCTTTAAAGCTAAAGCGTGGTTGATGCAGTGGCATCCTATATGGAAAAGTTAGGGCGTATTGTATTGGCAAGTGCATATCTGGAACTCCAAGTTGTGCTTTAATTGCTCCATCGTCAAACTCAACCATTGAATGAATCACTGATTGTGGGTGCACAACAATTTCAATCTGTTCTGCTGTAACATCAAACAACCACTTCGCTTCAATAGCCTCAAATCCCTTGTTCAACATCGTCGCGGAGTCAATTGTAATCTTCGCACCCATTACCCAGTTAGGGTGATTCAGAGCTTGCTCTACGGTTATATCTTCAAAACCATCAATTGGGGTGTTTCTAAATGGACCACCAGAGGCTGTAAGTAATATCTTATATATAGGTGAGTGCTCGCCAACCAAACATTGGAAAATTGCTGAGTGCTCTGAATCTATTGGTATAATCGGAGCACTGTTTTGTGCTGATAGCTGCATAACTAAATCTCCTGCAACAACTAAACTCTCTTTATTTGCCAATGCAAGTTTCTTCTTTGCCTCCAAACTCGATAGAGTAGGGGCTAGACCAGCATAACCAACAAGTGCATTGACTACAACATCAATACTATCACCACTTACAATCTGTGATAGTGACTCCTCGCCTGCATAAACCTTAATTGGTTCATCCTTTAGCGCATCCTTAACTAATGGGTACAATGCTTTGTTTGCTATAACCACACTGTCTGGTTGTAGCTCTTTCGCTTGTGCAACTAATCGCTCCCATCTATTGTTGGAGGTTAAACACTCTATGCGATAGTGTTCAGGGTAATTTCTTACCACATTTAAGGTCTGCTCTCCAATAGACCCTGTAGAGCCTAAAACAGCTATTCCTTGTATCATAATGCTATTAATTTACTTCGTAAAGTGTTAGTTTAAGTACTTGTTATCTATTAGAACCATACGTATCTCTCTGGATCAACAGGGGCTCCATTATGCCATATCTCAAAGCTCATTAATCCCTTATTATCCTCTCCTGAAATACCCTCACCTGTGTAGCCAATAACTTCACCATTTTTAACGACATCCCCAACATTATAGAGGATGTGAGCCGCATTTTGATATGTTGAAAGTAAGTTACCTGGGTGTTGAATCTGTATAATATTACCCAATTCAGGTGTCCATGTAGCAAACGTTACACTGCCATCGTTAATTGCCATTATAGGTCTATTTCCCGCAGTTGCAATGTCAACGCCATACTTCTTCTGTGTTGGATCGAATTTGTTAATAATAACACCATTTACGGGTGACATTAAATTCATGTTGTCTAGTATAACTCTGCTTTTTTGACTTAACTCAGGGAGTTGATAGATTCCAATGCTGTCAAGTTGAGCTCGTAAGATTGAATCCTCAATACTTGGTTTTATTACTTGAAAGGCTTTGTTTGAGATCGAGTCTATTGAGGGGATATTGTTTTGTGACGATGGAGTCCCTCCGTTGATAATAACTGATTTATTGTCAACATAAGAGGTTATGTTTAACATACTCTGCTCAATAGAGTCTAATCGCATAATGTTTGAGATTAGCAACTCTCTCGATTTGCTCCCAGGGTAGCCCGGTAGTAGATCGAGTATTGGAGTGTAGATGATTGTAGTTGATACAATCACGAATAGTGTGAATATACATACGATGACTGTAAATATGAGTTTGTATGCACTGATGTATGTGTACCATACCTCTTTGTTCGTGTGCTTCTCTCGTATGCTAAGTCTATGCTTATCTCGCAAGTGGCGTAGCATATAGATGAAATCTGCTCCTTTTGTCATATCTTTAGATGATGTAAAATGCTAGTTATTTATTAACTCTATTTCCTACAAAGATAATAATTGTTAGACAATTAAAAAATTCAAATCCAATAGATGTAAATTATTAAAGGGTTTTGTTTTGAACATTACAATAATATGTTTTGATAAATGTGTGGGCTTGGATGGAAATAGCCTGTAGTTTGATCTTTTGTAACGATTATTTTATTTTAATTGGTATTTCATTTTGAAAATAATTAAAAAATGGCAATATTTGCACTAGAATAATAGATTGAATTTTTTAAATTAAACTTATAAATAAATCATGGGTAAACCAACTCTTCTAGTCCTTGCTGCTGGCATGGGCTCTCGTTACGGTTCTTTAAAGCAAATGGACGGTATCGGTCCTAATAATGAGGCAATTATAGATTACTCTATTTTTGACGCAATACGTGCCGGATTCGGTAAAGTAGTATTTGTTATTAGACACTCTTTTGAAAAAGAATTTCGTCAAGTGTTCTCTGCTGATAGATTCGGTGGACAAATTGAAGTTGATTATGTTTTTCAAGAGCTAGAAAATCTACCAGAAGGATTCTCTTTACCTGAAGGTCGCGAAAAGCCTTGGGGTACAAATCACGCTGTTATGATGGCTAGTGGTGTTATCAAAGAGCCTTTTGCTGTTATTAATGCAGATGACTTCTATGGAGCTGATTCTTACCAGAAAATATCTACTTACTTACAAAGTATTGAAGATGAAAAAGGTAAGTATTGCATGGTAGGATACTATCTTAAAAATACACTTTCGGATAACGGTTCTGTTTCTCGTGGTGTGTGTGAAGTAAATGAGGAAGGTAACCTTGTTTCAATGGTTGAGAGAACTTCTATTGAGCGCAAAAATGGTGAAGTTGCTTTCACTGAAAATGGTCAAGATTTCCCTCTTTCTGAAGATGTATTCGTTTCTATGAATATGTTCGGATTTACTTCTGACTACTTTACAGCTTCTGAAGAGTATTTTAAAGTATTCTTAACTGAAAATGTAGCTAACCTTAAATCTGAATTCTTTATTCCGATAATGGTTAATAAGATGGTTAATGATAAGGCTGCTGATTTGAAAGTACTTTCAACAACTTCTCAATGGTTTGGAGTTACTTATAAAGATGATAAGCCAAGTGTTGTTGCTAAGGTTCAGGCTCTAATTGAAGAGGGTCAGTATCCAGCAAAACTATGGAAATAGAACAAAAAACTTGGGGTTATACAGATAAAGGAGATGTCATCGTATTATATACGATGACATCTAATTCTGGTGCCTACATTCAGGTTTCAAACGTTGGAGCTGCAATATGCTCTATTGTTGTGCCTGATAGAGATGGTAATATGTCGGACGTCGCTTTGGGATATCTAAAAGCTGAGTCATACATATTTGATGCCCCAGCTATGGGGAAAAGTGTCGGGCGTTTCGCAAACAGAATCGCTAATGGCATATTTTCATTGGACGGGGTAGAGTATAGACTCGCTCAAAATAATGGCGTTAATCACCTGCATGGTGGAATCGAGGGTTTTGGAAATAGAGTGTGGGAGAGTAGAGTTGAGGTCAACAGAATCGTTATGACGCTTGATAGTCCTGATGGTGATCAAGGTTATCCAGGAGCAGTGTCAAATGAGGTTGTGTTCGATTGGAGTGATGACCACATTCTTGAAATAACTTACCGTGCAAAAAGTTTCGCACCTACAGTCATAAATATGACTAATCATGCCTATTTTAACTTGGCTGGACACAATAGTGGATCGGTATTAGACCATGAATTGCAATTAAATTGTAATAAATGGTTGGTTACGGATAACACTCAGATTCCAACGGGTGAGATTGCTGATGTCGCGAATACTCCAATGGACTTTACGAAAAGTAAAAAAATTGGTGCTGATATTGATGCAGAGTTCGATGCCCTTAAAATTGGCTATGGATATGATCACTGTTGGGCGGTAGATGGATGGAAAAAAGAGTCACTTAGTCATGTAGGAACTCTTTATGAGCCGAAATGTGGTCGAGTGATGGATATAATATCTACTCAACCTGGAGTTCAAATTTACACTGGAAACTTCTTACAATGTGCTCCAATTGGTAAAGATGGATATGTATACGCAAATAGAGATGGGGTTGCAATTGAGTGCCAGGCTTTCCCTGATGCTCCAAATAAACCGGAATTCCCATCTTGTCGTTTAGATGTTGAGGGTATATATGAACAGAGTATCATTTATAGCTTCTCAACGGATAAAAACTAAGAGATATATTTAAAAACTTGATTTGCAGGTTACGTAAGATATTTGATACCGTTTTTCTTAATTTATCAAATGTTAAATTTAACTGCTTCGTTTTTATTCATATCGTTTTATATAATTTAACCTTAAAAAAAACAAATAACTTATGGGATTTGAATTAATTGACACAATCGTTTTTGTAACCTACTGTATTCTCGTTGTAGGTATTGGTCTTTGGGTGTCCAGAGAGAAAAAGGGTCATGTAAAAGACTCGAAGGACTACTTCTTAGCAAGTAAAGCTCTTCCTTGGTGGGCTGTAGGTGCTTCACTTATTGCTTCTAATATTAGTGCAGAGCAATTTATTGGAATGTCAGGTTCTGGTTTTAAAATCGGAATGGGTATTGCATCATATGAATTTATGTCGGCATTGACTCTTATCATTGTTGCGATGTTTTTCCTTCCAATATATATTCATAGAGGAATATATACAATGCCTCAGTTTCTTGAGCAACGTTTTGATAAACGTGTGAAAGGTGTGATGGCAATATTTTGGTTAGTTGTTTTCGTATTCGTAAACTTAACTTCAATTCTATACTTAGGTGCTCTTGCGATGCAAAACATTATGGGTATTGAACTACTTTGGGGTATAATTGGACTTGCTGTATTCTCGGCTGTTTACTCTATTTATGGTGGATTGAAAGCTGTTGCTTGGACAGACGTTATTCAAGTTGTATTCCTTGTTGGTGGTGGTTTATTTACTACTTACGTGGCATTAGAACTATTAGGATATGGTGATGTTATGGTTGGTATTAAAGAGCTTAGCGTTAAAGCTTCTGATAAATTTGATATGATTCTTGATAAAAGTCATCCATCTTACAAAGAGTTACCAGGTATTGGTGTTCTTATTGGTGGACTTTGGGTTGCAAACCTTTACTACTGGGGTTGTAATCAATACATCATCCAAAGAGCTTTGGCTGCTAAATCATTAGGTGAGGCGCAAAAAGGTCTTGTTTTTGCTGGTTTCCTTAAATTATTACTTCCTCTTATCGTTGTTATTCCTGGAATAATCGCTTACGTATTAGTTCAAGATGGACGTATTGATGCACTTGGAAAACCTGATGAGGCGTATCCAACGCTCCTTGCTCTATTGCCTGCTGGTGTTAAAGGACTTGCATTTGCTGCTTTAGTTGCTGCTATCGTTAGTTCATTAGCATCTATGATGAACTCAATATCTTCTATATTTACACTTGATATTTATAAACCACATATCAATAAGAAGATATCTGACCAAGGAATGGTGACAGTTGGACGTATAACTAGTGTTGTTGCGTTAGTTATTGCTTGTGCTGCATCTCCATTATTGTCTAATCTAGATCAAGCGTTCCAGTATATCCAAGAGTTTACTGGTTTCGTTAGTCCAGGTGCACTTGCAATTTTCTTAGCTGGTTTCTTCTACAAGAGAGCAACTGCGAATGGTGCTCTTGCTGCTGCGTTAGGTACTTTTGTATTCTCAATACTATTCTTTATATTCTTGCCAGACTTCCCATTCATGGATAGAATGGCGATAGTATTCCTATTGTGTATGGCTTTAATTGTTATATTTGCATTGGTAGAGAAAAAACCTGTAAAAGCTGAATTGACATATCCAAAAGACCTATTTAAAACTACAACATCGTTTAAAATAGGTACAGCTATTATTATTGTTGCTTTATCATTTATATACTATATCTGGTGGTAGTAATTTAGAGACACTATTACTGTATTCTTAAAAACTCAGCTAGGAGATTCGAACTCTCTTAGCTGAGTTTTTTTTTGTGGTGCAAACTTATAGTGTTAGACTGTTTAATCAAACGAATAATTTATGGGTCAACTTAAACATTTTCTAAACAATTTATTGTAAATTTGTAGTTAATCATATTAGTAAATAGATAATGAGATACATGACAACAAAAATATTACTATTAGTCGTAGTTTTGGTACTTACGTTAAGTTGTAATGAACAACAGAAAAATGAAGGTAAGATTATTACAACAACAATTACTCCCCTTAAATTTATAGTTGAAAGCATTACAGAGGACGATTATAGTGTAAATATAATTGTTCCGCAAGGTGCAAGCCCTGAGACCTATGAAATGACTGCTAGGCAGGTTATTAATATTGAGAATTCAGAGTTTGTATTCTCTCTGAATCTTCTTGATTTTGAGAAAGGATTATCTAAGCGTATCAAAAATAATAACTTAACTACATATGTAGATTTGAGTAGTGGTATTGAATTAATGAGTGGAAAATGTACTCTGCATGATCATGCTGATGATGAGGATGCTGCGCATGGAGTTGACCCTCATATATGGACTTCAATATCTAATTTGAAGACTATTTCTAAATCTGTTTATGATGCAATTATTGCAAAGTATCCAGACTCATTAAAGTACACAAATAACTACAATATATTGATTGATTCGTTGGATCAGGCAGATAGCTTAATTAGAAATAAACTAGCTAAAAGTGATGTGAAGCATTTCCTAATATATCACCCTGCTTTAGGCTACTATGCTAAAGAGTATGGTTTGACTCAAATTGCATTGGAGAATGAGGGGAAAGAGCCAAATGTTAAGGAGATGACTCAGGTGATTGATATGGCTAATGAGTTAAACTTAAATAAAATTCTATACCAAAAAGAGTTTCGTAAAGATGTTGTAGTATCTGCAACTAAAGATATGAATGGTGAGTGTTGTGAAATAAATATTTTAGGGGGAAATATAATAAATGATATCGTCAAAATAACGGATATAATCGTCAATGAATAAATTAATTGAGCTGAAATCTGTATCTGTCGATTATGACAATTATAGGGCCT
>CAMQVY010000008.1 GCA_947038405.1 uncultured Rikenellaceae bacterium | reverse complement strand
GTCTATGAACTGCCTTTGGCTATAAACTTTAAAAAGTTTAATCAAATTTTTGTGATAACTTTGTTTTATGTGTTAATTTGTTGAGTGCGATCACGCACCGCTGCCCGCGCAGGGCAGTTCCATGCGTTAATCAAATTCCTAAATCACAATATCACAGTACTTATTATATCTATTAAGTACCTTATCAACATACGCAATTGTCTCTTTACTACCCCTAAATGCCCCACTTTTAACAACATCATCGTTTGCATATGTATCTATGGTTTTATTTTGAAGATAAAAAGATATTACACTCCAACTATTTGGATCCTCGCCATATTTTTTAGCCAATCTCATAGCATCTAAAATATGCCCAACACCAGCATTATATCCAGCCATTAAAATCTTTAATCTGTCTGATTCCGAAGTCGACCTAGGGAATTTTAACATCTTATTCATTTTATTCAATAGCTTCACCGCTGCCGTAATATTTACATCAATATCCATGATCTCATTTTGGTTGATCTTGAATTGCTTAGCTACTATCGGCATAATCTGCATTAATCCTTTAGCTCCCATATTTGAGATTACGTGAGGATTGAACCGAGATTCATTGTAAGCCATTGCAGCTAGTAATCTCCAGTCATATCCATACTCAAGTGCTATAGATTCCATTACGTCATCGTAGTTTGATATGCCTTCAAGAGGATCTCTATCCTTTTCAAAAAGTTGACTCCCAGCATATCCAGTCTGCATATACAAATATTTTAACGATGTATATGCGTTTCCTTTTTTATACTCAGAAAACCATCTGTTAAAGTCATACAATAGAGGAAGACTCTCGTCTGACATTACAATATTAATTTGATTTTTAGATTTAAAATCAAATACTTTACGGACATTTTTGATTAAAGATGATATTAATTGCGCCTCACTTCTCTCGCAAATCATATAATCGTACTCACCCATTCCCAATAATTGAGCCTGTTTTAAAGGCTCTCGATGGTCAATAAACATATGACTATTCCCTTTTTTGTCGAGTAATTCGTCATAATCTTTACTATTTTTAAAATCGGCAGATACAAGAGTCTTCACATTCTCATCTAAAGTTAGATTTTCCATTGAGAACTTGAAACCATCTTTTCTAAATTGTTTTTTTGATGTCAAGACTACATAACTTGTTTCAAATAGCTCGACAGCATAAGGCTCTTTAATTGAGTGGTCAGATACGAAGAGCATCATATGAGCACCTTTTTCGTTTATAGTTTTAGTAGAACTATTGTCATACTCAACTCTTAATGGGACGCCAACAGACTTTGCATACGCATTTAGGAGTTCATAACTATATCCGAAACTCTTCTCATCAAAGTTAAATAGACCAGGGAAGTCCCTGTCGATAACAACAATGAGTTCATTACTCAAATCAACATTTAAAGAGCTTACTAACTCCTCTTTTTTACAACCTG
Source organism: uncultured Rikenellaceae bacterium (assembly GCA_947038405.1). Taxonomy (GTDB): domain Bacteria; phylum Bacteroidota; class Bacteroidia; order Bacteroidales; family Rikenellaceae; genus CAMQVY01. The sequence goes on along the minus strand of CAMQVY010000008.1, from coordinate 75,693 downwards.
AAAAAGAGATAAAAACAGTTAAAACAAATAAAATAAATTTACCGTTAATCATAAATTAATGATTGTCGGGAAGTAATCATCTCGCGCAGAAGTTAGTCATAAAAGCTCCAAGATAGTCCAAATTTGAAAGCACGTTTATTTTGCGGGTAGTGTAAAACCGTAAAATAGTCGCGAGATCCAAATAAATCCTCATTAGCATGCTGCATCTTAATAAGAATACGCATACGTCTCCATTTTGCTCCAACAAAAGCATCAAGCATAGGGTAATTGCCAATTTCGGCTTCACGTTGATTGTAGAATTGAGCTATTGCAGGGTTATATCCAAACGCATAATACTTTGTATTATATCGTCCGTCAATACCTATTTGCATTCTCAATACATTTTTCACAACATTAAACTCATAATAATATGACAAAAACGCACTCGCCAATGGGACTGGGACAACATCTTGGGACGTACTCCATTGGAGCAATACCCGATGATTTAGATGGAATCCACCAATGGTGAAATCCTTTTTAGTGTACAAACCAGTTACGCTAACAGCTTCATTACTCTGTGTAGGTAAACTCTCCTTATTGTAGTATATTTTATCAACCAAGAGGCTCTGATATCCACCTACTTCCAATCCAATTGATGGAACATTTAAGGTGACTTCAAAGCGTGTTTCATTCTCCTTGTCAAAGGAGTTCGACCAAACAAAGTGGTTCGAAAAGTAGTTCTCATTCCAGTGTCCAGGACTTTTGCTTTCAAAAAAGACACTGCCAGAAAGAGTTAGGGGTTCGCCTTTTATAAAGGCTCTCAATGAGATTTTTCCATTTATGGAAAGATCTCCAGCTCTGTATCCGAATGGGTGGAAACGAATATCTCCATTCCAATCTACATATTTTTTTACTTTACCATCTAGCCCACCATATACATAGTAGCTATTTTTTGTTGTTCCATCAAAATCTCCTGTTAAGAAATTATCTGGATTAAAGGAGTAGTAGTGGTGGTTATCTATTCCAAATCCTGCATCAAGAGTTCCCAAGATTCCATCTCTATCCCAAGGCTGCATTTGAATGAAGACTCTATTTGATATTAGCCTTTCAGCTATTGAGTCATTCGTTTCGTTTGGATCGATATACCAATTATCATAAAAATCACCACTTTTACTCTTTGTATCTGTATATTGTTTATTCCAGTTATGATATTCAAAGGCATGACCGAAAAAAATTGAAGAGTTGTCTGCTATAGAGAAGTCATCTTCAGTCAATTTACTAAGAGGTACACCATAAGACTGGACTAAATAATATGAGTGATTACGTAGTCTATTCTCTGCATCATGCAATCGAACAGGGATATTAAGAGGTAACTCATGTACCGTATCTGTAATGTCATAATCATTAACGAGACCGCCGTTTTCACGTATATTAACGGCATTGTATATATATCCTGCGTGTACTGTATATCTTTTCCCTGTATGAGATACTGCCATAGATAGATTTTTATCTCTAGCTTTCTGCCAGTTATATATCCCTTTAGCTCCTCTACTTTTATAATCGATATTAAATCCAGTAGATGGAGATATGTTTTGGGCATGACGAATTTGAAAATTCTCTTCTAGTTTACTCTTTTGTCCCGCATTCATATAGTGGAACTGCGTGAATGGCGCTTTTACATTATATTGAGGTGCATTTTCGGGTGTGTAATAGTATGCGTTAAAGGCATCTGCAAATTCAAAATTTCGATACTCTGGTCTGTCTATGTAGTTCAGCGGAATTGAAGCTCCACCTAATTGACCTAAATAGGCATCACCAACATCATCTCTTAAATATGGATAATCCAGCTGAAAAAGGTTCAAGAGCGTATCAATAGTTGACATGTTGACACTATTTCTGTATAGATCTACATGCCAAGAGAAATTTGGCATTCTACGTATAGAGTCATTAAATAGATATGATTCTAATGGTTTTCTAACCCTCTGTTTTGTTGAATCCTTAGCGTTATCTTGCTTCTCTTCACCATCTTGGTTTTCAGTGTTAAATGGATTTGCACCTAGGGATGTATTATCCTGATTTATGTCATTTGTTGAGCGTTGAGCATAAGTATGCAAAGGCGATAGGAGTAGTCCGATGAAGACTATTCCCACAAATATAATAGCATTGAAATTCAATAATTTATTACGCATAATTTGCTTTTACACAGAGTGAAATCGAGGCAAAGGTAGTATTTTTTTTTAAACTCACTTCAGAAAAAGATCTTTTCAAAGAAGTTTTATGTTGCAAACGATTTTAATTTTAATTTAAAACGTAGTTTTTTTGACTATTGTAGTTTATTCTTTTTAATCAAGTTTGCAAATACAGATATGCAGATGTAAGTCATTATAATTAGAGGGAGTGCACTTATTTGCCATATAATTAACGAAATTAGAGAGCACAATAGAAATGAGTATACTACATAATTATCTTTTATAGCATAGCTTTTGAACTTCAGGGAGAACATTTTTATGTTTGATATCAGCCAGAAAGACATCACAACAGTAATTAGAGCTAATGTCCATTCGTTGTGAGTTGTGAATATTAGTTCGTTTTGAAACATCCATCCGCACGATGCAAAAAATATTGCATTTGCAGGAGTTGGTAGACCTATAAATTCTGAGGTTTGATTCTCATCGATATTAAATTTAGCAAGTCTCAGGGCAGAGAATAGTGCAATTATAACAGCTAAAGGAGCTAGTTTGCTATCCATCTCCATAAACATAACCATTACAATTGTCGCTGGGGCAACCCCGAAACTAACCATGTCAGCTAGTGAGTCAAGTTCTTTCCCGAGTAGAGAGTAGGCCTTTAATAATCTTGCGGCAAATCCATCAAGGAAATCAAATACAGTAGCTATAATAATAAATATAAACGCTAGCTCAATATTTTTATCTAGTAGAGTTACTGATATTGCTGCAAACCCACACGCAAGGTTTAGAAGTGTTAAGATATTGGGTATTGTAAATAATTTTATCTTCATAATAGAGTTGTTTTATCCTACAAAGGTAATATTTTTATGTTAAAATTTATCATATTAATGTAGAGTTAACATGAAATTTTATCGTCTGTGATAGTACGTAGTCACCCGCAGAAGTGTCATATCGATTAGTTTCGTAGATTTTATTGTATATTTATATCACGATATATCTAAAAATGGTGTATATTGTGAGCCCTAGCGGACTAAAAATATTAAAATTAATAACTTCAAAAATGGATAAAAATAAGTATTGTATAATAATGGCGGGAGGGATTGGTAGTCGCTTTTGGCCTATTAGTAGAAATGCAAAACCAAAACAATTTCTTGATATCTTAGATACTGGAAAATCGTTTATCAGAGCTACTTATGAGAGATTTGAGGCGATAGTACCTCGTGAGAACTTTCTTGTTGTAACAAATCGTGAGTACAAAGACCTTGTTTTGGATCACATCCCTGAGCTTGCTGAGGATCAAGTTCTTTGTGAGCCGATAGGTCGTAATACTGCGCCATGTATCGCATATGCAGCAATGAGACAGAGAGCAATGAATCCTAATGCTGATATGATTATTACACCGAGTGATCACTTCATATTAAATACATCAGAGTTTCAATCTGTAATTAATGACGCTGTTGACTTTATACGTGAGAATAAATCTCTAATGACGATAGGTATTAAGCCGAGTAGACCTGATACTGGATATGGATATATCCAGATAGGTAAAGGTGATGAGAAGTACTCTTGTATTAATAGAGTGAAAACATTCACAGAGAAACCAACTCTCGACGTTGCTAAAGTCTTCTTAGAGAGTGGTGAGTTTATGTGGAATTCTGGAATATTTATTTGGAATGTAGAGACAATATTAGAGGCCTTTGAGACCTATTTGCCTGAGTTGTATTCACTCTTTAGTTCGATATCGGAGCACTATAATACTCCAAGTGAAAGCGAGTATATTGATAAAATATATCCAGAGTGTAAAGCTGTATCTATAGATTTTGGTGTAATGGAGAAGGTTAGTAATGTATATGTACGTACTAGTGATTTCGGATGGTCTGATATAGGGACTTGGGGGTCATTATATCAATATGCGCCAAAGGATGAGAGTGGAAATGTTGTGTCAGAGAATACATTGTTGTACAACACCACTAATTCAATTGTAAAGAGTTCTAAAGATAAATTAACAGTGATCGAGGGACTTGATGATTATATTGTTGTTGATACGGATGATGTTCTAATGGTTTGTCCAAAAAGCAATGAACAGAACATAAAGAAGTTTATTGACGATGTGAAATTTAATAATAAACAGCAATTCGTCTAAATAATAAATAAAAAAATCCCTGCAATCACAAGAGCTATACTGTGTGATTGCAGGGATTTTTTTATTCTATTTATTGAATGACTGTTACAATATTTATAATTACATCAACACTTTTTTGCATAGTTGTTAATGAGCAGTACTCATGTTTGCCATGAAAATTCATTCCGCCAGTAAATATATTTGGACAAGGAAGTCCCATATAAGATAGACGTGATCCATCAGTACCACCTCTAATAGGTTTTATTATCGGTGTAATGCCAACATTTTCTATCGCATTGTATGCAAGTTCAATAATATGTGGATGTGGTTCAACCATCTTTTTCATATTATAATATTGATCGGTCATAACAAGTGTTATTGTACCCTCTCCATATTTCCTGTTTAGTAGAGCAACTACATCTTCTAAATAGCTCTTTTTTGACTCAAATTTAGTGTTTGAGTGATCTCTAACTATATATTCAAGTGTTGTGTTTTCAACAACTCCACTCATTCCAACTAGATGGTAGAATCCATCATAGTGCTCTGTATGTTGTGGTCTTTGATTTACTGGGAGTAGTGAGTTGAGTTCACAGCCAATATCAAGTGAATTTACCATCTTATCTTTGGCATATCCAGGGTGTATGTTTCTGCCTTGGATCGATATTTTAGCACTTGCCGCATTAAAGTTTTCATACTCTAATTCGCCTTCAAATCCGCCATCCATAGTGTATGCAAAGTCAGCTCCGAATGATTCTACGTTAAAATAATCTACTCCTCTACCAATCTCTTCGTCGGGAGTGAATCCAATGCGTATCTTTCCATGTTTAACCTCAGGATGGTTTAGTAACCACTCAGCAGCACATATAATCTCTGCGATTCCCGCTTTATCATCTGCTCCAAGAAGTGTTGTTCCATCCGTTGTTATTAGTGTATGACCAATGTAGTGGGTAATCTCAGGGAATTTGATTGGGCATATTGATAAGCCGCTATCTCCTAGAGTTATAACCTCTCCATTATAGTTCTCAATTATTTGAGGCTTAACGTCTTTACCACACATATCTGGACTTGTATCCACGTGTGCTATGAATCCAATAGTGGGCATATGTTCCATACCTTCACTTGCTGGAATTGTACCTGTTACATATCCGTTAGCATCAATGTCTACATCGCTTACACCAATTTGGATCATCTCTTCAAGAAGATGGTTTAAAAGTGTTAGTTGTTTTGCTGTTGATGGGTATGTTTCACTGTTTGGATCACTTTGAGTATCAAGTGACACATACTTTAAAAATCTATCTTTTAATTTCATTGTGATTCTATCGTTAATCGTACTCAAAGAGGAAAATTTAGTTTTCAGAGAAATTTGCTAAAATATTTTATAATAGATAGTTAGTAGATCAAATTTCTTTGAAAGCGTTATTTTGTTCTATGAATTTATTGTTTATTAATATTTCTTTCGCTCAAAGATAATAATTTTTTTAATCAATTTTCGATGATTTGCGCGATTTTTGCCATACAATTTAAAAGCAAAATTTAAATTACAACACCGATATGAGAGATAGAATAATAGAATCTAAAACTTCGACTAAATTTATGTTAAGTTTAGTTATGCTCTTTATTTGTACATTTACAATAGAGATCGCAAATGCAGTTCCTGCTGATACAAGACCTATAGTGGTTGTGTTGCCTGATGGCACGGAGCTTACGATAAAAAAGCATGGAGATGAATTTTTCAATTGGACTACAAATATGAGTGGACACACCATAATGCAGAAGAGTGGTTACTATTACTATGTAACGTATAATGGTGATGGTACGGTTAAATTTACAAATCAGAGAGTGTCCCAAAATAGGACTAATAGTAGCGAGAGATCATTCTTAACATCTTTCGTACCTCAAAATATGACAGCCATAGCTTCATATGCTTCAGACAGTAGACGTAGGTCAATATTTTCAGGTGAAAAAACTGCACGTTTCCCGAATGAGGGTACGATTAAATCAATTGTAATTTTAGTCGAGTACCAGGATGTTCGTTTTGTTGGGGCAAATCCAAATGCTGATTTTACAGACCTATTGAATAAAGAGGGTTATTCTCGTAATGGTGCAACAGGTAGTGCTCGAGATTATTTCTTAAAAGTCTCAGGAGGAAAGTTTATTGGGCAATTTGATGTTGCAGGACCATATACACTCAAAGAACAGAGAGCTTATTATGGTGGGAATGATGGTGGTGGAAACGATATAAGACCAAGAGAGATGATTGAGGAGGCTGCTACTTTAGCTAGTCGAGAGGTTGATTTTTCGCAGTATGATTATGATGGAGATGGAGTGATTGATAATGTTATTATATACTATGCAGGACATAATGAGGCTGAGTCTGCTGTTGTGGATGCTATATGGCCTCATAAATGGAGTGTTGAAAATAGTCTAGTTTTTAATGGTGTTAGATTAGATGGATATGCATGTACTTCGGAACTGAGAGGGTATGGAGGTCAATATATGGCTGGTATTGGTACGTTTTGTCACGAGTTTAGTCATGTCTTTGGCTTGAATGACCACTACGATACAGATGGTTATCAAGGAGGGCTATCGCATGGGTTAGGTTATTATGATATTATGACATCTGGAAGTTATAATAATTATGGTAATACGCCTCCAATGTTCAACGCCTTTGAACTTGAGGTTGTAGGGTGGTTAGTACCAAAATTGTTTGCAAATAACTCTGGAGATATTACACTTAAAACTATTGACCATCTTGAGGCTTATAAGATTCCTACGAATGTTGAGGGAGAGTATTTTATGGTTGAGAATAGGCAAAAAAATGACCCTGACAATATTTGGGATAGATATATTCCTGCAAGTGGGTTGATTATTACTCATATTGATAAATCCTCTGGTGCTGGTGTTCTTTGGCACTATAATATGCCTAACGCAAATGTTAGTCACGAGTGTTTCAAGTTTGTAGTTGCAGGAGATGCCTCTTTGGCGGGTAACTCTAATTGGGATAAAGTCCCATATCCGTATGGTCGAACAAACTCATTCACAGCAATATCGCACCCTAGAGCTGTTAGTTGGGCAGGAGCTTATATTCCGTACAACATAGAAGATATATCTATTGAGGGTTTAGATGCTAAATTTAGTGTGTCGCCTTTGGTGGAACAAAAAATTGTGAATGGTGTGATTTACAGTTCAGATGGAGATCTAGTTGAGAATGCAGTGGTTAAATTTAATAATATCTCAGAGGAGGGTGATGCGACTGGGGTTTCAGTGACGACAACCTCTAACTATCGTGGAGAGTACTATGCTGAGGTTATATCTGGTTATTATAAAATGAGTGTATCTAAGTCTGGATATAATATATATGAGGACTCTATTGTAATTGAGGATGGAGTATACAAATTAGATGCTACACTAGTAAAGGAGAGTTATGAAAGCAGTACTATTCCGTCAATTTCACTCTCTGATTACGAGTATAAGCCAGATATTCCTGTGCAACTAAAGCTCCTTCACATTAACCCAGAGGATGTAATTAAATGGTATGTTGATGGGGCATTGGTAACTGATCTTGTAACCTCTTTTAAGAAGGGAGAGCACACGATTAAGGCAGAAGTTTCTCGTAATAAGTATTTAAAATATGTTGTGGTTAAAAAGATTGTAGTAAAATAATTTAAAGAAAATAAAGGTTATGAAAAGGATACCTAAATTAGTTACGTTATTTATGTTAATATTTATAATATCGACAGTAATAACTTCGTGTGAAAAGGCACCAACTATACTTTTTGACGACGAATTAACTACTTTTAAACTCACAAATAACGCTTCAGTTCATAAGGAGGGTGCAATTATATATGAGTTTGACGAGAGTCGTCATCAGGTTGTATATACAACAGATAAGAGGATGTATATGGTAACAAATATGGAGCAGACAGAGTTTTATTCATTATCTACGACAACAACTCCAAGACTATTTACAACTGTAAATGTAAAACTTAAAAGTGTTGGGATAGATGTCTTAAAGCCTGCCGTATATACTATGGTTATGATACAGCAGAGGGATAATAAAATTTGGTTGTGGGATGAAAAAACTCACATAGGCTTCGTACTAGATATTCTCTAATGTTTGCTATGATCGCAAAGCACTGCCCGAGTAGGGCAGTTTCATCAACCTAAAAAATTAATTCTCTATTTTATCTGCAATGGATTGTGCAACAATATATCCAGTACTCCATGCCGCTTGTAGATTAAATCCACCTGTAATCGCATCAATATCTAGTACTTCTCCTGCTAGATATAGGTTCGGGCACTCTTTACTCTCCATCGTTACAGGGTTAATACTCTCTAGCGATACTCCTCCGCAGGTCACAAATTCATCTTTGAATCTACTTTTGCCACGAATATCATACTCGTCGTTGGTAAGTACATTTACAATGCGGTTTATACCTTTACTTCCGAGTTCAGCCCAGCGTCTCTCTTCAGAGACATTTGCGCGTTTAAGAAGTGCAAGCCATAGTCGAGATGGCAGATTGTAAGGTCTAATGGATGATAGCAGTTTTTGACTATTATGTTCAATTATATATGCTAATTCAGAATGGACTCTCTTTTCTATATATTCAGCGATCCAATTTATAGATAACTTTGCAGTGTAATCACTATTTTTTAAAATACGTGCAGCATACGATGAAAGTTTTAATATCGCAGGACCACTTACCCCCCAATGTGTTATTAGTAGTGCTCCCGTAGCTTTTGGTTTAAATCCTTGTAATTTTACAGAGACATTCTCAACTACTGTACCCATAAGATCTGTAATAGGATCGTTTGTGACATTGAAGCTGAATAATGAAGGTACTGGGTCGATTATATCTAGTGGAAGAGAGCTTAACATATTAAAGCCTTCGCGTTTAGGGCTGCCACCTGTTGTTATAACAACAGCATCATATATGTCGCTAGGGAGTTCTGTGTTATCTAGTAGTAATCTAAATCCCTCACCATCTCTTTCGATAGAGCGAATTTGAGATGAAGTTTTAATTTTGATACCTAATTCATCCGATAGGTCTAAGAAAGTATCTATTATCTCTTGAGAATCTTGCGACTCAGGAAATACACAGCAGTCATTTTGGGTAACTAATTTTACGCCGTTATCTTCAAACCAATTGATTGTGTCGTTGTGGTTAAATGTTTTAAATATACCTTTCATTAACTTTTCACCACGTGGATATACTGTTGATAGACTCTTTATCTCCTCAAATGAGTTGGTCAAGTTACACCTTCCACCACCAGATACAGATACTTTAGATAGTACTCTCGATGAGCTTTCATAGATAGTTATATCTGCATTTAAAGTTAGTTCCTTTAGATTGATGGCTGTGAAAAATCCCGCAGCACCTGCGCCAATTATAGCAATTTTCATATTTCTTAATTTGATGTAATTGCACTGCGTGGTTACAGACAACTAATAATTTAAATGTTCACTGCTATAATGCAGTGTCGCGTGTGTATCGCAGTTTAATCTTAATAACAACTATTCCTATTATTACGCCACAAATATCAGCAATAATATCTGAAATATCAAAACTTCGATAAGATGTTAGTAATAATTGTAGTAATTCGGTTGTTATCGCGAATGCAGTGCCAAGTATTAATATTACGATACTACGTTGTAGCCATTTAATTTTAGGGTGGGACTTACGATAAATATCTATAATAACAGGAAATGAAAAAAACATCATAAAATGAACAATTTTATCTAATGGTATTCCTAGAATTGTAGTTGGAACTTTAGTCATACTATGATCTGAAAAATCGTATAAAATCAAAAATAGTACAACACCGATATAACCCCATAAAACAGATGAAGTTAAGAAATTTTTATTTTTCATATAGATTATTTTTAGATAAATCTATGATTAGTTCGGATAATTTATCACTAACAGCGTGTGTATATCTTTTACCTTTTTCTGCTGTAGAATATTTTGGATTCCCTATTCCAGTATCTTTTGTCGCTTTATCCCAATGTCTTGGTACCCATGCAATCTTACTATTCAAACTTTGCATCGAGAAAGGAGTATACTCTCCACTTCCTGCATTAGATATGGTTACATATTCAGGGTGGTAGTGCATCATTACAGAGGTCTCTATTTCACCTGCATGATCATCATCTTCGTCAAAGTAACACTCAACAGGCACTATGTTAAACCACTCTGTTGTCGCAATCAAAAAGTTTGGATACTCTAAATAGAGGTCTCGAATCATATTTTTGAATGTATTCCCACCATGTCCATTTATAATTAGAAGTTTGGTAATTCCCTGTCTGTTTAGTGCTGCTACTGTATCATTTAGGATTGCTTTTTGTGTCTCATACCTATAATGTATGCAGAATGGCAAGTTATGCTGTCCAGGGTTTTGAGACCCACAATTGATTGCAGGAAGTACCATTGCATTTATACCTTCTGCTTTGTTTGCCTTAATTGAAGCTTCAACAGCGATGTCATGCGAAAGAATTGAATCAGTTAGATATGGCAGATGGTAGTTATGTGGTTCTGTTGCTCCCCATGGTAAAATAGCCATATCGTATCTATTATCTTTTACATCTCCGTAAGAGATATTCGCTAAGTCTATAAATCTGTTCTCAATCATAAAAAAATGAATTTACTGTTTTGCAAATATAGACAATTGTTTTGAGATATTACAAAAAAAACTGCCCACCTCGAACAACAGTGTCTGAGGTGGGCAGTTATATAAAACTATAAAAAAATTATTTTTTTATAAGCTCAACACTTCTTCGTATGAAGCTATCAAGCTGTTCTCCTTTAAGCATTCCGTTAGATAGCAGAGCCAAATCAACAATCTGCTTAACCAATTTATTCTCAGAACCAAGCTCTTTAAGTTTAGAAGTTTTCTCTCCTTTAAGTTTCGCTACGTTCTCCTCTAACTCAGTGCGCATATCCTTCTCCTCAGTAGTTATTTCCTCCTCTTTTTTGCCTGCTAGAACCTCATTAAGAGAGCTTTGTTTTTTGATTGCAGCCTCAATATTGCTATTGTCGCTCTTCAATCCTTCACCATAAGCCTTCTCAACATCACCAAAGATCTCAATAACTAATGGGTGGTTTCCGTTAACAGATACATTGAAACTATCTGGCATCTGTCCGTAGAACTGATACATTCCACCATTACCCATAGCAGCCATCTCTTTCATACGACGCATATTCTCCTGCTGTGTAATCACAACTGGTGCATCTGTACTATCCATAGCCTCGAATTTGATATTATACTGAGATTTACTATCGCTTGCAAGTTGAGCCTCAAAAACTGGAGATAGTACATCTTGTTGAGAACTACTCAATGAGATAGAGTTGTTGCTATCTTTTTGAATCAATTTGTCAATTACATCTGAGTCAACTCTGACAAAGTGTATATCTTGATTTTTACTCTCAAACCAATTGATATAGTGGTTGTCTAGTTGACCATTCATAACTAGAACATCATATCCCTTTCTCTTTGCAGCTTCAATGAAGCGGTACTGTCCATCTACATCAGTAGTGTATAGATAGATAAGAGAATTTTTGTTGTCTGTTTGGTTCTCTTTTACTAGAGTGTTGTACTCCTCAAGAGTGAAATATTTACCTTCAGTATTTTTTAATAGCATAAAGTTGTTTGCTTTTTCAGCAAACTTCTCATCTGTAACTGTACCATATTGTATAAATACTTTCAAATCATCCCACTTGCTCTCATACTCACCTCTCATCGAGTTGAATAACTCCTGAAGTCTATCTGCAACCTTACGAGTTATATATCCAGATATTTTCTTTACATTACTATCGCTTTGTAGGTAACTTCTCGAAACGTTCAATGGAATATCTGGAGAGTCAATCACACCATGTAGTAGAGTCAAGAACTCAGGAACAATACCTTCAACAGAATCAGTAACATATACTTGGTTTGAATATAGTTGAATCTTATTCTTCTGAACCTCGAAGTTGTTATTGATTTTAGGGAAGTACAAAATACCTGTAAGGTTAAATGGATAGTCTATATTCAAGTGGATATGGAATAGAGACTCTTCGCTCATAGGATATAGAGTTGTGTAGAAATCATTATATTCACCCTCTTTTACTGTTGATGGAGTGCGTGTCCAAAGTGGCGCAACGCTATTGATAACATTATCTTCCCCAGTCTCTACATCTTTTCCATCTTTCCATTCAGTTTGTTTTCCGAACTTGATTGGAACAGGAAGGAAACGACAATATTTTTTTAACATCTCACCAATTCTAGTCTCATCAGCAAACTCCGCAGACTCTTCGCTCAAGTATAGAATAATATCGGTACCTCTAGTCTCTCTCTGCTCTTCGCACTCAACTAATGTGTACTCAGGTGTACCATCACAGCTCCATAGCATAGTTTTCGCACCATCTCTAAATGATTTTGTACGAAGTTCAACTTTGTCAGATACCATGAATGATGAGTAGAATCCAAGTCCAAAGTGTCCAATGATAGATTGGTTTTGGTACTTCTCCATGAACTCTTCAGCTCCTGAAAATGCAATTTGATTGATATATTTTTCAACCTCATCAGCAGTCATACCAATACCATGATCCGAGATTGTTAGTATTTTTTTCTCTTTGTCTAAAGATACTTCAACAGATATATCTCCTAGCTCTCCTTTGAACTCTCCGATTGAAGAGTATGTTTTTAACTTCTGCGTTGCATCGACAGCGTTTGAAACCAACTCTCTCAAGAAAATTTCGTGATCTGAGTATAAGAATTTTTTAATAATTGGAAAGATATTTTCCGTTGTAACACCAATTTTACCGTTTTGCATCTCTTTTATTTTTTTATTTAATTAGTTTTCTTTGACTGTCCTGCGTGCTTGCAGTGAGCTATTAATTAACAATTTATGTGCCAACGTAAAATAGGTGACATTTTGGCAAGTTATCAGCCAAAATATCACCTATCGTGTTGTCAATTCGTCATATAGTATGTAATATAATCACATTGTTCACTGCGATCACGCAGTGCCGCCCACATAGGGCAGTTCAATCAAAACTATACAATAGTACTCTCTTTAGTAATATTTGTATTAAAGTTAAAGTTAAAATCAATGTCAGAATCTGGGTTGAATTTTGGAAACTCTGTCCCAATCTCTTTAAATAGTAATCTATATCGATTATATATTATTTCAAGTATTTCTGATTGGTATTTTTCAGCCTTTTTTGGAGTCAGTGTTTCTGGTTTTTTTGCAACTTTACGTGCATCTCGTATGAATTTGTTGCTAAACACTTTTTTGTTGAACCATTGTAGTTTTAGCCCTCCTTTTCTAAATATTTTTATTGATAGTTTAAATACTTTATTGGCTTGTTTTAATTTATTGTCTAGATGGGAAAGTGACTCTTTAAATATTTTTTGATCTTCAGTACTTAGTTTTGTCCAATCATATCCTACTCCTTCTAGTTTTTTTTCCATTTCCTTTGAACCGAAAGTATTTAGTGTAACCCTAGCAGATTTGCTTTTTCTAAGAGAAGAAGGAGCTGCTGTTGTGATTGGGTTCATTGTAATTACTCCTGCGAGGAGTAGTACAAATTTAATCATAGTTAATGCCCTCATAGTTGATTGATTTTTAGTTAGTCTTATAACTAAGACGTTTTAGATATACCAAACGTTACAGTCAATTTAAAATAAACTTATAATCGCCATATAAAATCTCAGAATTGAGAGTTTATATGGCGATTATAAGTTATTTGAACTGTTTATATTTTTGAGTGTTAAGAGTGGTTTACTCCTCCCACTTACTAGTAATTAAATCAATAAACCACTTCGGAGCTCTACACGCCTTGCGGGTATCGGTGTGCATATATGCAAGTTGAACTGTTCCCGTATTTAATAACTCCCCGTTCTGATTTGTTATCTCGTATTCGAATATCATTCGAACAGTAGGTATTTTAGTCAGCGTAGTTTTTATACTCAACACATCATCATAATATGCAGGTGCATGATACTTAGAAGAGACCTCTATCACTGGCATCATAATACCTTCGTCTTCTAATGCTTTGTATGTCCCACTAATTCCCCTCATCATCTCAGTTCTAGCCATCTCGTAGAAACGTATATAGTTTGAGTGGTGAACAACACCCATCATATCTGTCTCGTAGTAGCGAACTCTTAAATCAATAACTCTTGTAAGCATAATCTTAAAATTATTAAATGATAAATTAAAAACAGAAAACTAAGTTTTCAACAGAATTTGTTGAAAACTTAGTTTTCTGTTTTTGTTTGACTTGAAGTGTGTAGATTACTATCCTCTGCTGTAGTTAGGAGCTTCACGAGTAATATCTACATCGTGTGGATGGCTCTCATTCATTCCAGAGTTTGTAATTCTAATAAATCTAGCACTTTTAAGTGTCTCAATATCTTTAGCACCACAATATCCCATACCAGCTCTTAGACCGCCGATAATTTGATATACAACCTCTTTAAGTAGCCCTTTGTAAGGGACTCTAGCTGCGATACCTTCAGGAACAAGTTTCTTAATATCATCTTCAATACCTTGGAAGTATCTATCTTTAGAGCCATTTTGCATAGCTTCTACAGATCCCATACCTCTGTATGATTTGAATTTACGACCATTGTATATTATAGCTTCACCTGGAGACTCTTCAACTCCTGCAAACATTGATCCAGCCATAATCGAGTCTGCACCCGCAGCAAGAGCTTTAACAATATCTCCAGAATATCTTAGTCCACCATCAGCAATCACAGGAACTCCGCTACCTTTAGCCGCTTGAGCTGCTTCATATATAGCGTTAAGTTGAGGAACTCCAACACCTGCGATAATACGTGTTGTACATATAGAACCAGGTCCGATACCAATTTTGATACCATCAGCACCAGCCTCAATTAGATACTTTGCAGCTTCAGCAGTTGCAATATTTCCAACCACAACATCTAGATCCGGATATGTAGCTTTTACTGCTTTCAATACAGAGATAACACCTTGATGGTGACCGTGTGCAGTATCAATAACAACAGCATCAACGTGCGCCTCATATAGAGCCTTTACACGTTCCATTGTGTCTCCAGTTACTCCGATACCAGCCGCTACTCTCAAACGACCTTTAGAGTCTTTACAAGCATTAGGGTTATCTTTTACTTTTGTTATATCTTTATATGTCAATAGACCTACTAATTCACCTGTTTCATTAATTACAGGAAGTTTTTCTATTTTGTTTTGAAGAAGAATATCAGCAGCGTGTTGTAAGTCAGGATTGTAAGTTGTAATCAACCCCTCTTTAGTCATTATCTCCTCAATTTTCTTAGACATATCTCTTTGGAAACGAAGATCTCTATTTGTTACGATACCTACAAGGATGTTCTCTTTTGAGATAACAGGAATACCACCAATCTTGTGCTCTTTCATCAATGTTAGAGCATCACCAACAGTATTCTCTTTGCAGATTGTAATTGGATCATAAATCATTCCATTTTCCGCACGTTTAACTTTGCGTACTTCAGATGCTTGTTTTTCGATTGACATATTCTTGTGAATAACACCAATACCACCTTCACGAGCTAATGCGATAGATAAATCTGCTTCAGTTACAGTATCCATAGCAGCAGATACGATAGGTATATTAAGAGTAATGTTACGAGTGAAACGAGATGAAACATCTACACTACGCGGTAAAACATCCGAGTATGCTGGAATCAGAAGTACATCGTCGAACGTAAGTCCCTCTGAAACAATCTTATCATTAATAAAAGACATAGTATTTTGATTAAATTATATTTGTACAAAGGTAGGGTTTTTATATCAAAAAAAGGCAACTTTAAGGCTGTTTTTTTAAATAAAATTTATAATTACGCTACTTGTGATATATTTACAGTCGATATTATCCACTTTTAAATCGCCATTATCTGCAATGTGTAGTGTTGTTTTTGTTGGTGTATTCATGTAATTTAAGATTACATTATACGCTCCAGTGGGAGGGAGTATTTTATTTTTGTTATCTATATAAATTGCTCCGTCAGAAGATATAGTTCCATTAATAAAATATTGATACCCAATGTATTTATTTACGTCAGATATGTGTCCATTTGAGAGTGCGTTGCGTACAATTGTAGAGCTCACACTCTGTGAGCCGACACTATGTTGTGGAATTTGTATCACCTCAAAGTTGAATTCATCTTGGAGAGACCTGAGGAGATGTATGTCACCTTTATTTTTTTTGCCAAAGTGATGATTGAAACCAATAACTAATTTACTAACTCCTATTTTGTCAAATAAGTACTCTTTGACAAAGTCATATGGCTCAATATCTCCGAACTCTAGTGTAAATGGAATAATGATCAAAACGTCTACACCTTGTTGTTCCAGAAGATTTATCTTTTCATCAAGAGTGTTGATTATTTTTTGTGGAGTACCAAATAGGATCTCTCTGGGGTGGGGCGAGAATGTGATTATTACGCTCTCACCACCTATCTCTTTTGCTATTGTGTTTATCTGCCTAATAATCTCTTTATGACCTGCATGCACGCCATCATACGAACCCATCGTGATAACTGGGTTTGTAATTTTTCGTAGAGAGTCGAAGTCGTAGTAAACGTTCATAAGTTATACCCTATATAGATTCCATATTTGTATCTTCATTCGCCTTTACGAAGTACGCTACTTTCTCAAGAAGTGTAGTTATATCGTAGTTTTCAACAACAATTCCTTTGGGAAAGTTTAGGGGTTTAGAAGTGAAGTTTAGCACACCTTTAATCCCTGCATTTATAATAGGGATTATTAATTCTGATGCAATTTCAGTTGGGCATGATAATATAACTATATTAATATCTAACTTTTCGACTACTTGTTCAAAGTCCGACATATTGTAGCAGTGTATGTCATCGAGAGTCTCTCCGACCTTCTTTTTATCGACATCGAAAGCTGCATTAATTCGTAATTTTATTGCTTTGCCATTAAAGTACTTTGTAACAGCTTGACCTAAGTGTCCCATTCCGATGACAGCAACATTTAAAATGGTGTCATTGTCTAGTATTGAGTTAATAAACTCAATTAAAACATCTACATCATATCCCTTTTTAGTGTCGCTTGAAAACCCTATTAGCATAAGATCTCGTCTCACCTGTACGGCTGTAATACAATGTATACCTGCTAGTACATGAGAAAACATATGTTTAATTCCTTGATCTTGACATGATAGTAATGTTCTGCGGTATTCGCTTAGTCTTTCAATTGTTTTTTCGGGTATGTTGCTCGACATGAAGTTCAGATAATTTTAGTAAATAATGACACAAAGATACGCAACAGTTTAAAAAATCCGATAGTTTACACTAAAACTTAATATAATATTACTTTTACGTACTTAGTGTTAGTGATGAGTTAGAATTAAATAAAAATTTAACCAACCTATAAATATCTAGTTGTAAAAAGTTATCTTTGTCGCATATATACGTTATATAAAAACTGAAAAATGATAAAATCTGTAATTTTTGACATGGATGGTGTATTGGTTGATAACCGAGATATACACATTGATGCTTTTGTAGTTTTCTGTAGAAGATATGGTTTTGAAATATCTAAATCGGAATTGTTGAAACACTTTGGGAAAGGAAACGATGAGATACTTCCAGTTGTTTTACCTCAGTATATTATTGATGAAAAGGGTATTGAGGCATTAGCTGATGAGAAAGAGGAGATCTATCGTGAAATTTTTGAACAGACAATTAAACCAACACCAGGGTTGATTGAGTTCTTAGAGGACCTCGAAAAAAATAATATAAAAAGAGCTGTTGGTTCATCAGGACAGAGTGCTAACGTTAATTTTGTTCTTGAGAAGTGTGGGATCGCAACTTGTTTTAATGCAATTGCAAATGGAGATATGGTTACAAAATGTAAACCAGATCCTGAAGTATTTCTTTTGGCAGCAAAATTGATAGATACTAAGCCTAAAGAGTGTCTTGTGATTGAGGACTCATTTGCAGGTATTGAAGCTGCTAATGCTGCTGGAATGAAAGTTATAGCAATGGCTACTACATATTCGCAAGAGGAGTTGAAGAGTCGAAGTCGATTCGATTTAATTGTCGATGATTTTAGAGAGTTAACTGCAAGTACACTTTTAGAGCTGTAGTGGCTTAGTTTTTTAACTTGTTATGTACGAAAATTAATATTCATAAGTCTGAATATTTTGATGCAAATGAGATCACATATGAATTTGGTCAAGAGAATTGCCATACATAGATACGAGTATATTTACAGAGTAAAGTACAATAAATAATTACAATATATCGTTTGACAAGCTGTCGAAATTTTATATATCATTTTCCACATAGAGTAGATGTATTTGATAAAGTAAACATAAATAAATTATAAATTTAAGATTAAAAAGATGAAAAAGATTTTATTATTAGTTGCAATGGCATTTGCAATAAACACAGGTTTTGCACAGGATTATAATTGGGCTGTTGGAGTGAGAGCTGCAGGATACTCTTCAGGTTTGTCAGTTAAGCATAAAATGAATGCTTCATCTGCAATTGAAGGAATTTTATCTATCCCTTACGATAATGGATTTTTGATTACAGGGTTGTATGAGAAATATGTACCTGTGATATCTAATGGATTTAACTTCTATTATGGTGGTGGAGCTCACATTGGTAGTTTAACTCATTCAGATGATAATTTTCGTTTAGGTATTGATGGTGTTGTTGGACTTGAGTACAAGATCCCTGAGGTGCCTATCGCATTCTCTCTTGATTATAAGCCTGCATTCGACATTATAACTGATGCAGAATTTCACTTTACTGATTTTGGTTTGAGTGTAAAGTATGTATTCTAAGAGGAGTATAATTTAGTCTATACCAACTCAAATAAGAAAACGAAGTTTTCCAAAAAGTGGCTCAAACTTTTTGGAAAACTTCGTTTTCTTATTTTTGTTTGTGAAAACTGAAAAAATATTTATACCTTTAACCCTCAAATAAATTAAAGAGTGTTTTTAATATGATAATAAAAATTTACTCAGATAATCCGAATGAAAAGGCGATTGGTCGTGTGTGCGAGTCGTTGAAAGATGGTGATGTTATCATCTATCCAACTGATAGTGTCTACGCTTTGGGATGCTCTCTCAAATCCACAAAAGGGGTTGAGAAGTTAAAAAAGATTACAGGCAAAAGTGAAAAAGAGTTAACTCTTGTGTGTCCAGATATTAGCACTATATCGGAGTTTGCTAAGGTGGATAATGTGACATTTAAAATATTGAAAAAATATCTACCTGGAGCTATAACTTTTATATTGAAGGCTTCAGGAAGTATTCCTGTTAAAGTATTAGAGAAGAGGAAAACAATCGGGGTAAGGGTGCCAGATAATGTTATAGCTCAGTCGATTGTAAAGGCTTTGGGTTCACCACTGTTGAGTGCTTCTGTGAAGATTGAAGATGAGGATCAAGAGTACACAACAGATCCAGAGTTGATTGATGAGATGTTTGGCAACTTTGTAGATGTAGTGATTGACGGTGGTATTTGTAGCTCGATACCAACAACTTTGGTCGATTTGACGGGCGATGAGCCAGAGGTTACTCGTGAGGGGGCAGTAGATTTTGTAATTTTAAATTAAATAAATAATTAAATATGGGTACAAATATCAACTTTGCTGCTGATGCTGCAAAGGCGGGTTTAGTTTTAGGTCTAATCAATTTCGGTTTTACAGCTATTCCTGTAATATTTAATATGGATGGAGCTGCTAGTGCATCTATTTCAATGCTTTCTGCTGTTGCACTCATCATTGGGATATATTACTTCGGTAAAAAAAGAGCTGTAAAAAAAGGGGACTTAGGAAATACATTTGGTGAAGCATTTGGATTTGCTTTCGTATCTATGTTTTATGCGGGTATCATAAGTGGATTAGGGGAATATTTCATTAATGTACATATCGCTCCTGAGGATTTTGAAGCTAATATGTTGGCGTATATTGCTCAATTGCAAACTCAATTTGAGGGGAGTTCTATGGTAAGTAAATTTACTGAAGCTGTAGATGCGGGAATGATAGACTTTATGAAAAATCCGATAGTATTTATTCTTTCAGGTATCATAGCTATGATGCTTAATGGAGGTGCTATAGGGCTTTTTGTTTCGCCATTTTTAAGGAGAAATGTTAACATATTTATAGAAAAAAATGAAGAGTAGATTGAATATTTCGGTTGTTGTAGCTCTATTTAATGAAGAGGAGTCTCTTGTAGAGTTGACAAATTGGATTCAGCGTGTTATGAATAAGGCTGGTCTGAGTTATGAAATTATCTTTGTGAACGATGGTTCTAATGATAATTCTTGGAGTATTATTGAGGAGCTTTCGGAGGTTAATGAGAATGTTAAAGCAATTAGCTTTGCTCGTAATTATGGTAAGAGTGCAGCACTGTTTAGCGGTTTCGAGGCTGCTGATGGAGATGTTGTAATAACTATGGATGCGGATTTGCAGGACTCTCCCGATGAGATCCCAGAGCTGTATCGTATGATTGTTGAGGATGGATACGATTTGGTCTCTGGTTGGAAACAACTAAGACATGACCCAATTGGTAAAACTTTACCTAGTAAGTTTTTTAATGGAACGGCTCGTTTAGCATCTGGGATAAAACTACATGACTTCAATTGCGGATTAAAAGCGTATAAGAAGAGAGTGGTGAAGAGTATCGAAGTATATGGTGAGATGCACAGGTATATCCCTATTCTTGCAAAAAAAGCTGGATTTAATAATATAGGAGAGAAGGTTGTTGAGCACCATGCTCGTAAATACGGAGTCTCTAAGTTTGGATGGGAGAGGATGATTAAAGGTTATCTTGACCTGATAACAGTTCTGTTTGTCTCTCGATTTGGAAAGAGTCCAATGTATTTTTTCGGTG
This sequence comes from uncultured Rikenellaceae bacterium, assembly GCA_947038405.1. GTDB lineage: Bacteria > Bacteroidota > Bacteroidia > Bacteroidales > Rikenellaceae > CAMQVY01. The sequence goes on along the minus strand of CAMQVY010000008.1, from coordinate 54,526 downwards.
GGCTGGGAACTTTAATGTTTATTTTAGGTGGATTTACAACTACATGGCTTATTGTTGAGAAGCTGTATAATCAAAGTCAAGGTATATGGTATAGAGGAGTCGTGGAACAGCCGTTGTTTTACATTGCAATAGCATCGGTGATACTTGGTGTTCAACTATTTTTAGCAGGCTTTTTAGGGGAATTATTAAACCGCAATTCAGGAGAAAGAAATAAATATTTAGTAGATAAAGTGATAAAAAAGAGATAGGTTATGATACAAAGAATACAAACGTTATATTTAATTGCCGCATCTTTAATTTTCGGCTTAATGTTATTTTTTCCAATGGTCTCATTTGTTGGAGGAGAGTTGGGGTATGAATTAACTAGTTTTGGGTTATTTACAGATAATGCTTCAAGAGAGTTAATTTTATCAACTACATATATGGGAGTCTTAAACGTACTTGTGGCTATTATTCCACTGGTAATAATATTTCTATATAAGAATCGTATATTACAGATCCGACTATGTTATGTATCTTGGGTTTTGATGCTTGGATTACAACTTTTTGTTGGCTATTATCTATATCGAGTTAATTCATCAATTGCTGATATTGCAGTTAATGATATTAGATATTCGGCAACGGTTGTACTTCCTCTTATTGGTGTTGCCTTAATTTGGTTAAGCTATAGAGGTATTATTAAGGATGAAGCATTGGTTCGTTCCCTAGATCGTTTAAGATAGACTAAATAGTCACATCGTAGTATAACTAAGGTTTTAAAGAGGGTTCGTCAGCTCTCTTTGAAACCTTAGTTTTTCTCTTTAGTAGCCAAAACAATCTAAATTTATAGCCGATATATATCCACGTTGGAATAATTAGTATCGCTATAAGTGGAATTAGAATCGACGAAGTCAAGAATATAAAAATATTTGCAGTAGTTAAAGTGATAACTAGTGCTATTGCCGAGAGAAAGGCTCCCATTTTATATCCAGTCAAGTATTTGGTTTTGCACTCAGTACAATGGAGGATAATCTCGAGACCAAGTACCCACGCAAAAGGAATATTGACCTTGCTTCCGCATTTTTTACATTTAATTTTTTTACTATTCATTTGTTTTAAAGTACGCTAATTCTCTACTCATATCCATTTGAGGATATGTCTCTTGTAATTTAAGTGTTCTGGAAAATATACTATCTTTGAATTTTAAGTGTGCCGTAGAGTTTGGGTTGAATGGTCTATGGTTCATTGCATCCGCAATCTTCTCTACATCCTTTACAAGATTTTTTGTTTTGTCGGAGAATAGAGAGTCGCTGAAAATATTCCAAATATAATCTACCGCTAGTTTTGAGGGGTGTACCATATCTTCGGCATAGAATCTGTAATCTCTAAGGTCATCTAACATTATCTCATATGATGGGAAGTATGAGGCATTTTGGTGTCTATGCGTAAGTTCCTTGATTGCAAGATGTAGTGTTGCTTTACTTATTGTATTCTCTGACAATCCATCTTTTATGTGTCTAATTGGGCTGACAGTGAATATTACTTCTTTGTCTTTTAATGTTTGAGATACTATTTTATCGTATGTCTCAACAATCTCCTCTACCGATAATAATTTACGATTAAATATTGAGGAAGAAAATTTATGACAATTTGCAACCGTCTGCTCACCCTCTAGGAGTTGATAGATCCATGCAGTTCCAAATGTAATAATAACCACATCTGAGCGTAGCAGAGAGTCTGCACCAATCATCACAGCATCATTCATTTTGGTCAATGCTGTGTATGGGTCTTGATCTGAAAAGCTGCCATGGAAAGAGAAACTACACCATAGTGAATTGTCTTTTGCTGGAGTTAAGTCTGACTCAAAAAAAGTACGTTTTTGTTGCAATGTTTCAAACATATTTGCAATTGATGCTGGGTTGTATAGTACCCCGAAAGGATTGCAAGTAGTGTTGAATTTCGCCTTTAACATATATTGAGCAATGTTTTCAGCGAAACATGAACCCACAAATAAAACTCTTTGAGAGTGATCTATTTTTAGATTAAACTTTGGTGGTTCTATTATGGTTCTAAATTCTGTATTCACGATTGCACAATATAATTTGTTGTTAGCTTTAACAATACAAATATACGAAAAAATACTCAAGTAATAAAACTTTATTACCATGGTTGTAGTGTGGGTTTGATTTATTATATTTGCATAATAAAATAGATTATAAGATGATAGTATATTCAAACTGCAAAATTAATATTGGACTCAATATAATAAAGAGACGTAGTGATGGATTTCATGATATAGAGAGTATTATGTACCCTTTGAAGTCGCTATGTGATGTTGTTGAAGTGGTTAGGAATAGTTGTAATGAGATTAGGTACTCTGAATCAGGAGTTATTGTTGATTGCCCCGTTGAGGCAAACTTATGTGTAAGGGCAGCGAAGTTGATGCAGACGGAGTATCACGTTGGTGGAGTTGATATTCACTTACATAAAAATATCCCCTTTGGAGCAGGACTTGGAGGAGGTTCTGCGAATGCAACTTCAGTAATTATTGCAATAAATTCACTATTTGAGTTAAACCTTAGTGTAGATATGATGAAAAAACTTGCGGCTATATTAGGTAGTGATACTGCATTTTTTGTCGAAAATATACCTCAATTAACAGAAGGTAGGGGAGAGGTGTTGTCTGCTGTGGATTTGAATTTGGCTGGTAAGTACATTGTGTTAATAAAACCTGATATTGCAGTATCAACAGCTGAGGCATATGCGGGTGTTACTCCATGTGTTCCCGAATTATCTTTGAAAGAGATAATAACTACAGATATGTCATGTTGGAGAGGTGTTGTTGTAAATGATTTTGAAAAGAGTCTATTTACTAAATATCCAGAATTATCTCAAATAAAGAGTGATTTGTATGCAAAAGGGGCTATATATGCCTCTATGTCGGGTTCTGGGTCATCTGTTTATGGAATTTTTGATGAGAAGCCAGAGGCTAACTTTGATTGTAAAGATATGTTTATCCATGAAGCAACTCTTTAAAATTGGTATGAAATTTGATTGTACTTTAAGGTTGCAAACATATATAAGTAACGATTATAGGTTGATGTAAGTTAATAACTATTTTTATTTTAGCAACTTGTATTCGTTCAATGTTTATGGTGTTAGAGGCTTGCGTATTCTCTATTTTCAAGGCTATATTTAGGCTATTTATACCAATATATATTTGAAAACTTATATTTTGGGGACATATGACAACGAAATTTATTCACCGTTATTTTTTGGAGGTGTAGTTTTTTTTCATTAACCTTGTAGTATTATATGTTTCGATCTTTATGTGAAATATACAATTATTATTAATTTAAATAAAAATTTATGTCAGAAGATAAAAAAGTTCTCGACCTTGAACAGAGGAAAGAGAAGATCTACTGTGGAGGAGGCATGAAAGCTGTTGAAAAACAGAAGGCAATGGGTAAACTTACTGCTCGTGAGCGTGTAATCGAACTACTTGATGAAGATACTTTCCATGAGTATGATATCTTTGTGAAACATGATAGCATGGACTTTGGAATGTTAGATAAGGACCTTCCTAGTGATGGTGTTATTATCGGTACAGGAACAATTCATGGTGGCCCAGTTGCTATTTTCGCCCAAGACTTTACTGTTGCAGGAGGCTCTCTAGGCTTTATGCACGCTCGTAAAATCACAAAAATTATGGACTATGCGTTGAATATGCGTATTCCTTTAATTGGAATAAATGACTCAGGTGGTGCTCGTATCCAAGAGGGTGTGAACGCATTGGCTGGTTATGGCGAAATTTTCTTTAGAAATACATTGTCTAGTGGTGTTATTCCTCAAATATCTGTAATCTTAGGTCCATGTGCTGGAGGAGCTGTTTACTCTCCTGCTTTGACTGACTTCGTTTTTGTAGTAGAAAATATCTCTAAGATGTTTATTACAGGACCAGAAGTTATCAAAACTGTACTTGGTGAAGATATTACAGGTGAAGAGCTTGGTGGTGCTCGTGTACATAGCGAGATTACTGGTAATGCACACTTCTTTGCGAAGAGCGAGAGTGAGTGTTTCGGACAGATTCGCCAATTGGTTAAACTACTTCCTGCAAATAATGAAATTAAAGCAGCGAAAGTTGAGCCATCTGCACCGCTTGCAAAATATGATATCTCTAAAATTGTTCCTCAAGATCCATCGCAGCCATATGACGTACGTGATGTTATAAAGTCACTTGTTGATGAGAGTGAATTTGTTGAGGTAATGGAGCTGTTTGCAGCTAATATTGTAGTTGGATTTGGTAGAATTAACGGTGAAACTGTTGGTTTTGTTGCAAATCAGCCACTTGTTCTTGCAGGTGTACTTGATTGTGACTCATCAGATAAAGCAGCAAGATTTATTCGTTTCTGTGATTCGTTTAACATTCCAATCATAACTCTTGAGGATCTTCCAGGTTACCTTCCTGGTATTGACCAAGAGCATGCTGGAGTTATTCGTCATGGTGCTAAGTTACTTTATGCTTACAGCGAGAGTACAGTTGCTAAAGTTACTGTAATTCTTCGTAAGGCGTATGGTGGTGGATACATCGCAATGGGTTCTCGTCATCTTCGTTCAGACTTTGTTTTTGCTTGGCCTCAAGCTGAAATTGCAGTTATGGGTGCTGAGGGTGCTGCTAACATTATCTTTAGAAAAGAGATAATGGGTGCTGAAGATCCAATTGAAATGCGTAAAATCAAGATTCAAGAGTATCGTGATAAGTTTGCAAATCCTTACGTTGCTGCATCTAAGGGTTATATTGACTCTGTGATTGCTCCAGCTGAAACTCGTAAGTGTATTGAGCACGCATTGAAAGTTGCTACAACTAAAAGCGTTGGTCGTCCACGTAAGAAGCATGGACTTCCTCCATTTTAAAGCATAAGTATTATGTCAGAGATTAAATATGATATTATTTCAACAGAGAGCGGTGATTATAAAACAACGTTAAATCGTTCGTTTCTTAATCGTAAGACATGGGTGCCAAACAATCCGAAAAGAGTTGTTTCATTTATGCCAGGAAGCGTTGTTGAGTATACAGTTAAAGTTGGAGATGATGTTAAAAAGGGTGATTTATTGTTGATCTTCAAAGCTATGAAGATGAGTAATAAAGTGCTTGCTCCATTGGATGGAAAAGTAAAGTCGTTAGACGCAGAAATAGGAGTTAATATCGCAAAAAATATTTTGATGATAGAGCTTGACTAACCATCGGTTATGTTGTGTAGTATTTGTATTACACATATAAACATTGGTGATATTTAAAAGGTCTCTTAGAGTTAATACTCTAGGAGACCTTTTTTTTGAAAACTAGCCTGCGAACTGCCCTCCGCGGGCGGTAGTGCGTGATCGTACTCAACAGTAGTTTGTTAATTAGATTTTAAATGTGTACATTGCATATATCAACTAAAAATATTGCGTATGAGACGTTTTATTATTGTGTTATTTCTTATAATTGCATTTAATGTAGATGCACAAGAGTCAGTAACTTTTCAGGTAGAAGAGTTATCTAAGCCTAAAGAGCTACTTGATGAAAAGAGCCCCTCTGATATATTTGGGGCAATTATATCCAAAAGAGTAGATATTAAAACTTATTCATTAGGATTCCCGTTAAATGTATTAGCGCATAGTGAATTTCCAAATAAGTTAGTGAATTATGATCATCATTCACTGTTTGATGGAATGTTTAATGCTTATGTGAATCATCGACCTTTCGTCATATCTCCCGATATGATATGGTTACTTATTAGTCAAGGATTTTCTCATCATGTCAATTTCAATGCAGAAGATTTAAGAGGTAAATTAGTTGATCATGAAGGGAAAGAGGAATTGGTAGTTTATGTAGATGGATTCCTTGAGGATTGTGATTGGGAGTCGATAGTAGAGCGTTTTTCGACTCAGATCTCTGAGAATACAAAAGGAGATATCTCGAATGTTTTGGAGTGCAACTTCTCGACAACCACGCAGATTGAAAAAATCGCATCACAAATTACTATAATGAATAGTGCTAAGTCGTATTTTGAATATATTGTATCATTTGATGGTTGTGGAATACCAAATATTACACTTGAAGGTTCAACGGAGGATTGGGAGAAGTTATTGAAAAAGACAGAATATCTTTCTCAGTACGATTTAGAGTGGTGGACAAAAGAGATCACTCCAATAATAGAAAAGATTATAGAGACAACAAAAGGGAGTATTGATAAAGAGTTTTGGATGAACATGTTTAAATATCATACCTTAGAAACGTATGGTAAGCCAGAGGTTGTTGATGGTTGGATTGTTAAATTTTTCCCTTATAGTAAGGGTGGAGAACGAAACGGATTAAAAGAGCTGTATGGATCAAATAATCTCCCCGATGAGATAGTTAAAGTCCCAGTTGTAGCTCTTGATGCTTTAACTAAAGAGGTGTATAATATTGAGTTGTGGGCTGGTTTTATTGGGCTAGAACAAAATAGAGAGACATTTGCATTGAGACCAAAGATTGGTTGGCTAGTACATGAAATAGTGCCACCAGAAGAGGTTCAAATTAAACAAGAGGTAGATAAATTATTCGTCGAGGTTAAAGACGGGAGGATTCCTGAAGATATATTTAAAAACGGACATATTAAGAACCTAGTGATAGGTGGAGCTATTGACTATTTACCTGATGACATTAATGTAAGAATAGATACTCTTCATGTACCTATGTGGAGTTTGTTCGGTGGAAAGTTATTGCCACTTTTAAATAAAGAGCTGCCTAATACTTATATAAATATATATATAGATAATTAATTATTTATTTGTTGAGTGCGATCACGTACTGCCGCCCTATGTGGGTAGTGGTACGTGATCGCACTCAATATTTTTTTGCTAAAACCCTAAAAAAAAGCAAAGTTTTTCGTATCTTTCGCAAGTTTTTAGGGTGTATGTTGCATCCGTAACTTTTGCCCATAAATATTTTTGACGATATGGGTGATATTTGTCGTTATAATTGAAGTAAAACAAAACATATGAAAATTTCGTATACTTGGCTCAAAGAGTATTTAAAGTGTGATTTGACGCCAGAGCAAATAGCTGAAACTCTTACAGATATTGGACTTGAAGTTGAAGGTCTTGATAAAATTGAAGCTATTAAAGGTGGTTTAGCAGGTGTTGTAGTTGGAGAGGTGTTATCTTGTGAGAAGCATCCCGATGCAGATAAACTACACGTAACTACAGTGTCAATTGGAGAGGGTGAGCCTTTGCAAGTTGTGTGTGGTGCGCCAAATGTGAGAACTGGACTTAAAACAATGGTTGCAACTGTTAACACAATGTTGTATCCTGATGGTGAAGAGAGTGGTTTTAAAATCAAAAAAAGTAAGATTCGTGGTGTTGAATCTTTCGGTATGCTATGTGCAACTGACGAACTAGGTTTAGGTGGTAGTCACGCTGGTATCATGGAATTGGCTGAAGATGCTGTTGTGGGATCTCCTGCGAGCGAAATATTGAATATCGAAAATGACTATCTGTTTGAAATAGGTCTTACTCCAAATAGAATTGATGCGGCATCTCATTATGGTGTTGCAAGAGATTTGGCAGCATATCTGAAAGCAAATAGTAGTCGTGTTGAATTGATTTTACCTTCTGTTGATGAGTATAAAGTTGATAATAATAGTAGAGAGGTTGCAGTTGAAGTTTTAGCTAGTGAAGGCGCAGTAAGATACGCTGGTGTAACTATGACTAATATTAAAGTTGCTCCATCTCCAGAGTGGTTGCAAAACAGATTGCGTGCAATTGGACTTAATCCTAAAAATAATATTGTAGATATAACAAATTTCATTCTTCATGATCTTGGTCAACCGCTTCACGCTTTTGATGCAGATAAAGTTGCGGGAGATAAAATTATCGTTAGAACTTGTGATAATGGAGCTAAATTCATCACTTTAGATGAGGTTACTCGTGAGTTATCTAGTGAGGACTTGATGATATGTGACGCTGAAAAACCTATGTGTATTGCAGGTGTATTTGGTGGAATGGATTCTGGTGTTAGTGACTCTACTACAAGTATATTTATAGAGAGTGCTTATTTCAACCCAGTTTGGGTTAGAAAAACAGCTAAAAGACATGGATTAAATACAGATTCTTCTTTCCGTTTTGAGAGAGGAATTGATCCTGATAATGCAATTTATGCACTAAAAAGAGCTGCTTTACTCGTTAAAGAGTTGGCTGGTGGTGAAATATCTTCAGAGATTACAGATCTATATCCTACTAAAATTGAACCTTTCCGTTTTGAAATATCTTTCGATAGAGTAAATAGACTGATTGGTAAGGAGATTGAGACAGAAAAAGTAAGAGCTATTATTACAGCACTTGATATTGTTATTGAGGCTGAAAATGATGGTGTACTATCTGTGATTGTCCCTCCATATAGAGTTGATGTTCAGAGAGAAGCGGATCTTATTGAGGATATATTGAGAATATATGGTTACAATAATGTGGAAGTACCAGTGCACGTTAATTCAACTTTGGCATATGCGCCACGTCCAGATAAGGGTGGGTTGATTAATAGCGTTTCGGATTTTATGACTGCAAATGGTTATACAGAGATAATGAGTAACTCTTTGACTAGATCTACATACTATGAAGGACTGGAGAGTTATAAACTTGAAAATATTGTTAAAATAGTAAATCCATTAAGCAATGATTTGAATGTAATGAGACAGACACTATTGTTTAATGCAATGGAAGCTGTTGAGTTTAATAGAAATCGCCGTAGTTCAGACCTTAAAATGTATGAATTTGGAAATTGCTACTATTATAATGATAACGCTGGTGAAAATCCACTATCTTCATATACAGAGAAGTCTCGACTTGCAATTACTGTAACAGGTAACGAGTGTAGTGCTTCATGGAATCAAACAGCAGCTCCAACTACGTTCTATACTTTAAGAGCAGCAGTTGAGAAGATTTTGAAACGCTTTGGATTGGACATATATAAATTAAAGAGCAACTTGTTAGAGTCTGATCTATTTGCAGATGCAATGAGTATCGAGATAAATGGCAAAGAGTTGTTGCAGATGGGTGTTGTGTCTCCTAAGATTAATAAGATGTTTGGAGGTAAAACTGATGTATATTTTGCTGAAATAAACTTTGATCTTTTGGTTAAAGCGACTAAAAAACATAAAATATCAGTTGTTGAACTATCTAAATTCCCTGAAGTTAAGAGAGATTTAGCTTTGTTAGTTGATAAAAATGTTACATTTGCTCAATTGCAAAACATTGCGCTATCGGCAGATAAGAAATTATTGAAGAGTGTAACACTGTTTGATGTGTATGATGGTGATAAACTTCCTGAAGGTAAAAAATCTTACGCATTGAGTTTTATCCTTGAAGATAAGAGTGTAACCTTAACAGATAGTGTTATAGAGAAAGTTATGAACAATCTAGTTAAGCAATTTGAAAAGCAGTGTGGTGCTACAGTTAGAGCCTAAATTAGCTCTCTGAGGTAATATAACACTGTTTTAAGTTCACTAGTTGGATTAAATTGATATGGTACAATTGGTATATTATAACTAATATACAGCGATGTACTTGAAGTTTGTAACAAAGTTATTAACAGTCGAGTTGGCAATTTTAATATAGTTAGTGCTTAGTTAACATTGTTCCGCCCACGTAGGGTAGTTATCTCAAACTATATGAGAGTTAATAAATTATATAATTTAGTACATTAAGAAAATAATATATGCAAGAGAAAATTTTAATACTTGATTTCGGTTCACAATACACGCAGCTTATAGCTAGACGTGTCAGAGAGCTGAATATTTACTGTGAGATTCACCCATTTAATAACGCACCAGAGCTTGACGACTCTATTAAAGGGGTAATCCTTTCTGGTAGCCCTTGTTCTGTTAGAGATGAGAAAGCTCCAATGGTCGATTTGTCGGCAATAAAAGGTAAATTACCTCTACTTGGTGTGTGCTACGGAGCGCAATACCTTGCACACTACTTTGGTGGTGAGGTTAAACCATCTGCTACTCGTGAGTATGGTCGTGCAATGTTGAGCGTGAAAGAGGCTGGAGATCCATTAATGATGGGTATATCTGAAACTACTCAAGTTTGGATGTCGCATGGTGATACAATTGCAACTATTCCTGATACTTATAAAGTTATTGCTAGTACAGAGGATGTACGTGTAGCGGCTTACCATATTGAAGGTGAAGAGAGCTGGGGTATTCAATTTCACCCTGAAGTTTATCACTCAACAGAGGGTTCACAACTATTGAAAAACTTTGTTGTAGACGTTTGTGGTTGTACTCAAGATTGGACTCCAAGTTCATTCGTAGATACAACTGTAGCAGAACTTCAAAAGAAACTTGGTGATGATAAAGTTCTTTTAGGTTTGTCGGGTGGAGTAGACTCTACGGTTGCTGCAATTCTTCTTCATAAGGCAATTGGTGCAAATTTGGTATGTATCTTTGTTGATATGGGTCTGTTGCGTAAGAATGAGTTTGAATCGGTATTGGAGTCATATGAGCATATGGGACTAAATGTTATTGGTGTGAGAGCTGGTGACAAATTCCTTAATGATTTAAAAGGAGTTACTGATCCTGAGGGAAAACGTAAAATTATAGGTCGTGACTTTATCGAGGTATTCGACGAAGAGGCGCAAAAATTAAAAGATATTAAGTGGTTGGCACAGGGTACAATCTATCCTGACGTTATTGAGTCAATCTCGGTAAATGGTCCATCTGCAACAATTAAATCTCACCATAATGTAGGTGGATTACCTGACAAAATGAATCTTAAAATTGTTGAGCCTTTACGCTTACTATTTAAAGATGAAGTTAGACGTGTTGGTAAGCAGATGGGAATCTCTGCATCTCTATTAGGACGTCATCCATTCCCAGGTCCAGGTCTTGGTATCAGAATCATTGGAGAGGTTACAGCTGAAAAAGTTCGTATTCTTCAAGATGTTGATGCAATATTTATTGATGGACTTAAAGAGTTTGGACTATACGATCAAGTTTGGCAGGCAGGCGCAATGTTATTGCCAGTACAATCAGTTGGTGTTATGGGAGATGAGAGAACATACGAAAATTGTGTAGCTCTTCGTGCTGTTGTTTCAACTGATGGAATGACCGCAGATTGGGTACATTTACCTTACGATTTCTTGGCTAAAATGTCTAATGACATTATAAATAAGGTTAAAGGAGTAAATAGAGTAGTTTACGATATTAGCTCGAAACCACCTGCAACTATCGAGTGGGAGTAGGTCAATAAAAAGAGAGAGTCTAAAGTTAATTATTAACCTTAGACTCTTTTTTTATGTTTTTTGTTGAGTACGATCACGAAAATGATACTCACGGAGTAAATTTTATGTACCTAGCAAATTCTAATTTGCATCACAATATATTTTATAAAATTATATTTGTCTGTGTGTCGGGGAATACTACCCATGGAGAGAATATCTTAGCTTTCTCAAAATCCATAATAGCATATGATATAATTATAACAACATCACCAACAGCAACCTTACGTGCAGCAGGACCATTAAGGCAGATACATCCACTTCCTCGCTCACCTTTGATAATATATGTCTCTAATCGCTCGCCATTGTTAACGTTAACAATTTGTACCTTCTCGCCCCCAATCATATTGGCAGCGTCAAGGATGTTCTCATCTATCGTAATACTACCTACATAGTTTAGGTTAGCTTGCGTTACGGTTACACGATGAATTTTAGATTTTAATACTTCTATTTGCATTATTATACTTATTATACAAAGTTTATGTTGTCAATTAAACGAACGTTGCCAGCCTGAACAGCGATACACCCTTGAACGGCTCTATGCCCCTCCCATGATGTAATATTTTGTAGCGTGTCACTATCAACAATATTGAAATAAATTACTTTCAATAAGCTGTTAGAGTTTATCTTATCGATAACCATCTGCTTGGCCTCTTGAGGAGTCATATTATTAACCTCTAAAGTTGCACTCTTCATTGTAGAGTATATCTCTGGTGCAGCTTCTCTATGCTCTGCATCTAGTAGTGCATTCCTCGAACTTAAAGCAAGTCCATCCTTACCTCTTACTGTTGGAGATGCAATAATCTCAACTGCTATCCCAAGCTCTTTAACCATAGCTTTAATTATTGTCAATTGCTGAAAATCCTTCTCGCCAAAGTAGGCTTTCTGAGGTTTCACAATGTCAAATAATCTACTAACCACCTGTGCAACACCGTTAAAGTGTCCTGGTCTTGTTGATCCCTCCATTACAGTCTCTAGCGCACCAAAATCAAATACTCTATCATCTCTCTCTGGATAGATCTCACTCACAGTAGGAGTGAATACCAGATCAACACCAGCACTTTCGAGGAGCTTAGTATCAGCTTCGAGTGTTCGTGGATAGCACTTTAAATCATTCGGGTCATTGAATTGTGTCGGATTGACAAAAATGCTCACAATGACAATGTCACACTCTTTGCGAGCACTCTCGACTAAAGATATATGTCCGCTGTGTAATGCTCCCATTGTAGGGATAAAACCTACGCATTTCCCTGAATTACTAGATATAAACTGCTCAATTTTAGAGCATTTATCTGAAATTTCCATCTATTTAGTCTAAATTTTATTTATATAATTTTTGTATAAATTCTATTTATTAACTGCAATCACTCACAGCTGCTACTCTAGGGTTGTTTATATCAAACTTTATACTAAAAGTTTTTTTATAAATAACTCGACAAAGTTATAAATTTAGATTGCAAAAATATAAATTTTTTACGTAAAATTCTATAACTTTGCATAAATGATAAATATAATGTATTATGATGAAAATATTCAAAACTATGATTGTATGCAGTTCTGTTGTGTTGATGGGTTCGTGTGCCGAATCAAATGAGAAAAAACTAGAGTTTGATTGGGTGGTTGATCGCTTTGATGATGCCAAGATATTAAGGTACCAGGTGCCAGGATTTGAGGAGTTACCTCTAAATGAAAAGTTGCTTATATACTATCTTAGTGAGGCTGCAATGTATGGTAGGGATATTTTATTTGATCAAAATTTTAAATATAACCTTGCGGTTAGACGTACACTTGAGGCAATATATCAAAATTATGAGGGAGATAAAACATCTTCAGAGTGGGACTCTTTTGAGATTTACTTGAAAAAAGTGTGGTTCTCAAATGGAGTACACAACCATGACTCTAACGATAAATTTGTTCCTGCATTTTCTGCGGAATATTTTGATGCTTTAATTGCAGAGACTCCTAATGATAAATTTCCTCAAGATTTCGGAACAAATCAAGAGCTTTTAGAGTGTGTAAAAGGTGTTGTTTTTAACCCTAATGAGTATGCAAAGAAATCAAACCAAACTGAAGGTGATGATGTAATTACTACATCTGCAAATAATTACTATAGTGGAGTAACTCAGAGTGAGGTTGAGAAATTTTATACAGATATTGTAGTTGAAAATGATCCATGTCCAGTATCTTATGGCTTGAATAGTCAACTTGCAAAAGTTGATGGTGAGATAGTGGAGCGAGTTTGGAAGGTAGATGGAATGTACACTGAGGCACTAGAAAAAGTTGTATATTGGTTGGAAAAGGCAAAATCAGTTGCTAATGAGAGCCAAGAGCCTTTGATTGGGAAATTGATTTCATACTATAAATCAGGTGATCTTAGAACATTTGATGAGTTTAACACTCTTTGGGTGAAGGATACTTCATCAACAGTGGACTTTATAAATGGATTTACGGAGACATATGGTGATCCAATGGGATATAAGGCTTCATGGGAGTCGCTTGTCAATTTCAAAAATATCGAGGCTACTAAACGAACTCAAGTTATAAGCGATAATGCGCAGTGGTTTGAGGATCACTCTCCAGTTGATACTCAATTCAAAAAAGAGAAAGTTAAAGGAGTCTCTGCAAAAGTTATCACTGTAGCTATGTTAGGTGGAGATTGCTATCCAACAACACCAATCGGAGTAAACCTTCCAAATGCAGATTGGATTAGACGTGATTATGGATCTAAATCGGTGACTATACAAAATATTACGTATGCTTATGCTGAAGCGGGTAAAGGTGGTGGATTTACTGAGGAGTTTTTCCTTAGAGAAGAGGATCGTAATCGTCTTAAAGAGTTTGGTACGTTGGCAGATAATCTTCATGTAGATCTACATGAGTGTCTTGGACATGGTTCAGGTCAATTAGCTCCGGGAACTAAGGGTGATGAACTTAAACAATATGGTGCAACCCTTGAAGAGGCTAGAGCAGACTTATTTGCTCTGTACTATCTTGCAGATGCAAAGTTAATTGAGCTTGGTATCGTACCATCTGAGGAGACATACAAAGCTGAGTACTCTAAGTATATTATGAATGGTATTATGTCGCAGTTGACAAGAGTGCAACTTGGAAAAGATGTTGAACAAGCTCATATGCGTAATCGTAAGTTAGTTGCTGAGTGGTGTTATGAAAATGGAAAGAACGAAGATGTTATTATAAAGGTTGTTGAAAATAATAAGACATATTTTGTCGTTAATGACTTCGAGAAGCTGAGAGTATTGTTTGGAGATCTTTTAAAGGAGATTCAACGCATTAAATCAGAAGGAGACTTCATTGCTGGTAAAGAGCTTGTTGAGAAGTATGCAATTGCGGTTGATAAAGATCTTCATAAGGAGGTTTTAGATCGTTATGCTGCTCTTAACTTAGAGCCATACAATGGATTTGTAAATCCAGTATATACTCCAGTTTTAGAGAATGGAGAGATTGTTGATATTGCGATTGACTACTCTCAGGACTATGTTACGCAGATGCTTGAGTACTCTAATAAATACTCTGTTCTGCCAACTATGAACTAAATTATAACTTGTTCTCTGCTATCGTGTAGCGATGCAGAGAACATGAGTATTAACTAAAATTTAAATTTAATATGTTTAGGTTTGCGAATCCAGAAATGTTGTATTTATTAGCTATTGTACCTCTTATAATAGTTGTATATATCGTCATTGTTAAGGCGAGAAAGAGACGGTTGGAGAGCTTTGGAGAGCTCGAAACCATTACTCAGCTAATGCCTGATGCGTCGCCTGGAAGACTTAGAACTAAGTTTATTATATATGTAATATCCTTAACTCTTATTATTGTTGCTTTAGCAAGACCACAACTAGGATCTAAGCTCAAGGAGGTATCTAAAGAGGGTATTGAGATTATGATTGCGGTTGACGTATCAAATAGTATGCTCGCTCAAGATTTTGAACCGAATAGACTTGAGAAGACAAAATATGCAATTACAAGGTTGTTAGATGAGCTTAAAAATGATAAGATTGGACTTATTGTTTTTGCAGGTGATGCTTATGTACAGCTCCCAATTACGAGTGATTATACCGCAGCACGAAATTTTGCTAACCATATATCGTCAAATATGATTAGTAAGCAGGGCACGGCACTTGGGTCTGCTATATCGTTGGCTACTAAATCATTCTCTTCGGAGAGTGAGGGGAGTCGTGTATTGATTCTTGTCTCTGATGGCGAGAACCATGAAGATGATGCGTTGTCTGCGGCAAAATTAGCTGAGGCGAGTGGGATTGTTATACATGCCATTGGTATTGGTACGCCCGAAGGTGCACCGATTGAGATTAATGGCGAGTTTATTAAGGATGAAAATGGCGAGATGGTAGTCTCGAAGTTAAATGAAAAGATGCTTGAAGAGGTGGCACTATCTACTGGTGGTGCATACATTCGATCATCAAATAAAAGTCTCGGATTACAGGAGATTATTAACCTCGTTAATAAAACTGAAAAGAAGAGATTTAAAAGTGTGCAATTTGAGGCATATAGTGAAAAGTATCAATTATTGATTGTCATTGCTATTTTACTATTGGTGATTGAGACGTCAATCCTTAGTCGTAAAAACAGAGTATTAGCTAAGTTTAATATTTTTACGAAAAAACGATAGAATTAAAGAGTAAAACATTGTTTTCCTCTTTGTGAAAAAAAAGTATCTTTGTCAAAATTTCAAAATATTATGAGTAATAAAAAGTGTGTTGTTATAGGTATGTCTGGTGGGGTAGATTCCTCAGTTGCAGCATATCTACTGAAAGAACAAGGGTATGAAGTGATTGCTCTATTTATGAGGAATTGGCACGATACAACGGGAACACTCGCAGGAGAGTGTACTTGGTACGACGATCAGATGTTTGCAGAGCTAGTTGCAAAGAGATTAGATATTCCATTTCATTGTATTGATTTGAGTGTAGAGTATAGGGCTAAAGTTGTAGACTATATGTTCAGTGAGTACGAAAAGGGGAGAACGCCGAATCCAGATGTACTATGTAATCGTGAGATTAAATTTGATGTGTTTCTTAAAGAAGCTCTAAAACTTGGAGCTGATTATGTTGCAACGGGACATTATTGTCGTGTGGATAGTGAAATGGTTGATGGAAAAGAGGTGTTTAAGCTTATTGCTGGTGCCGATAATAATAAAGATCAAAGTTATTTTCTTTGTCAACTTTCTCAAGAACAACTCTCTAAAGCGATGTTTCCAATAGGTGATATAATAAAACCAGAAGTGAGGCGAATTGCTGAAGAGAATAAACTTGCAACAGCAAAACGCAAAGATTCTCAAGGTATATGTTTTGTTGGGAAAGTTGATCTTCCTGTGTTTTTACAGCAAAAACTAAAGACAAAAAAAGGTGTTATTGTTGAGATTCCTGCAAGTTGGAGTGGGTATAGTAGTGATGTTTCAGACGATTTAGAGCTGCTTTCAATGCCATATACATACTGTGCTGAAGATGGTAAAGTGGTCGGAGAACATAATGGTGCTCATTTCTATACTATTGGACAGCGTAAGGGGTTGAATGTGGGTGGAAAGCCAGAACCACTGTTTGTTATAAGTACGGATGTCGATAGTAATATAATATATGTAGGAATGGGAGACAATCACCCTGGATTACAGAGAAGGGCTATACAAATACTTCCAGAGGAAATTCATTGGATTCGAGAGGACTTAGCATTAGGGCTGGGAGAGTCAAAGGAGTTTGATGTGCGAATACGATACCGTCAACCGTTGCAGAAAGCAACTCTTAATATCGAAGAGAGTGGCGCATATATACTATTTGACCAGCCTCAAAGAGGTATATCCGCAGGTCAATTTGCTGCGTGGTATGATGTTGATGAATTGATAGGCTCAGGAGTTATAAATAAATAGTTGTTGAGTGCGATCACGTACCGCAGCCCGCGTAGGGCAGTTTCCTGCGTCACACAAACAAAACTAGTCAACAAACTGCCTTTGGTGATAAACTTTAAAAAGTTTCATCAAACTTTCGTGAAAACTTTGTTTTCTAGGACTTTTTGTTGAGTGCGATCACGCACCGCAGCCCGCGTAGGGCAGTTCCCTGCGTCACACAAACAAAACTAGTTAACAAACTGCCTTTGTCGATAAACTAAAAAATAGACATAAATAACTTTTTTAAGTTATTTGTGTCTATTTTTTTGGGGAACTTTGAGTTTTCTGATATTTTCAAACTATTCGTTATCCATATCATCTGGGATGTCAATAATTTCATCTGCACCCTCAATTTCGTCATCTTCATAGTAGTCTTTGTCGTCATCTTCAACTTGAGCATCTATCTTAACATTAAGCTTAACAAGGTAACTGATCTCATCTGTTTCAAGTGTAACAGCATAGAAAAAGTCATTAAATCCCTTTTCAATACGGATCATATGTTCATTAAACCCATCAGGGTACTTAATCTTAAGTTCTGCTTGTAACTCTTCGGGTAGATTTTGAGCACTAACAACCAAGCGTTTCTTAGATTTTATCTCTTTTGCCATAGTCTTATAAAAAATAATTAATAAAATATCTAGTTTAGGTAATCTTTAATCTCAATTTAAGTGTTGAGATATTTAGTGCAAGTATAAGCAAAAAAAATAAAATCAAATGACAAAATAAGTAAAAAATAACACTTAAAATTAACTTTTTTTTCAGTTCAAGATTCCTTAAAAATATATTTCATTTTTCAATGCTATTGTGGAATAAATATGTAACTAATTGTACCTTGATGCTTTTGAGGTGCAGAAGAGTTTACATTAAATTTGAAATTTTTAGCAGCATTTAGTGCCGTAGATACTATACATTCATCTGTGGTTGAGCGATTTTTGTCTGCTGAAGCAGCTGTAACATCTCCGTTGTTGTCTACCGTAACATTAATGACAACCCTTCCACCACCTTCACACATATAGGCTGGGACATCGTGCTCGACCGATTTTCTTGTTGGATTTACGAATGAGAATGAAACAGTAACGTTACCTTTAACTTTTACATCGACTCTATCTTTTTTCTTAGCACCGTTTCTCATCGAGTCAATAATAGCCTGTTCTTCTCGAAGCCCTTGCTCATATCGTGCTCTATTTGAATTTGTCCCTTTTGCGACACTCTTAGCCTCATTTTTAATGTTCTCAGCAAATTCAGAGTTAGATTGTTCTGTTTGTTCATCCTCTATTTCTGCCTGCTCACTAGATAACGCATTTTTTACATCTGCAAAATCTTCACTAGACATCTTCTTTTTTACTACCTTTTTAACTTCAGGTTCATCTATAATTACAGGTGTCTCTGTTACATTCAAAATAAAACCTACAACCTGAGCTGATTTGACACGTATCTTCGCTGACATAAATATTATCCCAACTACCAGAACAATTATTACCGTTATACATAGACCAAACCTATGGTCATAGCTCCACGAACCTATATCTGTAGGTCTTTTCTCAAATGGAAGTCTTATTTTCTGATTCCTAGAATTCGTTGTTATCTTCTTATTTGTCATAAATTTAAATACAAAGTTGAACAAAAGTACTACTTTCTTTTAAAAATTTAATATCTTTGTTCGCAAATATTTTATAATATATACATTATGTCTTGTAATCAGAAAACAATAAATGCTCCTATTACCTTCAAAGGTAAGGGTCTACATACAGGTTTGAATGTAACTATGACTATCTGTCCAGCAGATATAAATAGTGGAATTATATTCAAAAGAGTTGATATGGAAGGCGAACCAACTGTTCCTGCTATATGCGACTTTGTAACCGACACATCTCGTGGTACAACAATAGAGAAAGGCGATGCTAGAGTGTCGACAATTGAACATATTATGGCCGCTTTGTGGTGTAATGGTGTTGATAACTGTATTGTCGAGATAGATGCTCCTGAAACTCCTATTATGGATGGTTCAGCAAGAGAGTATAGTCAAATGATTATTAATGGTGGTTTGTTAGAGCAAGATGCTAAGATAAACTATTATCAGATAACCGATAAAATAAGCTATAAAATTGAAGATAAAGGTGTCGATATTAGCTTATATCCAGATAACGAATTTACTGTAACAACGCATATAGACTATAATTCTAAAGTTTTAGGAAATCAATATGCTACGTTAAATGCTTCAGATGATTTTAACTCACAATTAGCGCCATGTAGAACCTTTGTTTTTCTACACGAATTAGAACCTTTGTTGGATCTAAACTTAATAAAAGGTGGTGATTTAGATAATGCGATTGTTATTGTTGAAGATAAAATTACAGCAGATGAGGTAACTCGCATATCTCAAATTTTCAATAAAAAAGATATTAAAGTTACAGGAGGTTACCTAAATAATCTTGAACTTAGATTCTCAAATGAAGCTGCGAGACATAAATTGCTAGATTTAACAGGAGATTTAGCTCTTCTTGGATTTAGAATTAAAGGACGTGTAATGGCAACTCGTCCAGGTCACTTCGCAAATACAGAGGTTGCAAAACTTCTAAAAAAACAAATGCGTAAGGATGGTGTTAAACCAACATACAGATATAACGTAAATGAAGCTCCAGTATTTGACATCAATAAAATAAAATCGCTATTGCCACACCGTCCACCATTTTTATTGGTTGACAAAATAATTCATATTGATACAGAAAGTGTTGCTGGAATTAAGAATGTGACGATGAATGAACCATTTTTCGTTGGACATTTTCCTAATGAACCTGTAATGCCAGGTGTACTTATTGTTGAGGCGATGGCACAGTGTGGAGGAATCTTGGCGTTGCAATCAATTCCAGATCCAGAAAATTACGCTACTTATTTTATGAAAATTGATGCAGTCAAGTTTAAAAATAAAGTTGTCCCTGGAGATACACTACAATTTGAGTTGAAATTGAAAGAGCCTATTAGAAGAGGTATTGTTCTTATGGATGCAAAAGCATTTGTTGGAGACAAGCTTGCAACAGAGGCAGTTTTGATGGCGCAAATAGCAAAGAAACGATAACATTAAGGAGATATTCAAATAGAATATAAAAAGATATGATTAGTAAACTTGCTTATATTCACCCTGATGCAAAGTTAGGCGAAAATGTAACGATTGAGCCATTTGCATATATTGCAGGTGACGTAACGATAGGAGATGATTGTTGGATTGGTCCAAATGCAGTCATATATGATGGCGCAAGAATAGGCAAAAATTGTAAAATACACTCCTCAGCTGTTATTGCTGGAATCCCACAGGATTTGAAGTTTAAAGGAGAGTATACTACCGTTGAGATTGGTGAAAACAATACGATACGCGAATGTGTTACAATAAATAGAGGAACAGTTGCTAAAGGTAAGACCGTAATTGGAGATAATAACCTTATAATGGCATATGTGCATATTGGACATGATTGCATTGTTGGTAATTGCTGTGTAATCGTAAATAGAGTATCCTTAGCAGGAGAGGTTGAGGTTGATGATTGGGCTATTATTGGAGGTCATGCAGCGGTTCATCAATTTACTCGTATTGGTGCTCACGCAATGATTAGTGGAGGTTCTCTTGTCAATAAAGATGTACCACCATTCGTTAAAGCTGCACATCAGCCATTCTCTTTCGTTGGAGCTAACTTTATCGGACTACGTCGTAGGAAATTTAGTTCAGAACAGCTCGTACATATTCAAGATATGTTCAGAATCCTATTCCAGAGTGGATACGCTTATAACAAAGCTTGCGATATGGTTGAAGCTGAGATTCCTCAAAGCGTAGAGAGAGATATGGTTATTGAGTTTATTCGTAAATCTAAGCGCGGTATTTTAAAGCCATACAACGTAACAAAAAAAGATGAAGATAGTGAGTTATAATTAATTATGTATATATAAACTTATGTTTTATTACTTGAGTTTATATAGCATTTTTTCCTTTTTTTTGTTATTCCAATAAAAAAGAGTATATTTGTAGCGTGTAATATGTGAGGTAGGGGACTTTTAGTCCCCTATTTTAATAATTAATAGGTAATGATTGATATTCAAAAATTTAGAACCATCGCTGAAAGCAACTTAGTTGACAGCGAATTATTTGTAGTTGATGTGAAATGTAGCTTTTCAAATGAAGTAGAGATACTTATTGATAGCGACACTGTTGTGTCAATTGATAAATGTATAGACTTGAGTCGCAAAGTTGAGGCTGAGTTTGATAGAGAGCTTGAAGATTTTGAGTTGACTGTAGCCTCTTCGGGTATAGGTCAGCCATTAAAGGTTTTTAGACAGTATAAAAAACTTATTGGTAAAGAGATCGAAATTGTTCTCAAATCAGGAATCAAAATGGTTGCGCTGTTAAAAGATGCTACCGAAGATTGTCTAACTGTTGTCTATACAGAAAAGGTTGCCGTAGAGGGTAAAAAACGTAAACAAGAGGTTGAAAGAGAGGTCGAGTATAAGCTAGAGGATATCAAATCAACCATCGAATACTTAGATTTTAAATAATAATAAATATATCAGAGTGTATCACTATGAATAATCTCAATTTAATAAGCAATTTCGCAGAGTTTAAAGAGCTTACGAATATCGACAAAAGTACCATGATTGGTGTTTTAGAGGATGTTTTTCGTCATATGCTTATCAAAACTTATGAAACAGACGAGAATTTCGATGTTATCATTAATCCTGAGAAGGGAGATCTTGAAATTTGGAGAAATCGTATAATCGTTAACGATGACGAAGTCGAAAACCCAAATCAACAGATCGCTTTAACCGATGCTAAACTTATTGATGAAACTTATGAAGTAGGTGAAGAGGTTGCAGATGAGATTAAATTGAAAGATTTTGGTCGTAGATCGGTATTGTCTATAAGACAGAATCTTGCGGCAAGAATCCTTGATTTAGAAAAGGCTGTTTTATTTGAAAAATATAGTGCGCGAGTTGGTGAGGTAGTTACAGGTGAAGTTTATCAGGTTTGGAAAAAAGAGGTTTTAGTTCTTGATGATGAGGAGAATGAACTTATTCTTCCTAAGAGCGAGCAGATTCCAAGTGACTTCTACAGAAAAGGTGATAGTATTCGTGCTATTGTCTCTAAAGTAGAGATGAGAAACAATAAACCAGTAATTATTCTTTCAAGAACAGCTCCTGAATTCCTTGAGAGATTATTTGAATTGGAAGTACCTGAGATTTTTGATGGTCTAATCATTATCAAAAAAATCGTTAGGATTCCAGGAGAAAGAGCTAAAATTGCAGTTGAGTCGTATGACGAGAGAATTGATCCAGTTGGAGCATGTGTTGGTCTGAAGGGTTCTCGTATTTACTCAATCGTAAAGGAGCTTAAAAACGAAAATATTGATGTTGTTAACTGGACAAGTAATGCGCAGCTTTTTGTGCAGCGCGCACTTAATCCAGCTAAAATATCGTCAATTACTATTGATGAAGATAGAAAAACTGCTGCAGTTAACTTAAAACCTAGCGAAGTATCATTGGCTATTGGTAAAAGTGGTTTGAATATCAGGTTAGCAAGTATGCTTACAGGTTATGATATTGACGTGTATCGTGAGGCTGAGGATGAGGATGTAGTATTAGATGAGTTCTCAGATGAGATAGATCCTTGGATCATTGATGCACTAAAAGCTATCGGTTGCGATACAGCTAAGAGTGTAATTGAAACTCCTGCGGCTGAACTTGCTAAACGTACAGATCTTGAAGATGAAACTATCAAAGAGATTTTGGGTATCTTAAAATCAGAATTTGAATAAGATTCTCTTAACGTCTATGAGAACATGACGAACATGTATAAAAATCGTAATAATTAACCATGATGTAAAATTGAAAACTAGTAATATATGTCAAATGAAAAAAGGCTTAGACTCCATCAAGTTGCAAGAGAGTTTAAGGTAGGTCAGGCAACGATTATGGATTTTTTGGGCGAAAAAGGAATCAAGCTAGAAGAGGCTACTCCAAACCCAATTATTCCAAATGAAGCCTATACCATTCTCGACAAAGAGTATGGAGGCAACAGAGGTAGTTCTGTGAATATTCGTGAACGCATCAATCTAAAGCAAGAGACCATTTCATTGGACAATAAGAAAGTTTTGCCTTCTAATGAAGATGTGGTTAATAAGGAAATTAGTGTAAAATCAGGAGTTATAAGCGTTAAAGATGAGGTTGGAGCTATTAAATCACCTAAAATTTTAGGTAAAATGGAGCTTCCTCAAAGTAAAAAAAGCTTTAAAGATGGTTCTAAAGCTCGTAAAGAATCAAAACCTGAGAATAATAAAGAGGTGAAGTCTGCTACTAAAAGCATAACTCCATCTAAAGAAGAAAATATTCAGACAAAGGTGATAGAGAAAAAAACAGAAGTAAAAGAGACTCCGAAAGCTCCAGAGGTTAAGACTGTAGCTCAAGTTAAACCTGCGGTTAAAGAGGTGGCAGAGCAGAAAGTTGTTAGTCCTAAGGTAGCAGCTCCAGTTGCAACAAGTGATCCTGTTTTACAGAATCAAACTTATGATGAGAGATCTGCTGGAGATGACAAAAATATATTTAGACCAAACGCAGAGACAAATAAGCTGTCTGGCCCTAAGGTACTTGGTAAGATAGATATCAAAGTATTTACTAAAAAGCCAAGTACAGATCACCACAAGAGAGAGAAGCGTAAGCGTATAACAAAAGATAAGGTTGATGTAACAAAACAACCTGCAACTCCGGGTGCTGCTGGGAATCAGCAACGTAACACTGGTGCTGCTGGGAATAGACCAAGACCTCAGGGTCAGGGTGGAAGACCTCAAGGTGGACCAAATGGTCAGAATAGACCTAATAAAGATGGTTTCAAAAAGAATAAACCAATTGGTGGAGCTAAGCCTGTTGTTAAGGCGGCTGTAACAGATGAGGCAGTACAGAAGCAAATTAAAGATACTCTTGCTCGTCTTACATCAAAAGGTGCAAAAAATAAAGGTGCGAAATATCGTAAAGATAAGAGAAACGCTGTTTCTGCTCGTACTTCAGAGCAATCTGAAAGAAATGAACAAGAGAAATCAACGCTACAAGTTACAGAGTTTGTTACTGTAAGTGAATTGGCAGCTATGATGGATGTAGTGGTAACGGAAGTTATTACTGCGTGTATGAATCTTGGTCTTATGGTATCGATAAATCAGCGACTTGATGCAGAGGCTCTTGTAGTTGTTGCTGAAGAGTTTAACTATAAAGTTGAGTTCGTTTCTGTTGATATTCAAGAGTCAATTATTGACGAAGTTGATGCTGAGGAGGATTTAATTTCACGTCCACCTATTGTTACTGTAATGGGTCACGTTGACCACGGTAAGACATCGCTTCTTGATAATATTAGAAAGGCTAATGTAATTGAAGGTGAAGCGGGTGGTATTACGCAGCATATTGGTGCGTATAGTGTAGAACTTGGTGGAAAGAAGATCACATTCCTAGATACTCCGGGTCACGAGGCGTTTACTGCGATGCGTGCAAGGGGTGCTAAAGTTACTGACGTTGCAATTATAATTGTTGCGGCTGACGATAGTGTCATGCCACAAACTATTGAGGCGATAAATCATGCTGCTGCTGCTGGTGTTCCAATGGTATTTGCAATTAATAAGATGGATAAACCGGGTGCTAATTCAGAACGTATTCGTGAACAACTATCTGCTATGAATTATCTTCTTGAGGATTGGGGTGGTAAGTACCAATCGCAAGAGGTATCGGCTAAGATGGGTATGAATCTTGATAAGTTACTTGAAAAAGTACTTCTTGAGGCTGAGTTCCTTGATCTTAAAGCAAACCCGAATAAGAAAGCTAGTGGAGTTATTATTGAATCTACGTTGGATAAAGGTAGAGGATATGTATCAACTGTTCTTGTAAATAATGGAACTTTAAATGTTGGTGACACTGTACTTTCGGGAACAAACACAGGACGTGTGAAGGCTATGTTCAATGAGCATGGTAAAAAAATAACCTCTGCGCCACCATCAACTCCAGTACTTGTACTTGGTCTTAATGGAGCACCTCAAGCGGGTGATACATTCAATGTGATGGATGATGATAAGAGTGCTCGTGAGATTGCAAACAAACGTGAGCAGTTGCAACGTATGCAAGGTATCAGAACTCAGAAGCATGTTACTCTTGATGAGATTGGACGTCGTATCGCTATAGGAAACTTTAAGGAGCTTAATATTATCATTAAAGGTGACGTGGATGGCTCTATCGAGGCGATGACTGACTCTTTGATTAAGTTGTCTAAAGATGAAGTACAGGTAAATGTAATTCATAAAGCAGTTGGTCCGATATCGGAATCTGATGTTCTTTTAGCTGCAGCATCAAATGCTATTATTGTTGGTTTCCAAGTACGTCCTTCGGCTAGTGCTCGTAGATTAGCTGACAAAGAGAAGATTGAAATTCGTCTATACTCAATTATATATAACGCTATCAATGATATCAAAGATGCAATTGAAGGTATGCTTGCTCCTGTTACAAAAGAGGAGATCGTTTGTTCAATTGAAGTACTTGAGGTATTCAAAATTACTAAAGTTGGTACTATTGCAGGTTGTATTGTTCGTGAAGGAAAAATTTCAAGAAATACACCAATTCGTATTATTAGAGATGGTATCGTAATTTATACTGGTAAACTTGGTTCATTGAAGAGATACAAAGATGATGTGAAAGAGGTTATTAATAATATGGAGTGTGGTCTTAATATTGATAACTTTAATGACATTAAGGTTGGAGATATTGTTGAAGGTTACGAAATCGTTGAAGTTAAGCGTAAATAATATTAGATACATATAATTTAAAAAAAGAGCACTAGCCTATGGGTTGGTGCTCTTTTTTGTTTGATATATAGATACTAGTGTGGGTTGGTAGCTTATGTAACAGTAGCATATTAGCATGTAATATTTTTAGTATATATGTATGGTAGATATAAAATTTATATCTACCTTTGTGACGTTTTGGTGTAGATATGTTATAAAACATATCATACTAATAGGGAATCCGATTTGATTTCGGAGCTGTACCCGCAGCTGTAATCCTCGTGAAAATTTACATATTCATCGCCACTGTTATTAATAGTAATGGGAAGGCATGTAAATTGAGGTAGCCAGAAGACCTGCCAAAATACTTTTATACTTATTAAAATGCTTCGGGTAAAAAAGCATGGTAAGTAGTATGTATGTTGGGCCCGGCATATCGCTATTTCTCCTTAGTTTTACTTTGTAAGTGTTATTTATTAATTATGTTATTAATTTATTAACACCAACTATTATGTTGAAAAGATTCCTATTTTTATTATTATTCGTGGTGACTGTCACAAGTTCCTGTTCTGAAAAAGAGCTAGTGGATAAGCCTGAAATTGAAACTCCTGATCCAATTCCTGATCCAGAACCGGAGCCTGAACCAATTCCTGATCCAGAACCAACTCCTGATCCAGAGCCAGAGCCTGAAATTCCTAGTTTTTACCCTATTGATTTTGATTATATTACGCTAAATCATTCTGGGTATTCGCAAGGTGTTGATTTCTCAGATGTGTCTTACATAAAAAAAGGTGGTACGGTAATTCCAACTTATTTTAGTGATGTAAATAATAGAACCTTGGGGTTAGAACCTCGTTCAGCAGTTCAAGTGGCTGATAAATTACTTATTACTATGGGGTCTCGTAGCCAAAGTAAAATAGAGGTTGTTGAACCTAATACCTTTAAAGTAGTGCGTACTATTGATTTTAAAGATAGTATTTTGGCTCTAGATACAGAGCAACTAAATGGTAACTCTGTCCTCGTAGTTGGTATAGAGAATCAAAATATTGAGAATCCTTTTAACGTTATAATTGGTGATATTGGAGCAGAGCAATTTGTGAAAACAAAATTTAATATTGGCTTTTCACCAGCTCAAGCAACTAAAGTCGGAGATAAGATATTTGTGGGGGGAGAGATGACATCTTCTAAAATAGGGGTATTAGATATAGATAATATTACACTTGCTGGACTAAGAGTTATAGAAAATAGTAGCGCTTTATTTAGTTTATTATCTGATTTCTTACTTGATAAAAATGGTATGTTATGGGTTACTCTACAGAATTCAGATGGAGGAGCAATGTTATGTCGTATTAATCCTAATACAGAGACTGTAGATTTAAGTTTGGATATTCCTAATACATCAATTTATGGTTCTAGTTCAGTTGGAGCTGCAATTTGTCCAGATGGGAAGTATGTATATATTAGGGCATATAAAGCCTTTTATAGGATCAATGTTGATAGTCCAAATGAAGAGGTATTTTTTGATCCTATGTTTAACCACTATCAGCGTGGAGGGAATATTAATGACCTAAAGGTCATAAAAAATGGGAATCTTATATTCATATCTGAAAATATAACGCTTGGTAAGCCAGGACAAATTTTTGAATATAAAGAGAATAATGAGGATGGCAGCTGGTCTAAACTAGTTGAAAATGGAGTGTTAATCGGAGAGAAGGCTACTGTAATATATGTTGGAAAATATGAAAAATAGAATAAAATTATTGTTGTTGACTATATGTATAGTCAATGTGTTCTCTTGTACTAAGATTGAGCCAAGTAAAGATGATCTACCCCCTTTTATTACTGATACTATTCCTGATACAGATGATGGTACATGTATTGATACTATCCCTGACCCAGATCCAAATCCAGATCCAGATCCAGATGTAACGCCACCGCCACCTTCTCCAGAGAGAGTGAGGGCGATTGTTGTTGGAGAGGGGCAGTTTGGATATGGAACTGGCTCTTTAACATCGTTGTCTACTAAAAGTAGTGTGACTCAAGATATTTTTAGACGCATTAACGGTAGACCATTAGGTGATGTTCCTCAATCTATAGCTGAGATTGGTAATTATTACTACATACCTGTCAATAATTCCCAAAAAGTAGAAGTCATCGACTCTAAGACTTTTAAATCTATTGAGACTATAAGATTAGAGGGGGATGTAATACCAATGTATGCGGTTCATTTGGGGGGAGACTCTATTGCTGTTTCTGACCAATCTGTGCAAAATTCATTGATGATTATTGACATTAATCATGGAAAAAGTCGAAAACAAGTAAGAAGATATATAGATATTGGTATCCAATCTTTTCAGATGATATTGGTCGGGAATAAATTATTTGTTGGAGGGTCAAAATTCTCTGTTTTCGATCTAGACAATCTTACCGCAGAAGGAAGACGAGATGTGCTTAATAGAAACAATAAATCTTTCTCAACGTGTAGTTTCTCTAAAGTTACTATAGATAAAAATGGTAATTTATGGGTTGTGACACCAAATAATGCATCTTGTATTGATGTCATTACTGAAAAAACCATAAAAGAGGTATACATACCTGGAATTAATAGTTGGACATCATCGATTGATATTTGCCCTAAAGGGGAGACAGTATATGTAAATTCTGGAACAAAAATTTATGCTGTAAATATTGATAACCCGATAGCTCCACAAGAGCCTATTATTATCCATGGTAATAATGATGATCGTTGGACTTCGTATCATATGTCTGTATCTAATGAGAATACAATATTCTTAATTCGCGTATTATATGGATCGCTTACGAGGGGTCGGGTATTTGAATATAATACTGAAGGATCAATTGCAAACTATTATATAGATAGTGATGGTCGAGAGCAGCCATATTTTAAAGGTGGTATTTTCCCTCATTTTATTCATTATACTAAGTAGAGATGATGTGTAGAGTCATTATTTTAGTTATTGTTTTAGTTTTTGCCTTTGGCAAAAGTGCATTTAGTCAAAAAGGAATCGAAGATTCTCTATTTCTTATTGACGATGTATCTGTTGTTGATGTGAAGAAAAACAGTAGAGTCGGAAGTAAAGTTACTAGGATTGATGGTGCTATACTAGAGCAGAATAGAACTAAAAGTTTAGCTGAATTACTAAATAATAATAGTACAATTAATATTAAAAGTATGGGGCAAGGCGCTCTGTCTACGGCATCATTTCGAGGGACATCTTCAAGCCATACTCAAGTGCTTTGGAACGGAATCTCTATTAATTCTGCATCAATTGGTAGTTTTGATTTTTCTCAAGTTCCTATATATTTTACTGATAATGTATCTCTTTATCACGGTGGAAGTGACCAGCAATCGGGTAGTGGAGCATTAGGTGGAAGTGTTAATTTTACAAATAACGATACTCCTTCAAAAAAGCCATCTATCTCTTTGCTAAGTGAATATGGATCTAATAATACAATTACAGAGGGTGTGACATTTAGAGTATCTAAAAATAGATTTACCTCGTCAACTAGGTTATATTATCAACAATCAGATAATGATTATAGGTATCTTAACAAGGTGTATAGTATGGATTCGTACTTTGAAAGGCGTAAAGAGGCAGACTATAAGCAGGCTGGGGTGATGCAGGAGTTTTATTATAACACATTAAAAGATGGTAAGTTTAGTTTGATTAGCTGGTGGCAATTTGACGATCGCTCATTGCCACAATCTACTCTATCTGTAAAAACGGCAAAAGAGCAGATGGAGTCTCAAAATATACGTACAATTGCAAGTTATAGTGCTAATAAGGCGAGACATAAATATAAAATAACATTTGCTCATCTAAATGGTTCTTTTGATTATGCTAGAGAGTTCGGTTCATTTTCTGACCAATCAGAAAATGTTAATAATAGTATAATTTCGAGAGTTGATTATGAGTTATTATATCTTAAACGCTTCGATTTGGGTGCTACGCTTAATTATAGATATGATGTGGTTACTTCATCTACATATGAAGCTGAAAAAGAGACGAGAAATTCTGTATCAGCGAGAGTGTATACGAAGTTCAGAGCTACGAAGCGTCTTCATATTGATGCCGATATAACGGTAGAGAGTGTAGATAAAGATCAATATGCTATTTATGGAGTATCTGCAAGTTATAGAGTGATTGATAGATTTCTCTCTTTAAAGGCTTCAAATGCCTATAACCATAAAGTTCCGACGTTAAATGATCTATATTGGAATCCTGGAGGAAACCCTGATCTTAAACCTGAGACAGGTTTCTCGTGGGATGCTTCGATAATCTCAGAGCCATCAATAGGTGGTCTGAAGATGAAGTTTGAGGCTACATATTATCATATGGACATAGACAATTGGATAATGTGGATACCGAAGGGGAATGGTTATATATGGTCACCAGCGAATTTTAGTACGGTTGTGTCTCAAGGTATAGAGTTAGATTGGAGTTTTAAATATGATGCTAGAACCACTAAACATACGCTATCGGGAAACTATTGTTATGCTCACTCTGTTGATAACTCAAATCGTGGAGATGATGCGCAGGGAAAGCAATTACCTTATATTCCAAGAAATAAATGGAATGGAAATTATGAGGTTTGGTTTAAGGATTTGATATGGTTTAATTATAATCTATCTTTTACAGATATTAGGTTTACTAGTGCCGATGAGGAGTATTACACAGATGCTTATTTACAGCATAATGCTGAAATTGGTGGGCAGATTAGAATTAGGAACAAGAACCTATTAAGTTTGTCACTGAAGTTAGATAATATATTTGATGCATATTATGAAAGTACTCAGTACTTTCCTATGCCTTTGAGAATGTATCGAATAAGAGCAACATTTAAATTCTAAAAAAATAATACAATCACTCTACTCACGAGTAGAGTGATTGTATTAT
The DNA here is from genome assembly GCA_947038405.1 of uncultured Rikenellaceae bacterium. Classification (GTDB taxonomy): domain Bacteria; phylum Bacteroidota; class Bacteroidia; order Bacteroidales; family Rikenellaceae; genus CAMQVY01. Next base: position 23,617 of record CAMQVY010000008.1, on the reverse strand, counting down.
ACTATAAATTACTTGCAGATAGACCTTTTATTACTGCGGATGTAAAGCCATTTCGCTCCATCTCTTCTAAACCTTTTAGCGTAATACCTCCTGGAGTAGTTACCTTGTCGATCTCTATTTGTGGCATTGTATTGTTCGTGTTCAACATCTTTAATGCACCCTCTATTGTTTGTAAAACAACCTCTCTTGCTAGGTTACAATCTATTCCCATCTCGATACCACCTTTGATTGAAGCATCAATATATTTATAGATATAGGCTATCCCACATGAGGATAGAGCTGTTAGCGATGACATTTGAGACTCTTCTACAACAAACGTTTTACCCAACCCATTTAGTAGTGATATAATCATATCATCTTGCTCTGTCGAAGAGTTGTGTTTGCATATAAATGTGGCACTATGACCCAAAGATATAGCTGTATTTGGTATAACTCTGTATAGAGCTAAGCACCCTTTCTGTGTAGATTGAAGATATTCGTTTAAGTTTTCAAAACTAACTAGAGCTGCAATCGATACAATCATCTGCTTCTCTCTGTCAACTACATCACAAATTTCTTCTAAAATACTCTCAACTAACCATGGTTTCACGGCAATGATAATAATATCTGCACCAATAATTGCCTTTGCATTATCTTGACATAGATTAATTGATGGGTTAAATTCTGAGAAAAATTTATTGACTGCTGGAGATGGATCAGCTATTGTAACATTGTGTGGTGCGACAATTGACTCCCTTACCGAGCCTTGTGCAATTGCACCACCCATATTACCTCCACCTATAACTGTTATTTTCATAATGTCTTTTTTATTTTAATATGTTGTAATGTAAAATGATCTATTTTTCATACTTAATTTCAGTGAGCGATGGAATGTAACTATCATCTCGTGCTATATTTATAGAGTTAATCTTCCAACCCTCTTTGAGGTATAGGGTCGCAAGGTCGTCGTTCCTTGAGCAGTCTAATGGTTGAATCGATTTTGAATTTGATAAATTTGTACGAGATACATTAAGTTCTTTAAGCCTATTATTAGCACAATTTAGATCCGTTAATGCTCTGTTGTTTGATAAGTCAAGTGATGACAATACATTACCCCAACAGTACAACTCCTCTAGTAGAGGACACTCTGACACATTAAGCTTAGTTATCAAATTATAGTGGCACTGTAAGTTGGTTAATACTGGATTAATAAACAAATTTAGCTCCTTTAGAGATTGATTTTGACACCATAATTGAGCCAGTTTAGGACTGTCGGGAATATCAAGTTTTGATAATTTACCTCGTACCATATTTGAAGATGTATAACATATCTTTAAAACTTCTAATTCGCTAGCTCCAGTAAGATCAATAGTTCTCAAGTAGTAATTATCTAAATCTACTTTTTTGAGTTTATTGTTATTAGATAGATCTAGGTGTTTTAAAGTTCCATACAGACTTAAATGTAGATTTTTTAGCTCTTTGTTGTTGCTTAAGTCTAAACTTTTTAAATCTGATGCAGAAAAATAGCTTAAATTTGTATTATGACTCAAATCTAAAGATTTAATATTTGATACTGATAAATTCATTAAATTAATGTTACTACTTAAATCTATCTCTGTCATATTGGTACGATTACAATATAGTGTTTGTAAATTGACATTTTGACTAAGGTCTAGGGTGAAGAGTTCTGTTGAGCTACAACTCAAGGTTATTAACTCTATGTTTTTTGATAGATCTAAAGATGTTAAAGCCGATTCGATGTCTCTTTGTGCGGAGCAGTCAAAGTATTTAAGGTTTGTATTTTTCGATAGGTCAAATTTTGTAATTAAATTATCATTACAAAAAAACTCTTCTAATTTGGTGTTATTTGTAATGTCAATATCCTTTAATGAGTTGCTATTACATATTAGAGATTTCAACTCGATATTGTTTGTTATATTAAGCTCCATTAGATTGTTTTCGCTACAATCTAGGTTTGTTAATTTTGTATTTTTAGAGAGGTCAAGATATCCTACCGAACTATTTCTACAAATTAGACTCGTTAAATTTGTGAAGTACTCTATGCCCTCCATGCTTCCTATCGCTATGTTGGCACAATCCATATATGACACAATTGCAGCCTCTACATCAGATAGTTTTCTATCATTATTACGGTCATAGTAGCTGATAAGAAACTTTTTAAACTCCCCCTTTGGAATCGATATTTCATTTTCAGAGAAGTGTTGAAAAATCGTTATTTTAGAGGTTATATCTTTATAAGTTATAAATATAGTGGCATAGCGTTCATAAGGAGTATTATTTGGCTCTAAAATAAAACCTAGAGTTTCATAGTTGGGCACATCGTCAGTTGTTACCTCTGGGTCAGCTTGTTTCTTTGATGTATCTGGTGGTAGATTAGGCTCTCCTACTTTTATCCATGTTGCCTCTGTATCATCATTAGGATTAGGGTTTTCTCCATCTTTTATTATAATACTTATTTCATCGATCGACTTTGTTACATCAACATTAAATCCGTTTTCATTGTGATTAAAACTTTTGTCGCTATCTTGTTTTGGGTTAACTAAAATACTTGCTACTCCATCTTGTGTTATGTTTAAGTTCTTCTCATCTTCATCGTGGTCACTTGACTTCAATACTATTGCTGCATAACGACTCGCATAATTATTGCTATATTGGGCATCCACTTCTATCGTTATTTTAAGGTTTTCACCAGAACGTCCAGATTGGTTATTCTTGATGCGACACCATTGAGGAGAGACTATCTCTCCACTTAGATTAATCTCTTTAAGTCCAGCATACCAATCACATCCAGCCGAAAATATAATAGTAATATCACCACCTTTATGTAAAATATTGGGGATAGTGTTCTCTTTAAGTTTAATACCTTCAATGTAGGATTCTTTTTTGTCGAGTAGATCGCATGACGAAAATAGAACTAACGCTACAAGTATATATAATAATTTTATTTTCACAGTATTAAATTTTAGAAATTTATCGATTATAAAGATATGATTATATATGTGTTTAAACAATAATAAAGTGATATATATAATTTATTATATTGATAAAAAATAAGACTACCCCTCTTGGATAGTACTGTGTGATTGCAGTACTATCCAAGAGGGGTAGTCTTATTAATATTTAATAGCTACTACTAAAAGTTAAATGCAGCCTTTATTTTATCTACGGCATTAAGTTTCTCCCATGCGAAGAATTCAATTTCGCGTAATACTTCTACTCCGTTCTCCCAAACTTTGACTTTGTCACTATATGGTCTATTTCCGAAGTGTCCGTATGATGCTGTTACTTCGAAAATAGGGCTCTTCAATCCAAAATCCTTAACAATATGTGCAGGACGTAGATCAAATAGGTTCTCAATTTTTCTAGCAATGTCACCATCTGTAAGCCCCGTAATTTTAGATGTACCGTAAGTCTCTACATATACACTTAGAGGCTGTGCGATTCCAATAGCATAACTAAGTTGTACTAAAATCTGATCTGCAACACCTGCTGCAACCATATTTTTTGCAATGTGTCTTGCTGCGTAAGCTGCTGAACGGTCAACTTTAGATGAATCTTTTCCAGAAAAAGCTCCACCACCATGTGCACCACGTCCACCATAAGTATCTACGATAATTTTTCTTCCAGTAAGTCCAGTATCACCATGAGGTCCGCCGATAACAAATTTACCTGTTGGGTTAACGTGAAGGATATACTCTTCGCCAATTAGGTTTGATAATTTATCTTGCGCTCTCTCTAAACGTGCTTTTACTCGTGGAATTAAAATATTCTTAACATCCTCTTTTATTTTATCACCCATCGCAACCTCAGCCTCTTTGTCTGTCATTGATGCGTCAGAAACAATAAAGTCGTCATGTTGGGTTGACACAACAATAGTGTGTACTTTTAGAGGTGTGCCATTGTCATCATACTCAATAGTAACTTGACTTTTTGAGTCTGGACGTAGGTATGTCATTACTTTCTCTTCTCTACGAATGACTGCAAGCTCTTTAAGGATAACATGTGAAAGGATAAGTGTTGCTGGCATATACTCCTTAGTTTCGTTACAAGCGTAACCGAACATGATTCCTTGATCTCCAGCTCCTTGCTCCTCTGCAACCTCTCTTACTACACCTTGGTTGATATCCGCAGATTGCTCATGTATAGCTGATAGAATACCACATGAGTTGTAGTCAAATTGGTAATCACTCTTTGTGTAACCAATACGCTTAATAACCTCTCTTGTGATCTTTTGTATGTCAACGTATGCTTCCGAACGAACCTCTCCTGCAACTACTACAAGTCCTGTTGTACACATAGTTTCGCAAGCAACTTTTGAGTTCTCGTCATGACGCAAAAATTCATCTAAGATGGCGTCCGAAATTTGGTCTGAAATCTTATCTGGGTGTCCCTCAGATACTGATTCTGATGTAAATAAAAATCCCATACTTTTTAATTTTAAAATGTTATCTTTTTTTCACTGAGTACAATGTAACTGCTCTATGTGGATTGCGTTACATGGTCTAAGTGAACTCTTGTTAGTAAAATAAATTATGGGCAAAAGTTTGATATATACCAAACCTTTGCCCATAATTACTAGCGGTTTAGCACTTTTTTATTGTGGTTGCAATCGTACAAGTCATTCCACATTTTTTAATCGTCCGTAAATATAACGTATTTTTTTATAACTTTGTTACTCTAAACAGAAAAATAGTTGTAAAATATATATGTTCATTGCGATCATTCATCGCACTACTCATAGATTCAGTAAATTTAATTGAAATAATAAAATGGCTAACCGTAAGAAATCATTAAAATTCTCAGATGCTTTAAAATCTGCAGCTCCAACGGCATTCTCAACTATGGTGAAACCGATAGGTTCTTTGTGTAATTTGGATTGCCACTACTGCTACTACTTAGATAAGGAGAATATATATGGTAAGAAAGAGCCAAAAATGAGCGATGAGTTGCTCGAAGAGTATATTAAACAATATATCGAAGCAAATGATGTTCCTGTTGTAACGTTTGCTTGGCATGGTGGAGAACCTCTCTTAACGGGTATTGATTACTATCGAAAAGCAATCGAGTTACAAAATAAGTATAAAGGTGATAAGCAGATTGAGAATACACTACAAACAAATGGAATACTTGTCAATAGTGAGTGGTGTGAATTTTGGAGAGAAAATGACTTTCTTATCGGTGTATCTATTGATGGTCCAAAGAGTATTCATGATGCCTTTCGTCTTGATAAGGGTGGAAAGCCAACTTTTGATAAAGTTGTAGCCTCTATTGAAATGATGGCGAAACACTCCGTAAAATATAATACTCTCTCAACAGTTAATTCTTTGAGCGAGGGTAGAGGAGCAGATGTGTATAGATTCTTAAAATCGTTAGGTAGTCAATATATGCAGTTCCTTCCAGTTGTTGAATATGTGTCTCAACCGCAAGGCAGCAGAAGACCTAACATTGTTACTCCTGATACAGAGGGTTCATATTTAGCTGAATGGTCAGTATCAGCTAAAGGATTCGGACAGTTTATGAATGATATATTTGATATTTGGGTATTGAGTGATGTTGGTAGATATTATGTGCAGCTTTTTGATGTGTCATTGGCTCAATGGGTAGGAGTTCAACCAGGGTTGTGTGCATTTACGGAGACTTGTGGTGATGCACTAGTTGTGGAACATAATGGTGATGTATATTCTTGTGACCACTTCGTATATCCAGAGCATAAAGTTGGAAATATTACGGAGGGAAACCTAGCTGATATGATTAAATCTAATAAGCAATTTGCTTTCGGTATCAATAAACGAAATACTCTACCGACTCAGTGTCTAAAATGTAACTACTACTTTGCTTGTCGTGGCGAGTGCCCTAAGCATCGATTTGATAGTACTGAAGATGGGGAGAAAGGTTTAAATACACTTTGCGATGGATACAAATTATTCTTTACTCACGTTGATCCATATATGAAATTTATGGCTGAAATGTTGGCTCAAAAGCAACCTCCATCAATGGTAATGCAGTTTGCAAGGCAGAGAATGGGTTTTATGATGTAATAAAAAAAGAGAGGAAACGTCAGTTTCCTCTCTTTTTATTTGTTATTTACATCTCTGTAAATACCTCTTTACCCTCTTGACATAGTGGGCAAACCCAATCATCTTGAATATCTTCAAATGAAGTTCCTGGAGCAACTCCATTATCAACATCTCCCTCTGCTGGGTCATATACATAACCACAAACGTCACATCTGTACTTTTTCATAATAGTTTTTTTTTAGTTTGCTAAAACTACACTTTGTGGGTGTAGTGAATGCTTATTAATATACTCCTGTATATGTTGTTGGAGTTATTTTTCTTAACTCTGCTTTTACATTGTCGTTTACGTCAAGGCCACTGATAAATTCAGCAATAACGTCACTTGTAATTGCTTGGTTAGTTCTAGTTAATGCTTTCAATGCCTCATATGGCTCTGGGTACTGCTCTCTACGTAGAATTGTTTGGATTCCCTCAGCAACAACAGCCCAGTTACCTTCTAGGTCAGCTGCAATAGCATCTGTATTTATAATCAGTTTGTTTAAACCCTTGATTAAAGATTTGAATGCTATAATTGTGTGTGCAATTGGTACTCCTGTATTTCTTAATACTGTTGAGTCTGTAAGATCTCTTTGTAGACGAGAGATTGGAAGTTTTGCAGATAAATGCTCAAATATTGCATTTGCAATTCCAAGATTTCCTTCAGCATTCTCAAAGTCAATAGGATTAACCTTATGTGGCATAGCTGAAGATCCAACTTCACCTTTTTTAATTTTCTGCTTAAAGTAGTTCATTGAAACATATGTCCAGATATCACGACTAAGGTCGATCAAAATTGTATTGATACGTTTGAATGCGTCAAATATAGCAGCAATGTTATCATAGTGCTCAATTTGTGTTGTAGTTTGTGAACGATCTAAGTTTAGAATCTCATTAACAAAGTAGTTTGCAAACTCAACCCAATTGATATCAGGATAAGCTACTACGTGTGCATTAAAATTACCTGTTGCACCACCAAATTTTGCTGGAGCAGGAATTGTACGCAACATATTAACTTGTTTCTCGATACGCTCAACATATACCATCATCTCTTTACCTAATTTGGTTGGAGATGCAGGTTGTCCATGTGTACGTGCTAATAGGGGAATATCTTTCCACTCTGCGGCTAAAGAAGATAATTGATCTACAAGCTCCTCTAGTACTGGATAGTAAACACTATGTGCCGCATCTCTTAGAGAGTATGGTGTAGCAGTGTTATTTATGTCTTGTGAAGTCAATCCAAAGTGAATAAACTCTTTGTAAGCGCTAAGTCCCATTAAGTCGAATTTCTCTTTTATGAAGTACTCAACGGCTTTAACATCATGGTTTGTTGTCTTCTCTATCTCTTTAATGCGCATTGCATCTTCAACTTTGAAATCACGATAAATATCTCTTAAGTTGTCATATAAGTTTTTATCTACACCTTCTAGTTGAGGTAGTGGTAGTTCGCAAAGAGCTATAAAATATTTAATCTCAACCAACACTCTATAACGTATTAATGCGTATTCAGAAAAATACTCCTCAAGTGGCTCAGATGCTGCACGATATCTCCCATCAACAGGGCTAATAGCTGTAATCCTATTCAATTCCATCTCTTAATTTTTTATTTAGATTTTATTATATAGTGCAAATTTATAAAATTATAATTGAGTTATAGCAAAAATGTAGCCAAAGATTACCTTATATTTTTGATTTTTTACATTTTATTTAGTTGATTTGTTGAGTGTGGATGAAATTTGTGAAGAAAGGTTAAATAGTTTAGGATATAAATTTATACATTTGTCAATAAATTATAGATTTGTTCTCTTAGAGCAAGCAGCGCTGCTGACACATAGCAGTTAGATGAAAACTCCATAATCCACATATGAATAGTGTAGGTAAAAGCCATATAAATAACAAGCTAATAGCTAAAAATACAATATTACTATACTTCCGCATGCTATTTGCTATGGGGGTTTCTTTGTACACATCTAACGTAGTATTGAGTCAACTTGGCATTGTTGATTTTGGGGTTTTTGAAGCTGTTGCAGGTGCGGTTACAATGTTGTCATTTCTTAGTGGTGCAATGTCTACTGGTACTCAACGTTATCTTAGTTTTGCGATAGCAAAAAATGATGAGTCAGAGCTTAGTAAAACTTTTAGTGTAACACTCTCAATACACTCTCTTATTGCCATAATTGCATTCATATTCTCTGAAACTTATGGATTATGGTTGGTTAATAATGTGCTAGAAATCCCCGAACAGAGTGTGGTTGCTGCAAATTGGATATATCAATTTGCAGTATTATCTTTTATGATAACAATCACTCAAGTGCCGTACCATGCCATGATTATAGCCCATGAGAGGATGGGAGTGTTTGCATATATAACTATTGTTGAGGTTATACTTAAATTGGGGATAGTTATATTATTACAGTATATCGTGATGGATAAGTTGACACTATACGGGGGATCATTATGTGTTGTAAGTATCATTATTGGTGCAATGTACAGATTGTATTGTTTGAGAAATTTCCCAAGTAGTAAGTATAAATTCATATGGGAGCCGAGGTTTTTTAAAGAGTTGATTAGTTATGCTGGCTGGAATCTATGGGGGAATCTAGCTTCAGTAGCCTCAAGGCAGGGGTTGGTTATATTAGTAAATACATTTTTTGGCCCTGCCGTAAATACCGCGCAAGCACTAGCCTATAAAGTCAATATATCAATTGCTCAGTTTGTGGGAGGATTCCAAATGGCGATGAATCCTCAAATGGTTAAGAGTTATGCTGTGGGGCATATAGATGAAATGTTAAAACTTATGAAAAGAGGTGCTAAATTGTCTTTTCTTCTTATGTTTCTTCTAATTGTTCCTGTTATTTTTCATATAGATTATATATTGGGTTTGTGGTTAAAGTTTACCCCAGCGTACACAGCAATTTTCTGTCAATTGACGCTTATTACATCTCTAATAGACTCCTTTGCTGGACCTTTGATGACTGGTGCACAAGCGACAGGTAGAATTAAATTATATCAAAGTGTGGTAGGGGGGATATTACTATTTTCACTTCCACTGTCTTATATATTACTAAGGTTGGGCTATCCACCTCAAACCATATTTGTTGTATCAATTGCAATCTCTTTAATTGCATTTGTGGCTAGATTATTCGTGTTACAGAGGATTTTACCGTTTAGTGTAGGAGCATTTGTTAAGCAAGTTGTTATGAGACCTTTGATACTATGTGCAATCACGGTATCTGCATATTTATATCTGAATATACAAGTTGATACCTTTTTTGAATTTATTCTAAGTGTTGTTACTGTTGAATTGGTAGCCGTTATTTTAGTCGCTTTAATTGGGGTAAATCGTGATGAGCGAAAATTCGTATACTCTAAAATTAAAACTCTAATTAAAAATAAATTTGCATGATACATATTGAAGATAAACGTAAATGTGTTGGTTGTAATGGGTGTGCTTCGGTGTGTCCAACTAACTGCATTGAGTTAAGAGCAGATGATGAAGGGTTTTTTTATCCAGTTGTGGATGTGCTAAAATGTATTGACTGTGGCTTGTGTGAGAGGGTTTGTCCTGTTTTAGTTCAAGATGATGAGAGAGAGCCATTGAGCACTTATGCAGCAGTAAATCAAGATAATGAAATAAGAGGGAAAAGTAGCTCTGGAGGTATATTCACCCCTTTGGCAGAGAGCGTTATTGCTGATGGTGGTATTGTGTTCGGAGCTGTGTTTAATAAGAGGTGGGAGGTCGTGCACGCTGCGGCTCACAATGTGGATGAATTAGCTTCTATGAGAGGTTCAAAATATGTGCAAAGTGAGATTGGGGAGTGTTATAAATTAGCAAAAAAATATCTTGGTGAGGAGCGGAAAGTGCTTTTTACAGGTACACCATGTCAGATTGCAGGCTTACGTCGTTATCTGAGAAAAGAGTACTCTAATTTAATTTGTGTTGATATTATTTGTCATGGAGTGCCAAGCCCTGCGGTATTTAAAACATATATTAGTGAGCAAAGTAAGAGGTTAGGTTTCGATATAAAGGATATAAAAAATATTAATTTCAGAGATAAACGAAATGGGTGGCACGACTCTCGTTTTGTGTGTAGATATGTTACCAAATTAGGAGAATCAGATATTGTTCAACCATTAAGTCAAAATTTGTATTTTAAAGGATTTATTCGTGATTTATATTTGAGACCATCCTGTCACGCTTGTCCATCTAAAAAATTTAAGAGTGGAAGTGATATTACAATTGCTGATTTATGGGGAGTTGAAAATATTACTCCAGAGTTAGATGATAATCAGGGTGTATCTTTAATTTGTATTAATAGTGAAATAGGACAGTATTATTTTAATAAAATTAAAAAGGAAACTAAATTCAAAAAGATTGCGTTGACTGATGCACTGGAGCATAATCAATCTGCTTACAGCTCTGCCATTGAACATGGGAAGCGTAAAAATTTTTTTGCTGCCTTTGGAAAAGAGCCTTTTCACTCGATTATTACACGTTTGCTGAAGCGAACTTTATTAATGAAAATTAAATATAGACTGAATAATTTCTTTAAATATTAAGTAAGGATATATATTGTCAAGGATATAAAAAGGTATGATTAAAAATAGAGATATACTAATACTAACTCAACCATTAAACATCAATTATGGTGGTATATTGCAGGCTTATGCTTTGCAATCTGTTCTAAGGCGAATGGGATATAATGTTACAACAGATAAGCACTCTAACTTTTACCAAAAGAGGTCTATATTCAATGATATTGTTGATTATATACATGGTAAAATATTAGAAATAAATATCTTCGGACATAAATTGCCTTTTATTAAGTATAGTACTATGCCAGCAAAATCGAGATATATTAATAGGCATATGTCTCGTTTCATAATGGAAAATATGCAAGTAACGGAGCTGTTGACTTGGAGAAATAGGCTTAATAGAAGAGAAATTAATAAATATGATACTTTTATTGTTGGTAGTGATCAAGTTTGGCGACCACAATATAATGACTGGCAGCCAAATTATTTTTTTGAATTCATAGATAAGAAAAAAGAGGTGAAGCGTATTGCATATGCAGCATCTTATGGAGTTGATTTATCTGAGTATGCTGAAGAGTTGCAATTGAAGTGTGGAAGGTTATTAAAACAATTTGACGCAGTATCAGTTAGAGAGACGGCTGGAATTAAGCTAACTAAAGATCTCTTTAATGTTGATGCTGAATTTGTGTTAGACCCTACGATGCTTTTGGATAAAGAAGATTACAATCGTATTATTGATAAATATCCAATAGAAATAAAAAAAGAGGGTATTATGGTCTATATTTTAGATGAATCTGAGAGAAAAAAAGAAATTATTCAGATGATTTCATCTAAGTTAAATTGTGAGGTAAATCAAGTAAATAAGGTTAAGGAATTATCCCTAAAAACGTGTGGAAATATTGATGAATGCGTTATTGAACCTATTGAAAAGTGGATTGCTGAATTTAGAGATTGTGATTTTGTAATTACAGACTCTTTTCATGGTACAGTTTTTTCATTGATATATAATAAACCATTTATCACTATTGTTAATAATAGTAGAGGTGCATCACGGTTTGAATCACTATTAACTAAATTTAATCTGCAAGATAGAGTCATTGATGAGAGTAATTATTCCGGAATTGATATGATAAGTAGTCAAATTGACTTTAATAGTGTAAACACTAAACTAATTGAATTGAGAGAAAAATCAATCGATTTTTTAACAAATGCAGTAAATTAACGACTAAGATATGTCTAAAAAAAATCTAATATCAATCATTACTCCTGTCTACAACACAGAGGGTTATATTAATCGATGTATTGATAGTATATTGGCGCAAACTTATGAAAACTTTGAACTCTTATTGATTGACGATGGGACTCCAGATAGAGCGGGTGATATATGTGATGAGTATGCACTGAAGGATTCGCGTATTAGAGTGTTTCATAAAAAAAATGAAGGGGTAAGTATTGCACGTAATCTAGCTCTAGATAATGCTAGTGGAGATTGGATTGCATTTGTAGATAGTGATGACTCTGTAAAGGAGAGTTGGTTGTCGGACTATGTTCGAGAGATTGAGAAGAGCCCTAATGCGGGGTTGATTTATCAAGGTATGATTAAATTGATAGATGGAGTAGAGTATTTAGGACTACCTTTAGAGTCTATCCTTTTTAAGGAAGATGAGATTGTTGAGGCTTATACATACCTTGATCGTAAGGTTGAGATTTTTGGTTTTACATGTTCTAAGATATATAGAGCAGATATTTTCCAGCAAAATAATTTCAGGTTTGATGAAAATATATCTTTTTGTGAAGACCTTGATCTTACGCTTCGTTTTCTGCACAAAGTGGATAGTATAGCTGTAGTTAATAAATTTAATTATATTTATACGTTCGATCGAAATAGTAGTCTATCTTGGGTTAATAAGTCATATGATATTCTCTCTAATTTAGCTGATATTACAAATAGTCAATTAGAAATATTGAGTACTAGAAAAGATGATATCTCTGAATCTATATTTGATCCAGTTATACAGCATCGATTTAGAGCGTTGAAGAGGTTGTATGAGCTAGAAAATGATAAGACTCCTAAAGATAGACGTCGAATTATTAAAACTTATTATACACAATATTACTCCGATTTAAACAGATTGGATATATATGGTGGTAGTGAAAAATTAATAGTTAAAATTTTAGCTCTGAAGGCTCCTAGATTGATAGATTTGATCTATCGTCTTATGTTTAAAGTGAAATCTAAACTTTTTAAAGCTAACACCGGGAGATAAAAAGATAATTAAATATTTTCATTATGCAGTTAAAACCTTTAATCTCAATTATTGTCCCTGTCTACAATACAGAGAGCTATATCCATAGATGTATTGATAGTATATTGGCACAAAGATATGATAACTTTGAACTCCTATTAGTTGATGATGGAACGCCAGATAGATCAGGTGATATATGTGATAGCTATGCTATGAAAGATTCTCGTATTAGAGTGTTTCATAAAGATAATGGAGGGGTAAGTTCTGCTCGTAATCTAGGCTTAGATCGTGCTTCTGGAGATTGGATCGCATTTGTGGATAGCGATGATTATGTGAAGGAGGATTGGTTATTGGATTATGTCTCAGAGATAGAGGCTAACTCAAATGTTGGATTGATTTTTCAAGGGTTTGCACTTTTGAAGAGTGGGGTAGAGAGTATTGAGCAAACGATTGTAAATAGACGCTTCCAAGAAGATGAGTTTGTTGAAGCCTATGCGTATTTGGATCGTCAACTTAAAATTTTTGGATATACATGGGCAAAGATATATAGAGCAGATGTATTTGTAGATAATAATTTGAGATTCAATCAAAGTCTATCTTTTTGTGAAGACCTTGAGTTAACTTTTCGTTTCATACAGAAAATCGATAACATATCTGTAATAAATAGATTTAATTATCTATATAGTTTTGATTGTGATGTAAGTTTAGCGAGGAGATCTCACTCATATGATACTTTTACTAACATCGCAGATATAACAGATACTCAATTGAGAGAATTGAGCCGTCGAACAGGAGAAGTTTGTAGTGAAGTCTTTGATACAGTTACAGATTGGCGATTTAGAGCGTTAAAAAGTATGTATAGGGGTTATAAAGGTAAAACATTTACCGAGCGATGTCGTATTTTAAATACCTATTATAGTTGTTACTATACAGAGCTTAAACGAGCAGATATATACAATGGCTCGGAAAAAGTACTTGTTAAAGTATTAGCTCTGAAAACCTCTTGGTTAATAGATCTACTCTATCGAGTCATGTTTAAATTAAAATAGAAAAAACGAGGTATTCAATTAATTTTGAATACCTCGTTTTTTTATCTATATTACTTCTACAGATATAGCTCTGTTGAAAGGTATTTCTCCCCACCATCAGGAATTAATACAACAATACATTTACCTTTAGATTCGACTCTCTTAGCAATTACAGTTGCTGCATAGAGAGCTGCGCCACCAGAGATGCCTGCAAGAATAGCTTCATTTTGAGATAGCTCTCTTGCTGCACTATATGCTTGCTCTGTAGATACTGAAATCACTTCGTCAATAGCCGAAAGGTCTAGTATTTTAGGTATAAAACCTGCTCCAATTCCTTGTATTTTATGTGCTCCAGCTTTTCCCCCAGATAGTACTGGAGAGTCCGCAGGTTCAACAGCAATGATTTGAACGTTTGGATTGTGTTCTTTTAGTCCACGTCCAATGCCGTTTATCGTGCCCCCAGTTCCTACGCCACCAATAAAATAAGCAACACTACCATCTGTATCTTTCCATATCTCCTCAGCTGTTGTCTTGAAGTGTATCTCCGCATTAGATGGATTCTCAAACTGTTTAAGAATTAATGAGTTTGGGATCTCATTCACTAACTCCTCACTTCGGCTTATAGCTCCCACCATACCTTTACTTCCATCCGTAAGGACGATTTCAGCCCCCAATGCACTGAGTATTTTTCTACGCTCAATACTCATAGTTTCTGGCATGGTTAGGAGTAGTTTATACCCTTTAAGTTTAGCCGCCATAGCTAATCCAATGCCTGTATTCCCACTCGTTGGCTCTATTATGGTTGCACCAGGTTTTATTACTCCTCGTTCCTCTGCATCTGTGATCATTGCGATACCAACTCTATCTTTTACACTTCCACATGGGTTTTGAGACTCCAATTTCGCAACAATAGTTCCATGAGTATCATTTGTGCGATTGTAGTTTTGTAGCTCGACTAATGGAGTGTTTCCTATTAGATCAATTAACGATTTTGCTATTTTCATAAGATGAAAAATTAATAAAAAAAACGAAGCTATCAGTAGAATTTAATATAATTACTTGCCTCTTATGTGGCTCATACTTTTATCAAATTTACCTGAAAGCTTCGTTTTTTTGAGTTTGTGCTAAATTATTATAATTTAATACTCTCTGGATTTAGATTTTCGCTCTCGATATCTTTGAAGTATTTGTATGTTCCAACTTTCAACTCATAAGTAGCATCATCATCACAAACAATAACTCCATGTGGATGAGCTTGTAGAGAACTTACAGTCCAAGCGTGGTTGTAACTCTGCTCAACAACGTGATGTAGAGCTCTCGCTTTGTTGTGTCCAGTAACAAGGATAAGTACCTCGTATGAATCCATTACAGTTGCAACTCCAACAGTAAGAGCAGTTTTAGGAACTTTGTTTACATCATTGTCAAAGAATCTTGAGTTTGCAATGATTGTATCTTTAGTTAGAGTTTTTACTCTAGTTCTTGAGTTCATAGATGAGAATGGCTCATTGAATGCAATGTGTCCGTCAGGTCCGATACCACCCATAAATAGGTCAATACCACCAGCAGCTTCAATTTTATCCTCATAATCCATACACTCTTGCTCTAAATCTTCAGCATTACCATTAAGAATATTTACATTCTCAGGATTGATGTCGATATGTTGAAAGAAGTTATTCCACATAAATGAGTGGTAGCTCTCAGGATGCTCCTCAGGTAGACCAACATACTCGTCCATGTTAAATGTAATAACATTTGCAAATGAAACAACACCCTCTTTGTGAAGAGCAATAAGCTCTTTGTAAGTCTCTAGTGGAGTAGATCCAGTTGGTAGACCCAATACAAAAGGAGTATCCATAACTGATTGGTGGTTGTTAATTTTTTGAGCGATATATCTAGCAACCCATTTTGCAACGCTTTTTTTCTCTTCTTGAATAATAATTCTCATCTCTATAATATATTAAATTAATAAATAAATACTGATTATACCACTTCACTCATATCAGTGAAAGTTGTTCACTATCCTAAATATCGTCAATGTTAAATTCGTATCCTAATCTTTTACCTGTTTTGATTTTAGAGTGTTCAAATTTGGTATTTAATTGATCTAAATTCATAATTTTCACAGACTCATAAGGAGGAACAAGTAGATCAAAATCAAGTGCGTAATCAATTGCCGACTCTATAACAGATGTTAATTCAGCTTCATCTAATGTTTTTGACCCAAACTCACCAACTCTAACTCTATGCTGTCTTTTACCCTCTACAAAATATTGTAACTCATGGTTTATAAATATGCGTCCAATAAGATACCCTTCATCCGAACTTCTATTGTACTTAAATGAGTCAGCTAGAAAGTTATATATGTTAATAACTCCGCAATAAGCATTTGCTCTATCTTTTTGCACATATTCATTTTGCCATATTGGATTATGGTCGTCAAACATGAATATATTCGTGTGCATATTAAATATTAAAATTTCTCCAGCAACACGAAGCTGAGCCTCAAATTTTCCTCGATCTCTATATTCAATTCGAATACTTCGATCAATTTTATTATCAAGTTCATCATTAAACTCAGACGCCATCTCGTGTAGTGTCTCTTTAAGTGAGTTAAATAGTGAGAAAGTATTCTTGTATACTTCCTGCTGAAGATTAGCTTTAGTGACTAAATTATTGCTTATTTTCTCTCTAAAGTTGGGGTCGTTATCCATAAATTTTTTTAATTAGTTTTATAGCTACTACTTTTAGTTATGTAGTAAACCAAATTACATCAATCTAATTTGTTGTCCAATAGCTAGTTTTGATGTAGTGTGTAATCTATTAAGGTTATATAAGTTTTTTAATTTTATTCCGTATGTCTGGCTTATGGAGTGCATAGTATCACCCTCTTTTACGTAGTGCATTAATTTCCCATTATTCACACGTTTAGCTTTGCTCTTGATGTATATAATAGAATTAGGAGTAACTTCTCCGCTAGGCATATCGTTGAATTTTCTCAATCTTTTCTCTGATACATTTAGTTTATTACTCAAAGATGCAAAGCTATCGCCCTTCTCTGTGACAATAAATTCAGAACCATTATTTGAATATAGTGTATAACCAGAGTGTCCAGTAATAGAGATAGTATAGTTATCTAAATCAATCTTGTTGCTACTAGCACTACTATCTACAATCTCTTTAGGTAATTCAACCTCCTCTTTAAATACTATATCCTTACCTTGGTCAAGTAGGTATAGTTCATTGTCCTCAATAATAGTTATAATTATACTAGCATATTTTGGATTTGTAGCATATCCTGCCGCTTTTAAACCATGAGCCCACGCCTTGTAATCCATAGGGTCAAGAGCGAATAGAGATTCATATCTAGGAGAATCATCTAAGAATTTAGAGTGATCCTTAAAAGACTCCTCATCTGAGTTATATTTTCTGAAACACTCTCCAATAGCATCATCATCGTGAGATATTGATTCGCCAATCCAATTTTTTTTGCATTTAATTCCAAAGTGGTTATTTGCTTGAGTTGCAAGTCTACTATTACCATTTCCCGACTCAAATATTGCTTGAGCCATCTTAATACTTGCAGGTATTCCGTAAATATCTTGTTGTTCTAGTACGATATTTGTATACCGTTGTATATACTCTTTACGAGTTGTTTTTTGAGCATAACTATTAAATTGCAATAGGGCAAAAAAAGATATTGCGACGATGTGTAGTGTTTTTTGCTTCATAAGTTATTGTTATTATATTTTCTTAATCTTACAAAAGTAGTATTTTATTGCAAATTGCACAAAAAATTGTAGCTTTGTGGTAAACTATATGTAATGTAGTTGTTATTTAGTTAAAAATTAAACCAAAATCGATATGTTTACAGTCAATGCAAATGCAATCTTTGCTAAAGTAATTGTGGATTACCATCGTTACGATAATGTTGATCAACCGATTGAAAATCCATATACTCAAGGTGGTCTTGATCATTTGTTATACTCTAAAAATTGGATTGATACAGTTCAATGGCATTTAGAGGATATAATTCGTGATCCAAATATTGACCCTGTTGAGGCGTTGAAGATTAAGAGACGTATTGATGCTTCTAACCAAGAGAGAACAGATATGGTTGAGTATGTTGATAGCTATCTTATTGATAAATATAAAGATATTAAGCCTCTTGAAGATGCAAGACTTAATACTGAGACTCCTGCGTGGGCAATTGATAAATTATCTATATTGGCATTGAAGATATATCATATGCAGCAAGAGGCAGACCGTATGGATGTTGCAGAGGAGCATAGAGCAGCTTGTCAGAAGAAGTTAGATATTCTTCTCTCTCAGCGAGTTGATTTGTCAACAGCTATTGAGGAGCTAATTGAAGATATCGAGGCTGGACGTAAGTATATGAAGAGCTATAAGCAGATGAAAATGTATAATGATCCATCATTGAATCCTGTTTTGTACAGTAAGAAGTAGAGAATTACGCTATAAATATAGTTCATAATGAAAAAGAGTCAACAACATCTATTAATAATAAGACTATCTGCGATGGGAGATGTCGCAATGTGTGTACCCGCATTGCAGGCTCTGCGTAGAGTTAATCCTGATTTAAAGATTACAGTCTTAACTAGGTCTTTTTTTAAGCCTTTTTTTAGAGATGTTGATAATATCAACTTCATTACTCCTAATTTTGACACTACGCACAAAGGATTTAATGGAGTTGTTCGTCTCGCTAAGGAGATAAAATCTATTAAAGTTACTCATGTTGCAGATCTACATAATATTATTCGTACAAAATTATTATGTAAGTTTTTGAAGTTGTGTGGAATGAAAATACGCATAATTGATAAAGGTAGAAAAGAGAGAGGGTTAATGACACGAAAATTTCGTAAAGTCTTAATACCAATAAAGCATACAATTTATAGATATTGTGATGTGTTTAAACTTTTGGGATTTGATATTTCAGATCCTATTCCTGTGACAAAAAAAGAGCTACCTATACCTGAAAGTATATATATGAAGGTTGGTAATAAGTTAGATCAGACATGGATTGGGGTTGCTCCATTTGCTCAGCACCAAGGTAAAATATATCCGAACCAATCTATGGGAGAAGTAATAAAGATTTTATCCGAAAAATATGATAACGTATTTATCTTTGGAGGAGGTCCTTATGAGCGTGATTTTTCAGAGTGTATGGAGCAGAGATATACAGGTGTTGTATCTGTAATTGGTCGATTAAATCTACCTGAAGAGTTGGATTTGATCTCTAATTTAGATCTTATTATCTCTATGGATTCGTCTGCGATGCACATGGCAACTCTAGTTGGTACTAAGGTCGTTTCTATATGGGGTGCAACACATCCTTATGTCGGCTTTTTGGGCTTTGGTCAAGATATTAATAATGTAGTTCAACTAGATTTACCTTGTCGACCATGCTCTGTCTATGGAAATAAGCCATGTCTATTTAATGACTACCATTGCATGGAGAATATCACTCCAGAGATGGTTGTTAGTGCTGTTGAAAAGGCATTGACAGTTGTCTCGTAAATAGATTGTTAATTACAAATATTGAGAGCTATTTCGGATGCGTTATTGCACAATGAATAGTTAAATTTATCAAAATATATAATTTAGTGTGATTTTTTTCACAGTAAATTTGTTGCTATTAAAATAAAGAGTATATTTGAACTCAAATATTAAAAAATAATATAATAATGAATATTCCATCAAATCTTAAGTACTCAACAGACCACGAGTGGGTTAGAGTAGAGGGTGACGTAGCCTTTATAGGTATCACTGATTTTGCACAAGGACAATTAGGAGACATCGTATTTGTTGATGTTCCAACAGAAGGAGATGTATTAGCTCAAAACGAAGTTTTTGGCTCAATTGAGGCAGTTAAAACAGTTTCTGACGCATTTACTCCTATTAGTGGAGAGGTTTTAGAATTCAATGAGTCATTGAATGATGCTCCAGATAGCGTGAATAAAGATCCATACGGAGATGGATGGTTGATTAAGATGTCTATTTCTGATGCGTCAGAGCTAGAGGGTCTTATGAGTGCAGAGCAGTATGCTGAAATAGTAGGTTAATATATATACATACAAAATAAAATTATGAGTAAAGTAACAGTTATAGGTGCAGGTAACGTAGGTGCAACTTGTGCAAATATTCTTGCAATCAAAGAGACTGCAAATGAGGTTGTTTTAATTGACATTAAAGAGGGATTCGCTGAAGGTAAAATGTTGGATATCTTCCAAACAGAGTCACTTTTAGACGTTGATACAAAAGTTGTTGGAGTAACAAATGATTACTCAAAAACAGCTAACAGTGATGTTATCGTTGTAACTTCAGGTCTACCTCGTAAACCAGGTATGACTCGTGAGGAGCTTATCGGAGTTAACGCTGGTATCGTGAAGAGCGTAGTAACAAGTGCATTAGAGTTCTCTCCAAATGCTATCGTTATCATCATTAGTAACCCAATGGATCCAATGACTTACCTTGCTGGTAAAATCACAGGTCTACCTAAGAATAGAATCTTTGGTATGGGTGGAGCACTAGATAGCGCACGTTTCAGATGCTATTTAAGCAAGGCTCTTGATGTAAATATCAATGATATTGAGTGTATGGTAATTGGTGGTCACGGTGATACTACAATGATTCCACTTCTTAGCAAGGCTACTTACAAAGGAATTCCAGTTTCTGAATTTGCTAGCGAAGAGGTTTTGAAGAAAGTTGTTGCTGATACAATGGTAGGTGGTGCAACTCTAACAGGTCTTCTTGGTACTTCAGCTTGGTATGCACCAGGTGCAGCAGGAGCTTATGTTGTTGAGTCTATCTTGAAAGATCAAAAGAAAGTTATTCCTTCATGTGTTGCTCTTGATGGAGAGTATGGACAAACTGATATCTGTATCGGAGTTCCTGCTGTTATCGGACGTAACGGTGTTGAGAAAGTTCTTGAGATTAGCTTAACAGAAGAGGAGAAAGCTTTATTTGCTAAGAGTGCTGAGGCTGTTCGTGCAACTAATGCTGTTCTTAAAGAGATAAACGTTTTATAAGTTTAAAACTTTATAAAATATATAAATTGGGGCTGACTTACATTGCGTTAAGTTAGCCCTTTTTTTGTGATGTATAGATCGTTTCTATGTTGGTTTATTGATGTGGTGTATAGAAGATATGCCATGTGAAGGATGAGTTGTGTGATTGCAGTGGACTATTGTCGTTTTAGTTATATGTAAATAGAACTTATATGAGATAAATAATGGCTAAATTAAATTTTATATTCAGATTTTACCGTCAATCAATGGTGGTTATTAGTTCTGTATTAACACTCATCTTTTTTCATATTTGTATTCTAAATAATAACTCGGAGAATTTTTCTGCTCCAATAGTAATTTGTTCTCGACAGCTACTTTTTCTAATAATAATGTATTTTGTATATCAGTTTAAAAAAGCTGAATTTTGTTTTGGGTATTATAGAAACTTAGGACTCTCCATTACTCAAATATTTATAATTCCGATACTTATTGATTGTTTAATGTCAACACTAATTATTACTTGTATAAATTGGATAAGCACATATTAGAAATAGACTCAGTTGAGTTAAGTTTTGGAGGTAGACAGATATTAAATAGTGTATATCTCAGTATCGAAAGTGGTAAAATATCTGGATTATTAGGTCGTAATGGGAGTGGTAAATCATCTCTTATGAAGATTTTGTGCGGAGAGGTTCAGGCTACGTTTAAGACAATGAGAATTGATTCTGTGTGGCATAAGCAATTTTCGGCAAGTCAACTCATGTACCTACCTCAGAATTCGTACATCCCTAAAAATATATTAACAAAGCAGGTATTTAAAGACTTTAAAATTTGTGGTTTCGACTTTACTGATATTTTCCCTGAATTTTCGGTGTTGATGGATAAAAAAGTGGGGCAATTATCTGGAGGAGAGCGTCGTATTGTTGAAATTTACTCTGTTTTAAAAGCTGATACTCAATTTGTTATGTTAGATGAACCATTTTCACAAATTATGCCTTTACACGTATCTAAAATAAAATCGTTAATTAGTGATGAAAAAAAGAGTAAAGGGATTCTAATTACTGACCATCTATACCAACATATTATTGATCTTTCGGATTCATTATATGTGGTCGATAACGAGACAATATATTTGACTAGAGAGGTGTCTGATCTTGTAAAGTACGGATATATACATAGCTCAATTTAGATTGTTTTTTTTATTTGATAAGTTGTCCTTAGCTGGCGACACTACGTGATCTAAGGGAATAAATTTGGTAATTATACATAACTTTACACAAAGTCATATGATTTTATAATTTAATTAATTTTTCGTGAGCGATGGGCTATAAAAAATAGCTTTTAATGATTGCTAACTGAGAGTACATATCTCTGCCTAAGAAGTACCTTATATAAAATTTAAAACACTTTTTAGTCGAACTAGAGTGTTTTTTTTTGTAAACAAATGTAAGTAACTATGGAAAGTAGTTGCGTAACTAGATTTTTTAGTTACCTTTACATAAAGATAAAATATTATGAAAAAGGATAGCTTGAAACTAACAGGAAAAGAGGAGGAGATAATGAATCATTTTTGGGGTAAAGGTGCTCTATTTGTGAGAGAACTCCTCGATTTATACGGAGAACCCAAACCTCATTTTAATACATTGTCAACAATCGTAAGAGGACTTGAAGATAAAGGTTTTATTGCACATAAGCCTTACGGTAATACATACCAATATTATGCAATCATATCAAAAGATAAATTTCAGAGTAAATCTCTCAAAGATCTGATAGGTAAGTATTATAACAACTCTGCATTTAGTGCTATATCTTCTCTAGTTAAAGAGGAGGATATATCTGTTGATGAGTTAAAGGAGTTAATAAATATCATTGAAAAGGGGAGGTAGCTATGGGACTATTTCTAATATATACGTTAAAAGTTGCAATATGTCTGTTGCTATTCTGTGCTTTTAATAAGCTAGTGTTAGGCAAAGATACATTTCATACATTTAATAGGATTGCTTGGCTATCTGTGGCTGTAATTTCGCTATTACTTCCTCTTGTTGAGTGGTATGAATTTGAGCCTATTAGTGTTGATTTGGAGTCTGTGACTATGTCTTCGGTTACTATGGATACATCACATATGGTTGTAGATTTATCAGAACAACGTCAGATTGATATCTTTGGTATTGTTAGAAATATACTCATTGTTTACACTCTATTTGCTACACTACTATTTTTGAAACTATCGCTTTCGTACATACGACTTTTTGCTTTTATTTTACCAAAGAGAAGATTGCATCCAGATGATAAAAAATATTATACCCTTCTCGAAGAGTGTAAAGAAAGTGTTGGGATCAGGCGTAAAATTCATTTTATCGTACACAATGAGGCGATGTCTCCTTTTAGTTGGATGTCTTATATTGTGGTATCAAGGGAAGATTTGGATGAAAATGGTAAAGACATATTAATACATGAACTTGCTCACTCTAAGCACCTACACTCATATGATCTTTTGCTGGCAGATCTATTAATTATTTTCCAATGGTTCAATCCTGCTGCGTGGCTCTATAAAGAGTCTCTTCAACAAGTACATGAATACAAAGCAGATGAATTAGTCTTAGAGTGTGGTATCAATGCAAAGCAATATCAACTATTACTAATAAAAAAAGCTGTTGGTCAGCGCCTCTACTCGATGGCCAACAGCTTTAATCACAGCAAACTTAAAAACCGAATTACTATGATGTTAA
>CAMQVY010000007.1 GCA_947038405.1 uncultured Rikenellaceae bacterium | reverse complement strand
TTAAGTTTTTTTTTAGGTCTCAACCTACTCTCCGGACAAAGTTAGGCATTCCACTTCCATTGCATCTTTAATCCGACAACATAGTTAAATGTAAATTTATTATCTACCATATCTTTAAATGAATTTAACCCAGGATTACCATAAAAAGAGGTTGCAAAAGCTCCAAAAGTAGGCTTTATTGAGGAGTTTATAGATTGCTTCTGAGCTTCAATTACAGAGTACTGTGCGTCTAATAACTTTAACTCTGATCTATTAATATCTGCGATAACAGGTATCTTTGCAATAGGCTTTAATAATACATCTTGAGTCAAAGAGCTCTTACCTGTAAATAGTGCGAGCATTTTACGATATGCAACAGAGGTCGTATTAATTTGAATATATTGCTGTTGCACTAATAACACCTCTACTCTTATAGCGTCAGCATCGCTCTGCATGGCAGCTCCATTTTTAATTAAAACCCCTACTTTATTATAATTACTCTCTAGTAACTCCTGCTGTATTCGATTCTGAGCAAGTTGCTCCTCAAGTAATAATACTCCAAAATAGAGCGCATTTACTCTCTCATGAATTGAATATATCTCAACCTCAATACTCCGCATCTCAACCTCTCCCTCAGCTTCATATATCTCCTGTTGCGATTTTGAACGCCCTCCATCCCAAATATTTTGACTCACATCTATACCAATTCTATACTGATCCTTATTCAGACCACCTACATCTAATCCCATTTGTGAAAACATCCCACTCATCTCTTCGGGAAATGCCATGGCATCAGATTGGTAAGTTGCTTGTCCCGATATAGAAACCTGTGGCAAATACGACCTCTTTGCACTAGAAATAGAGTAAGCAGTAGAAGACCTTATCAAATCATACTCCTTTATAAGGGGGTAATTGTCTCTCGCAAGTAGTTGACAATCATTAATACTCACTTGTGCCGTTGCTCCTATGTAACAACTCAAACACCATAATATTAAAACGACTCTTTTCATACCTATTTTTTTAATCTACGCATTATTAGCTCGACATTCTCTTGCTTACGATTTTCAAAGAAATCACTAGTATTACCTGACAATGAATCAAACGATGTGATAATTGGGAATACGACAAAAACAAACACATTTAACGATACAATATCAAGTATCAAATCAAATGCCTTTATAGCTCTTATATTCCCTTTTAGAACCTCATCGTCCAACTCTTTTTGTAGAGCTGGAATAACAATACCTATTACATCCTCTATTTTATTCTCAAATATCTTACGTCTCTCAGGCTGTGAGATTAGTTCATTAATTAAAAACCTTGGCAACTCTTGGTTCTCTACCAGAAAATTAAAATGTGACTCAATAGTTAATTTAACCCTTTCCAACAAAGGCATGTGTGAGTTGGCAAAAGATCGAACTATTATATCAGATATAAGAGACACCTTAGTCTCAAAAACTTTATTAAACAGATTCTCTTTGGTACGATAATAGTAGTGCAACATAGCGTGAGTTACACCAGCTTCCTTGGCTATTGAGGTTGTTTTTGCACCATGAAACCCCTTGAGCATAAACTCAACCTCTGCTGCCTTTAAAATTATCTCCTCTTTGCTTTTATCTTTAATTTCCATTTAAATATTATATTTAATTTTTCGTATTAACAGTAATGATTAACAATATTGTTAATACGAAAATATGATAAAATATTCGAAATCACAAATTCCAAACAACATTTTTATATAAGAGTTGAATTTATACAAAAAAAAACTAACTTTACATATATCACTAAATTACTACAAAATATTTCAAATAAATTTGGTAGCATTATGAATAATAGTCTAAAATTTATACGCTTGACTAGTGATTACGTAGAGAGTGATATGCAATAGTATGCAGCAAAAAAAGGAGTAAAATTTTAGTTACAAATGGTAAATATTAAACGATTTATTAACCACTATTCAATTTCAACTACAAATTGAACTAGTAAAATAACCTATTTAATTATGAAAAAACTAATTACCCTAGCTTTAACTATCATCGCCCTGCTCAATTGCACCGATGACAAAACTACACCTATTGAGATCTCTCACAACATCAAAAATTCTAAAATAACCTTTGCAGCCACATCTGATACAACAGAAACATTCGTAATCACATCAAGTGCTCCTTGGGTGATTGAATTTGCCTACGTCACAGATATAGAATGGGTTACAGCCGACCAACTTAGCGGAGAGTCTGGAACCCATACAATTACCCTAACTGCCGATGAAAACAAAACAAATGAAGAGCGTAAAACAGGTATTAATCTAATATCTGGAGATATACGACAAAAAATTGAATTAATTCAGCTACAAAACAACGTACTAGGATTAGATGTAACTAAGCTTAACTTTAAAAAAGAGGGAGGTTCACTTAACGTTGTATTGAGCCAAAATCTTCCATATACAATATCAATTCCAGATGATGCAGATTGGCTTACAAGCAAATTAACGAAAGCAGTAGTTCAAGATGTAATAGAATTTACAGCTCAAGAAAACCCAACTAATTCACCACGTTCAACTAATGTTACCATCACTGCGGGTGAACTTAGCCAGAGTATAGAAGTTTCTCAAACAGTAAATTATTTAACATTTGAACCAATAACAGACATAATTGATTTTAGAGGAGGTTCGTACCACTTTACAATCACTTCAAATAAAGATTGGAAAGTACGATCAGACTCCAAATGGGTATCATTCGACAAAACACAAGGAGTTGGTAATGGAGTAGTAGCTAGTGTTATTGCGACATTTGAGAATAACATAGGTGACGCACGCTCAGCATTTATTATCATATCTTATGACGACAACGAGTTTAAATTTGAAGTTAAACAACAACATTTAGACCCTGCAGATGTACGTATTCCACATGTATATATAGATGTAGAAAATAACGTAGAAATTACAACAAAAGATTACTACAAGGCTGTTGTAAGAGTTGATGGAGGCAATAAATATATGAATCTCGACGAAGTTCAAACTAAAGTAAAAGGTAGAGGAAACAGTACATGGGCAATGCCAAAAAAACCATACAAGTTAAAGTTATATAAAAAGACATCAATATTAGGACTAGACCCAGAGAAAGATTGGGTTTTATTAGCTAATTATATAGATCCATCACTGATGGTTAACTCTATGGCGATGAAAGCAGGAGCCCTCCTTGGCGTCCCATTTGTAAATACAATGATTCCTGTTGATGTAACAGTCAATGGCGAATATAGAGGCAGTTACACCCTTACGGAGCAAGTAGAGGTAAAAGAGGCAAGAGTAAATCTTTCGGACGATGGCTATCTACTAGAACTTGATACAAATTTTGACGAAGATTTTAAATACACATCACCATTATTAGGTCTGCCAGTTATGGTAAAGGGTACTGAGCTAGATTTAAATCTAGCTTTTAATAATATCAAATTAGAGTTCAATGAACTTGAAGCTATGATTATGGATGATAAATTCCCAAACAATGGTTATGAAGAGCTAATTGACATCGAGACTGTTGCATCATTTTTATTGGTAAATGAACTAACAATGAATTTTGAAGTTACACAACATCCAAAAAGTGTATTTGTCTATAAAGATAAAGGGAGCAAATTTGGAATGGGTCCAATTTGGGACTTTGACTGGACTTGTGGCTACCAACAACCATCTTCTACTGGACATTTTGACCGCTACGACATGGATATACTTGCCATTAATGGTAAAGGTGCACAGTTTTTTAATAGATTCTTACTTGACCCTAAATTCATTACTATTTACAAAGATAAGTGGAATCATTTTGAGAACAACCAAAAAGAGGAGTTCTTCAAATATATGACTGATTATGCTAGTTTATTATCAGACTCAGCAGATAAAAATTTAGAAATTTGGAGTAAGCCATCTGGTTGGACATTTGCAGCTGAAGTGGAAAGGATGGAGAAATGGTTTAATCTAAGAATCCAATATCTTAGCACCAAAATTAATAAATTATAGTCTATTGAGAATACGTGGTCTCAATAAGAGACTAATTAAATTATATAACTCATATCATAAAAAAGTGAATTATTCTAATCTAAGGATTTAGAATAATTCACTTTTAAACTTTAGATTCAATAGTATTAAACTATTTAGCTAATGGTTTGCTATAATCTAAAATATTGTCTAGTTTAACATTACCTGGTGTCTGTACTTTAATTCTTGCTTTAGGAAGTGATACTTTCTCACCCTTATATTCAATTTCACCCATCTCTTTACGAGAAAGAGATGTATTTAATTCAACAAAGAATGGAAATAAATCTTCACCTACTGCTAAGCTCATATCTTCGATTGTCTCGTCCCATGTAAGCTTGCGCTTAGGATCACTCTCCCAACGATCATACTGAGTCATTCTCCATCTAGGATACCAAGTTGTACCGTAAGTATCATCCATCATCTGCCAAATACACCAGATTTTACTCCAATCAGCACCCTTACCAAACTCTTCACGGTACTCTCTATCTTGCGCATATCGAGCAATATCTAAATCTTTAAATTTATCTGTTTTATAGAATGCTTGACAGTTTTTAGTCGCTTTATCCAAAAGTTCTGGCTTATACATAGCATCTACCTTACCCTGGAACCAACCAGCGTGTGCCTCTCCTTGATTATGTAAAGGAGACTCTCCAGCTTTATCTCCTTTAGAGTTTGCAGGACCACCAAGAGTGTGAGCTAATTCATGTGCGTAGATAGAAATAAGTCCCATATCGTCTAAACTAATAATTCCATTCTCCTTAGGTCTGAATGCGTTAACAGCCCAACCTCCGCCACCACCAGCAGATAGAATTAAATACATTGGTTCTTTAGTTGGTGTAGATGGAATCCATTGATTAATTTGTTTTGTAATCTTAGGGAATTCAACCTCAACACACTGCAATAATTTAGGATTAATATTTGGAGTATAAAAAACAACAATACCATCTGTTCCACCCTCTAATTCAGGATAAATAGCTCCACCGCCACCCATAGGCTGAGGTAGACGAGGCTCACCCCATACTGGTTCTTGATTTTCACATACCCACCCAATCATCTTATCAATATTCTCACTCTTATTCTTTAAGAATTTATCTTTACTCTCTTTATCCATTGACTTCGGAGCTGAAGCAACAAGATCAGATGTAGAGCCACTTATAACAACTCGACCTTTACCAAATTCTCTACGAGCTTGAATTGCAGAACCATCTTTGCTGGTAGCAATAACTTCCCAATTTTTGTCAAGTGATAAAGTAGCATACCTTGCATACTCACCTTGTTGGTAAACATCAGTAAACTCAGCACCAAAAGCGCGTGCTAATGCATTCATAGACTAATCTTTAATCTCTTCTTTTTTAATTGTAGAGCCTAATATGACAAGTCCGCCGCCATTCTCAACATATTCAACCAATGCTTTTTGCTCTTTAGGAGTATATGATGGAGAAGATGCATCTGTTTGTTGAGTAATAACCACATTATACTCAAAGTTTGGATACCATGCAAAAGGGTAAATTTTATTTTTAGTATCAAAAGGTATTCTTACTCTACATTTTCCATTAGGATCAAGTACTGTATTTAGAGATGCCTGCGATGAAACTGTACGGTACCCCTCCCTTTGCAAAGTAGGTTGAATTCCCCACAAGTATGCAAATGAGCATTGGTGAGCAATATCGACCAATATATTATAGCCATTATCATTTTTAATTCCATTGATAATATTTGGCTGGTATTTAGCTCCAATCTTAATAGGGAGTGTTTTCCCAGAGTGCCAAGCATCTGTAATTACTTTATCATAATCTTTTGGTACTTCAGGAGCAAAACTAAAAGAAATAATAATTGATGCTAAAATAAATAGTTTTTTCATAGTTTATAGGTTTGTTTTTAGTGTAATTACAAATATAGCGGAATCTATGTAAATAATAGTTAATAAAGATTGATTTCTAGCACTACACAACTATAAAAATAGTATGATTATATCTTTTTTTACTATCTAATGACATTTAACCTAAACTTTCCATACAAATAAAAAGAGAAGCTCATAGAATATATCTACGGCACTAACTACTACTCGTTAGGTGAATCAGCACCTACGCTCATCTTTAAATACCACTTTTTAGCGACATCATACCCTTCATTATATAATTCAGTAAGAGATTTCACATCATTGGTAAGACGCCCAACCTTTAAAGGTTTTTCGGGTCTGATTACTATTATTTGACCACTATTCTCCAATTTTTCGATCCACTCTAGTTGCTCGTTATAACGGTTTGGTCTAGAGTATAACATATCCCTTACCATAGGAAACTTAGGAATAAAAAACGGTGGGATTTTAATATAAGATTTACTTTTTCTGTACCCTCTATTTTGAGTAAGTATAACAACAGCTTTTTTATACCCCTTACCTAACGCCCTTGCCAGAGGTATTGAATCAGCCAAACCTCCATCTGTCATAGGCTCTCCATCCACCATAACAACTGGATTGATAATTGGCAAACTACAAGAGGCAAGACCAATAGAGAATAAACGACTAACATTAGATGTTTCAGATAAATAGTGAGCTGCACCTGTTATGCAGTGCGTTGTAACCATCTCAAAATAGTTTTTATTTTTGAAGAAAGTATCGAAATCAAATGGGTATATTTTAAATGCAAACTCTTTAAACAGAAACTCAAGATCAATAACCTTTCCTTTTTTAAGCAGCGTTCCCAGCCCAATATACGGATGGGAACTCATCAATGTAGTATTAGCATAATTAGAACGCCCTTTCTGCCTAGACATATAAGATAGTCCATTAGAAGCTCCTCCAGATACACCAATTGTATATGGAAATTCAATATTATGCTCCATAAAAAAATCTAATACTCCTGAAGTAAATACACAACGCATCCCTCCTCCTTCTAAGATAAGTGCAGTATCTTTAATTGTATTTATATCTCTGCTATAGTTCATATTTTGTCTATCCATTAATGTATATTTTATCAGATGTAAAACTAATAATAAATTAGTTGTTAATCTTGGAAGAGCTAATATACGGATTTTACTTTTAATATTTATGTAAAAAAACATTAATTTTAACTAAATATTACTATATTGCAAAATAGACAATCAACATACCTACTAACCAATTCTCCAATACTATGAAAAATAATATTATTTTCCTCACAGTATCGCTGTTTATTACTCTAAATTTATGTGCCATTAACAGCACTGACAACAAGGAATCAACATCTCGCAAAGAGATGATACAAGAGCAAGACCGTAGTGTATCGAAACAACACAAAATGAGTGATATTCAGTTTGCTAAGAAATTAAAAGAACTTAATGAATATTACAATATATCTATCAAAAAAAATTGGGAAAGAAACGATCCAATTATAGACTCTCTCCTAAACGTAGATAAAGGCTCTATGCTCCCTGCTCAAAAAGGAGCATATAATACTTTTATGGTTATAATGATTACTAATATTTCAACATGGAAGCTAGATCCTTATAATGGAGAGTATCGCAATATACCTATATCTAAGTGGAGTGATATACAGAAAAAAAATGCGCTAACAGATCTAATCAAAGAACTTTTTACGGCTCAAGACGAACTGCGACAACATGATGCCACTCCATATATAAATATATTCAACTCTGAGCCACTTAATCAATTTGACAATCTTTACCAATTACTATTGACTAGTACACTTGACTACTGGAGATTTCAAGATCAATTTGACATAAAAAAATCTTTAATCAAAGAACTTGATGAAGAGACCCAAACTACTGCCTCTTTACAGATAAATTTATTTGCTAAACAGTATAATCATAGAAGTTCAGATTCGACCTACCTAGTTAATATCGAAAAGCTAATAACTAAATACATAGACGACAATGCAGTAGTGCGACTTATTGATATGCGTTTGAAGTATATGTTTGACAAACCGAATAAAAAAGAGCGAATAAGTAGCAGCTACTATGAGCAAATACTAAGTGATTGTAATGCTGCGATAAAGAGATTTGATGACTCTAAATACCTTACCAATATCAAGAGTTTAAGGTTAGATATTCTGAAAAAAAATGGCACTATTTCCACTCCTTTACAAGTATATCCGAACACACCATTCAAACTCTCTATTGTACAACGAAATTATGACAATTTAGAAGTTATAGCCTATCGAACAGAGGAGGATCTCTTTCCAAAAATAACTAAACTAATACCTAAAGGTCGTTATCGCGATAATGACTCTAGAACTACTCTGACAAAAGTTATAAGAAATATTGAAAAGTTATTACCACCAAAATCAGACATAGTATTTAGTGAACGAATTGATTTTGATTCAAAACTATACGTTGAGCAAAGTCGTATTATAGAGGTTTCTGGTAAGAGTATTGGCAACTACTTATTGGTGTGTCGAAATGGCAATAATGAGATTATGTCCATTAGTAAATTTCATGTGAGTCGTGTTGCTCCACTATATGAGAATTACAACAACTCACTTTATCTTTATGCAACAGACTTTATGAGTGGTAAACCTATTGATCAGATAGAAGTTGATGTATACAATGGACGTGGTGAGACCTCTGATAGGACACATGTCTTCACAAAGGAATTAACCGCTGATGGATTTGTAAAGGTTTTAGATAAGAGTGCATTGAAAAATAATGATTACCATATGAGGGTAATTGATGATAAAGATCATTATACTCCTATAATAAAAGGCCACATATGGGGTAAAAAGCTTGCTGACTCCTTGAAAGTATCGATATTTTCTGATCGCAAACGGTATATGTTTGGTGATACAGTATATTTTAGAGGCTACTTATACGCTCCAGGTAAAAAAGTGATCCCTAATCGTAAATTAACATACTATATTAAAACCCCTAACAATTCAATTATTTCCTCGTTGACTAAGGTTGTAACAACTGATGAATGGGGCGGTTTTGAGGGCAAGTTCCCTATACCAAACACTTGGATGACAGGCAGATATAAAATATATACTAACAATGGTGATGGTATAACAATAAATGTAGGTGAATATAAAATATATACTAACGATGGTGGTTATATAACAATGAATGTAGGTGAAAACAAACCACCGACAATAGAGATAGAGATGACTGCCGATAGAGATGATTACACTCTGGGAGATAGTGTTATATTAAATGGAACTGTGAATACCTACGCAGGATATCCTATTGAAAATGCTACGATAAACTATGTAGTAACACGCTCTAGGAGTATCAATTTAGGATTTTATTCAAATGTTATTTATGATAAAGATATTGTAGTCTCTAAGAAAATGAGTAATTCTAAGGGTGAATTTAATTTTTCATTCCGCCTAGAGCCACAGGAAGACAAAGAGAACGAAGACTATACCTATACTATCAGTGCTGTCGTAAGTATACCAACGGGTGAAATGCAGCTATACGAGAAAAAGCTATATGTTGGGGTAAATAAATATATACTTAAGCTAAATACTCCTTATGATGCTGTAAATAGAGATACAGGGGCTAATATTATTGTAACTGCACTAGATGTATACAAAAATAAAAAAAACGGCATGGAGGGCAATTATTCTGTTCTATCTGAAGATAAAGAGATACTATCAGGTCAATTTGTCACTGGAACACCAATTACAATACCTTGGCAGAGATTGAAAAATGGTGATTATGAGTTTGTGTTTAAGATGGATAAAGCAAGAGAGGTGTCTCGTGATATATTTACATATTCGGCATCAGAAAGAGTTGTCCCTATTGATACCGCACTCTTCTTTAAAGTAACCAACTCCAATTTTTCGGAAGAAAACCCATTAAAATTTGTATTGGGTAGCAGCGAAAAAGAGATATACACCTTAGTGGAGTTGTATGATAATCAAAAAAGATGGTACAGTAAACTATATGTCACTAAGAATAGAATGGAGCAACACACTATACCATATAACAAAGAGTTTCCAGATTATTTAAAGTTATTATATACAACATTTTATAAAGGCAAGTTGTATAAAGGGAGTAAAAACGTAGAACGACATATAGAGAAACAACAAATTACACTTAAATTAAAAACCACTAGAGAGGTCGCATTACCTGGTTCTCAAGAGAGCATCACCATAACTGTACAAGATAAAGAGACAGGCAAGGGAGTTGAGGCTGATATTTTAGTATCCATCTACGATAAATCTAGTGATCAGCTGAAAGAGAATATATACAAGCCGCTTGACGATGGATCTAAAGTGTGGATTGAAGGAGTTAATTGCCATAGTTTAAGTACATATTTGTCATATATGAACTTTGTTACATCTGAAAAAAACAGTGATAATAAGATGCCATTTGAGGAATTTGAAGATTATATAGTGTCTGCATCTCACTCAATAGGTAACAACCTTCGTAATATGGTAGCAGTAACTGATAGGGAAAGAAATAGTGATGGTGCTGGTATATACAAAGCACCTAGCTTTCTAGGTAGGACTTCTCCAATTAAGGTTAGGTCTAACTTCAATCAAACAGTACTATTTGCTAGTGGTATAAGAACAGACTCTATGGGTATTGCAAAGATTAATTATAAATTACCAGACGCCACTGCAACCTACTCAATAAAAGCATTCGCTACACTTAAAAATACAACATCAACTGTTGCAACATCTGAATTTATTGTATCTAAAAAATAAAACTTCAATTGTTTTAATTACAGTATTGAATTTTTGAACTAAATTTACATCCTAAATTATAACAGATTAAAACGATACTCTTATGCGTTTACTAATACAACGAGTGCTTAGCGCATCGGTTACAATTGATCAAAAGCTACATTCCAATATTGATAATGGAGCTTTGGTTCTGATTGGTATCACACACGATGATACAGTTGAAGATCTTAATTGGCTTATAGGTAAGCTAACAAAATTAAGAATATTTGATGACGAAAATGGTGTTATGAATCTTGATATACAACAGATTGATGGAGAGTTCCTTGTTGTCAGTCAATTTACACTATATGCAGCGACTAAAAAAGGGAATAGACCATCATATATAGATGCAGCTAGAGAGGATATTGCCATCCCTTTGTATGAAGAATTCTTAACTAAAGTTGGCGAAATTATCAGAAAACCTGTAAAGTCTGGTCTATTTGGAGCACATATGCAAGTAGAGCTTGTTAATGATGGACCAGTAACTATATGGATAGACTCTAAAAACAGGTAAAATAAAAAATAAAGTAATTCTTTTAGGAGTTACTTTAGCAGTTGTAATTATAATTTTTAAAATTACGATAAGACCTAAATGATAAAATTATTATAATTATACTCAGACCATAAAATAGTATAAAAAAGATATCATAATCTCTTGATTCTGATATCTTTTTTATTTGACCTCTTGTCATATAGCCTTTATATACCATCTAAAAAGTCATTTTTAAAACACAAAAAAGCGAGTATTAATGTCATTATACTAAAAAAATAAGTTAAATTTGTGAAAACAGATCAAGTAATAGAAGCCAAAAAATCAGTATGAATATAAAAACAAAATATATAACAACCCTTTCAGGCGTGCTACTAGCATCATTTAGTTCTCTTCAAGCCGCAGAAAAAGAGGCAAGGCCTAACATTATTTTAATAAATATAGATGACCTAGGATGGTCAGATTTAAGTTATAATGGAAGTGATTATTATGAAACACCTAATATAGATAAGCTCCATAGTCAAGGAGTTAGTTTTAACTCAGCTTACGCTGCGGCTGCAAATAGTGCACCTAGTAGAGCCTCTATATTATCAGGATTATACTCTCCTCGACATGGCGTATATACTGTTGGATCCCCATTCAGAGGGAGGGATAAAGATCGTAATTTGATTCCAGCAGACAATAATTTATTATTGCCCGACACTACGATTACCTTGCCTATGGCATTTAAAAACGAAGGGTACTCAACCTGTCATATTGGGAAGTGGCATGTGGGAGAAGATCCACTTAAGCAAGGTATGGATGTCAATATTGGCGGTAGTCATTTGGGGCATCCCAAAAGTTATTTTGCACCATATAAAAATCCTGATCTAAAGGATGGACCCAAAGGGGAGTGTCTAACGACACGTTTAGGGTGTGAAGCAGCGAGCTACATTGACACTATTTCTAGTGATAAACCATTTTTTCTATATTATGCACCTTACTCCGTACATACACCAATACAAGCAAGTGATTCATTAATAGAGAAATACAGAGCTAAAAAGAGCACTAAAGCTCATAACAACCCCACTTATGCAGCCATGATTGAGACTATGGATAATACAGTTGGGATGATTATGGATGCTCTTGCGTCACGTGGCATTTTAGAGAACACTGTAATTGTTTTCACTTCAGATAATGGCGGTGTTTATAATATATCCAGACAGTGGCCTCTACGAGCAGGTAAGGGCTCTTTTTATGAGGGAGGAATTAGAGTCCCTTTCATTGTCTACCAAAAAGGGCTTATTGAAGGTTACAAAATAGATGATGTATCAGTATCTCAATTAGACCTATTTCCTACATTTATGGATATGGCTGATGCTTCGTTCCCAAAAGAACTAGATGGTATTAGCCTCTTGCCATTACTTACGAATGGAAAGAGTAAAATAATTAAAAACAGAGACTTATACTGGCATTTCCCCGCCTATTTAGAGGGTGGAAACATAGAAACTAAGGATGCTATATTTAGATCACGTCCTGTATCAGTGATTCATCATAAAAATTGGAAATTAATTGAAAATTATGAAGATGGTACGTTGGAGTTATATAATTTAGATATGGATCCATCAGAGAAAACAGATTTATCTACAAAAGAAACCAAGAGAGTAAAATCACTTTATAATAGATTAAATTGTTGGAAAAAAGAGACCAAGGCTGCACTGCCTATCTCGAAATAAATTATAGGAGGTCTAATTTTCTTATTAGTAAATCGACAAAAAAGAACGATATGTATTTAACACATAAAAAAACAGCTTTAATTTGTATTGCTGTAATCACAATGCTATTTGTTCCTAGTTTTGAGCTAAGTGCATTTGAACGAACTTCATTAAATTCAGATTGGCAATTTATACTCTCTGATCTTCCATCTGCTAGTGAAGTTGACTATGATGCCAGCTCATGGCGTACATTATCACTTCCTCACGACTGGGCACATGAACAAGGATACTCAAAAGATGGAGCACAACTAGATAAAGGAGGCTATGCTAGTGGTGGCATTGGTTGGTACCGTAAAGAGTTCAACTTATCAAATAAGCAGCGCCGAGACAAACGACACTTTATATGTTTCGATGCTATATATATGAATAGTGAAGTGTGGATCAACGGACACTACCTAGGTAAGAGACCTTATGGATATGTAAGTTTTGAGTATGAAATATCTGACTTTATCAGAAAGGGTAAAAATATAATTAGCGTACGAGTTGATAATAGTTTAGAACCGAGTGCAAGATGGTATCATGGTTGTGGAATTTATGGTAATGCCTACTTAAAGAGTAGTGAAAATATACGGTTTAAAACAGATGGCATATTCATAACAACTCCGGTAGTCAATGATAATAGAGCTAAAATTTCGGTTATCGGAGAGATTGATCTCACGAAAGCTATCTCGAATAAGAAATATACAGTTAACTATGAAATTATATCTAACGATGATAAAATAGTTTCAGATGGTGATGTAACTATCTCCTCTGATTCTACGTTTAATTTGAGTTGTGATATATTGACCCCAAAGCTTTGGTGTATTGAAAATCCGAATCTTTATAGTTTACGAGTTAAGTTACTACAAGGTTCTAAAGTTCTTGAGGAACAAACAATAAAATTTGGAATACGTAGCATTAAATGGAGTGCTGAAACAGGATTTTGGCTTAATGGCAATAATTTAAAAATCCGTGGAGTTTGTGAGCACCTTGAAGGAGGACCAGTTGGAGCAGCATCCACAGAGAACATTCTGCGTTGGAAGATTTCTCAGCTAAAAGATATGGGATGCAATGCAATCAGAACTGCTCATAATATACAAGTACCTACGTTTTATGACATCTGCGATGAGATGGGTATATTAGTAATGGATGAGATGTTTGATGGATGGCTCACTAAAGCGCCGTTTGACTATGGTAATCAAGCATTTAAAGAGTGGTGGGAGATTGATTTACGCTCTGTAATTAGGCGTGATAGAAATCATCCTTCAGTAATAATATACAGTGTTGGGAATGAGACAAGAGGTATTGTCGCCAAAGATATTGTCCGCGTATGTCACGAAGAGGACCCTTCACGTTCAGTTACATCGGGACACTCTGGCAGTGGATTTATGGATGTTTTAGGTATAAATGGACACTCCGAGAGCAAGGCTTTCATGGATAGCTACGTGCCCAAAGATAAAGCATTTATTGGCACTGAGACACCACACACATGGCAAGTTAGAGGATATTACAGGAGTAAAACTTGGTATAGAGATGGCTTTAATGCTAAATTATATTTTGTTCCCGATTTTACTGAAGAGGAGGTATTTACTTATGAATGGTCAGATCCCTCGACATGGGATAATTATAAACAACACTACAATTCATCATATGACAACTCTACAGTTAGACAAATGGCACGTCACAACATCGAATTTTTACGTGATATTCCATGGTATTCGGGTAGTTTTAGGTGGACAGGATATGATTATGTTGGTGAGGCTGGATATGTCCACGGTGGATGGCCATTTAGGGCATTTATGGGTGGCATATTAGATCTAGCTGGATTCCCTAAGGATATGTTTTATCTCTATCAAAGCGAGTGGGGAACAAAACCAGTTGTGCATATATTACCGCATTGGACACATCCATATATGAAAAAAGGGGTCAAGATACCAGTTGTAGTCTACACCAGTGGGGACTGTGTAGAATTATTTAAAAATGGAAAATCTCTTGGTAAGAAAAAGAAAGGGCAGCACTGGGATAAAATGCAGTGTGAGTGGCTTGTAGAGTGGGAAGAGGGCTTAATCGAAGCTATTGCATATAAAAATGAAGTAGAGATTGGAAGAAGTGAACAGAGAACCTCTGGATCTCCATCACTATTAGGCATCACTAAGGAGGAGTCATATTTAACGGGGAAAGCTGATGATATTCATATAATTACGATTCAGCAGAGTGATAGTAAAGGGGCTCTGTATCCTTATGGTGAGAATAGAGTCTACTTCCACCTTGACAAGGATTTAGAAGTTGTATCTGCGGAAAACGGAAATCCAACGGACGTTGAGACTAATTATAATGCTCCATCAAAAAATACTTTTTTTGGGTTACTACGTATTTTTGTAGAGAATAGAGGCGGCTCAACTGCTCCTCATTTGCACTTTGCGTCTATAATGGGAGATAAAAAATTGAAGATCAGCAATTTGGTGAGTATTGATGTTCAAGCTATTGACTTGAAGGGAGAGGCACTTTCAGAGAAGTACGAAATCTACTACACAATAGATGGAACTACACCTACTTTATTCAGCACTAAATATATATCTCCTTTTGAAGTTGCGAAATCTACGACAGTGAGAGCTAAAGTCTACTTATCAGGAGAGTGTATTGCAGACATGGAGGAGAAATTTGGAGATAATGAAGGTATCTATTGGTACGATTCAAAGGCAGATCGTAAGATATTCGGGGGCTTTCAAGCGGAAAATTGCACACTGAATAATTTTACAATAGAGACTACGACTAAAGGATATAGTGGCAATGGATATATTGTCGCAAGTGATAATAACGGCTCATCATTGAGGTTTTATCAGGAGAATGACGGAAGTCCATACACTTCAAATTTCCATATCTCTTATTCTTTAAAAACAGGAGAAACAGCAACTCTTACAGTTACCAACAATGGCAAAGAGATTGCTAGACAGAGTCTTACTAGTGATTTCAAGAGTCAATGGAGTAATAAATCTTATCAAATACCAATTGAGTCAGGTGCAAATACAATAGAATTAGAGATCGTCAACGGTAAAGATAATGTATGTATAGACTGGATAGAGTTAAAAAATTAAAGTTAAATTGATTCGTAATAAATATTAAAGTAATGAGAATTTTATTCGTACTATTTTTTGCATTATTATCCATTACAGGTTATTCTCAATCCCGAGAAGTTGTCAATTTCAATGGAGAGTGGGAGTTCAAGAGAACTCCATCACATACAGACCCTAAGATTGAAGATGAGGAGTGGTCTAGTGTAACACTTCCTCATACATGGAATAATATTGATATGCAGCGTGAATGTAACTCTTTCTATGAGGGAGATGCATGTTATAGAAAAAGCTTCACTCCATCCGCAGAAGATAAACAAAAACGTTTTTTTGTGAAGTTTGAAGGTGTCGGACAAGTTTCTGAACTGTTTGTGAATAACAACTTTGTAGGACGCCATAAGGGAGGTTATTCAGCATTTGCGTTTGATATTAGCAAGCAATTAAAATTCGGAGAAGAGAATCAAATTTTAGTAAAAGTATCTAATTTATCACGCAAAGATGTTATTCCTATAAATCATGTTCTATTTGGCGTGTATGGCGGAATATATCGCCCAGTATCATTGATTGTAACTAATCCTATACATATTTCAGTTACTGACTATGCCTCATCAGGAGTTTATATTACTCAAAAAAATATTACAGGTCGATCAGTAGATATAAATATTAAAGTTAAACTTGAGAATAAAA
The DNA here is from genome assembly GCA_947038405.1 of uncultured Rikenellaceae bacterium. Lineage (GTDB taxonomy): Bacteria > Bacteroidota > Bacteroidia > Bacteroidales > Rikenellaceae > CAMQVY01. The sequence continues at coordinate 64,984 of CAMQVY010000007.1, read as the reverse complement.
ACAAACAACCAGAATACATCACTCTACAGACTGAGATTCAAGATCACAAAGGAGTTGTAAAAAGTAAAACATCTAAAGAGTTCAAATTAACTCCATTAGGTGTAACCATTGTTAACAATAAGAGTAAACTTAAAAAGCCACACCTATGGCATGGTAGAAAAGACCCCTATTTATATAGGGTTGTAACTCGCATTATACAAGGTGAAAATATACTAGATGAGGTTATCCAGCCACTTGGGATTCGCGATTATAAACTTGTGGCAGGTGATGGTTTCTACCTAAATGGGGAAAAATATCCAATGTATGGAGTTTGTAGACATCAAGATTGGTGGGAGCTTGGATCTGCGTTGGAAAATAAGCATCATGCGCATGATTTAGCTGAAATAATGGATCTAGGTGCTACAACTATTCGTTTTGCACACTACCAACAGTCAGAGTATTTATACTCTAAATGTGATTCACTGGGATTGATTATATGGGCAGAGATCCCTTTTGTAAATAGAGTATCTACCGAAGAGGGCGATAATGCAAAATCACAATTAACAGAACTTATACGTCAAAACTTCAACCACCCATCAATCTATGTTTGGGGGCTTCATAATGAGGTCTATTCTCCAAGTGATTACACTGCAACTCTAACAAAAGAGCTGCATGATTTAGCTAAATTAGAGGATCCAGATAGATACACGGTATCTGTAAGTGGGTATGGTCATATGAATCACCCCGTAAATATGAATGCCGATATACAGGGTATGAATAGATATTTTGGATGGTATGAAAAAAAGCTACAAGATAAAAAGCCTTGGATTGAGAAGCTAGAAAAAGAGTATCCAGAGCATCTATTTATACTGTCTGAATATGGAGCTGATGCAAATATAGACCAACAGACAGAGTATTTGGGTGAGTCCCTAAATTGGACTAAACCATTTTATCCAGAGACATTTCAAACTAAAACACATGAGTTACATTGGAGTATAATTAAGGATCATCCCTATATATTAGCCTCATATTTATGGAATTCATTTGATTTTGCGACACCTATGACGAATAGAGGTAATGTTCCTGCTCGCAATATGAAAGGGTTAATTACCTTTGATAGGAAGATAAAAAAAGACTCTTACTACTTCTATAAAGCATCATGGAGTGAAGATACCGTACTTCACATCACACAAAAACGATTGAAACATCGAGAGAAAATGCATACATCGATTACAGTTTACTCAAATAAGGGTATCCCTAGTGTAAAGCTCAATGGTGTAGAGCTACCAAAACCAACGCAAGGGTACACAGATGTACACTATATTTTTGAAAATGTAGTACTTCAAAAAGGAACTAATAATATTGAAGCATCAATTGCGGAATTACAAGATAAAGCAGAGTGGATCTACACAATAGAACGTAAAGCAGGTGAAGCAGAGGTACTAAATAATGATGAAACACATTGGGGATTTTAGTTCATTACATCTATAATAAGCATAAAAAAAAGGATTGTAAATACTTATCGTATTTACAATCCTTTTTTTCTAACCATTTTCAATAGTTATATTCCCTATTGAAAATTATCTTCTGTTTTTACTACTTTGCACTAAAAATTTAGATCGATATTTTAGCAACTCTATTCATATGTCTCTCGACAGTAGATGTTGGAGTAGCTAAAAATATATCTACAATCTCCTGAGCAGTATCATTTTCGATAAATCTAGCAGGAAGCGAGCAAACGTTTGCATCATTATGCACTCTAGCAAGTTCAGCAAGTTCAGCCTCCCAACATATAGCTGCTCTAATACCTTTATGTTTATTTAACGCCATAGATATCCCGTTTGCGCTACCACAAAGAGCAAATCCCATCTCTACCTCACCATTCTCTATTGAGTTAGCTAATTCGTGTGCGAAATCTGGATAATCACAGCTCTCCTCACTATAGCACCCAAAATCGTGGACATCATACCCTTTAGAGTCTAAATATCCAACAATAAACTCCTTCATTTGATAACCAGCGTGATCACTAGCAATACCTACTTTTTTACTTTTCATATTGAATATTTTATAATATTATGTACTTTTAACCTCTTTTAAGATGCTAAAGGTATGAAAAAGTTTTTTAAAGGAAAAATAAATATTGATGCAACGAAAAAGATATATTTTGCATCTATAAATAAGAGACGTGAAAGAACTTAGTGAAAATAAGATTATAAGTGGATGCCGCATTGGCGATCCAGATGCTCGCCGTGCCCTTTACGAGAAGTACGGTGGGGTGTTGTATTCGATATGCTGTAGGTACTTAAAAGACCGAGTTCTAGCAGAGGATATACTACACGACAGCATAATCACTATATTTTCCAAGGTCAAAGATTACAGAGGTGATGGCTCATTTGAGGGGTGGTGTAAGCGCATTGCCGTAAATACAGCACTAGGTTATATTAGGAAGAATAACCCTTTAGATAAATCGCTAGATATTGAAAGTGCAGTTACCTTGAAAGATAGCGATGCAAGTATCATCTCACAGATAAGCAATAATGAACTCTTAGAGTCAATTCAAACACTCTCAGAGGGGTATCGTACTATTTTAAACCTCTATGCAATAGAGGGTTATTCACACAAGGAGATTGGGGAGTTATTACATATTAGCGAAGTAACTTCAAGGTCTCAATACTCCAGAGCGAGAGCAAGACTTATTGATATTTTAAAAGATAAGGGAATTAGTAGAAGTTATGATTCATAGTTAATGAACAACATATTGAATTTCTACACTACATTATACAATTATGAAAAAGGATAATTTTGAAGATATATTAAAGAGTAAGTTTGAGGATCATACAATGACTCCCCCACCCTCTATAATGCTAAATATTGAGAAGGAGTTAGCTAATATTGAGAGCATACCACTAAGTACGACTACTAAAATGAGATCAACTCTTCTTTGGAGTTCTATTGCAGCGGCTGCATCTCTACTAATAGGAGTTTTACTTTTAAATTTAGATAGTGATATTGATGAGACTCTCTTAGTGAATACAGATAATAAGATAGAAGAGGCTCTAAATGCGACCAATATTTCTGAACTGGTGAAGCCAACTGAGTTAATCACTCAGGCAAATGCCCCTCAAACCCCCTTTATCGAAACCATTATAGCTAAAAAGAGGTCACACACAGTGATTGAACCTCAGAGTGTCGCATCCGCACCTCAACAGAAAAATATTAAGGTGATTAACAGCAAACTTGATCTAAAGAACAAGAAAGACGATAAGCCCAAAGAGAAAATAAAAAATACGTCAACTAGAGATAATAAATACAACACATATACTAAAAAAAGTAAAACACTAGCTACTAGATCAATGTCGATAACTCCACGACCTAGAGAACTAAAACGCAATAAGGTCTATACACATATATCATCAAATAGTCTAGCATCCACAGGTGCGTCCAATACAAGCAACGATGCACAAGCTGTCCCATATATGTTGACAGAGAGCAAAGGAGGAAGTGAGGGGCTGAGAACAGATGTTACCTCACCCAAGGATCTAAACCACAACTTGCCTATAAGCATAGGTGCACACGTAGGATTTAACCTCACAGATAGGCTATCTCTTGAGAGTGGCTTAGTATATAGCAGACTAAACTCATCATACGAAACAAAAAATGATAACAATATAGATTATAAGTTTGAACAAAAGCTTGATTATTTAGGTATTCCACTATCTCTAAGATATAAGTTATTAGAGAATAGTATAGGTAATTTATATGCCAAAGGTGGCGCAATGGTTGAGCGAGCGATATCAGCACAGAGAAAAAATATCTTTGCGGGAGATAACATACATGAAAAGTTCTCCGTAAAAGGGGTTCAAACATCTGTTAACTTGTCACTAGGCGGTGAATTAAAATTCCTATCAAAATTTGGAATATTTTTAGAACCAGGCATAAGCTACTATTTTGACAACAACCAACCAGATAACTATCGCACTAAAAATCAATTAGCGTTCAACCTCTCAGCAGGTTTAAGGTTCTTAATAAATTAAGCTCTAACACGCATTAAAAAAAAAGTTCCACATCCATGCAACGTTTGAAAGGTTACTGTCATCTAATAGAGACAAAAGGGGCTAAGTAATACACCTCGGAGATTAAATTAATAAAATAAATAGTAACCATGCAACGTTTTGAAGATTGCCGGCATCTTATCAGAACAAAAGGGTAATATATTAAGTACCCCAACTTTAGAATTAAAAATAAAAATAATATTATGAAAAAAATCGTTTTATTTTGCGCAGTGTTATTTACAGCACTATTCGCAACTACATCATGCAACAAAGACAATGACAGTTATTATGTTGTAAATTACCCATCATGGGAGAGTTATGGAATATCTGAATCACCAACTGAAGATGGCTATGCTGTAATCAGAAGAGATGATGGAGCAAAATTAATTATCGTTCACTCTCAACTTAACAACTTCAACCCTGCAATCGGGCAACGTGTCATTGTAAATTATGACATTGTAAAAGATGTTAGTAAAGAGAATGTTTTTGAAAAAACTTATCAAATCGCAATAAACAATGCAGAGACAATTCTAACAAAAGGTCTTATAAAGCAATCTTTTATTGATGAAGATGGACTTAACATTGCGGATAGTTTAGGAAATGATCCTATTTATGACATTAACAAAGCATGGTTTAGCGGTAAATTTTTAAACATAAACCTATCATTTTTAAACAATCCTGGAGTAAGTGTTCCACATATGATATCTCTAGTATATGATGATGTAGAGCTAGATTCAGATGGTACTGTTGTATTAACTCTACACCACAATGCGTATAGAGACACTATTGCAAATTACTCAAGAGTCGCTCCAGTATCTAAAAATGCTATTGGCAGTGATAAATTATACAGTGTATCTGCAAGAACAGCATTTGACATTTCATCGATTGTACCAGAGGGAGAAACTAGTGTAAATATCATTTTAAAGTGGTTAGAGTACGACGACGATCTTGAAGGAACAGAGAAAAAAAGCAGTAAAGCTACATTTAGACTACCCCAAGTTAACGAATCAAAATCAGCTAATGATGATGGGGATAACATCATAGTTGACGGGTCAGAACTTGGACTCGACAAAGTTGCCACAAAGGTGGAATAATATATATAAATTGGATTAAAGGTGAGGAAAAGGTGAGTTCGAGAGAGCTCACCTTTTCTGCGTTTAATATTTTTTCAATTAGAATTGATATAACTTATCTAGCGAAATAAAGTATTTAATAATAGCAATCGATACTATCTTACCATAGAGAATAAAAAGGCTATATAAAACTATCTCTCTAAAATTTGTATATTGTATCTAATAGTGATAACTTTGTTCTAAAATATAGCATATGACAGATAGCAGATTAGAGGCATTTTTACGACTTCTTGATATAATGGACGAATTAAGAGTAAAATGCCCATGGGATAGGGAGCAGACCTTTGGGTCTCTTCGCAACAACACGATTGAAGAGAGTTACGAACTACTTGATGCTATAATAGAGGGTGACCTCACAAAAGTAAAAGAGGAGTTAGGTGATTTAATGCTTCATGTTGTATTCTACTCGAAAATGGGAGAAGAGGAGAAAGCGTTTACTATTACAGATGTACTAAATGGCATCTGTGATAAACTAGTCTATCGCCATCCACATATCTTTGGAGATGTTATTGCGGAAGATACAAAAACAGTCAAACAGAACTGGGAGGCACTAAAGCAGACAGAGAAAGGTAGAAAAAAAGGGGTATTAAGTGGAGTTCCAAAAACGCTACCAGCAATGGTTAAAGCTTATCGTATCGGAGAGAAGGCAGCTTCGGCAGGTTTCGACTGGGAGGATAAGAATGATGTATGGGATAAGGTCAAAGAGGAGATTGCAGAGGTTGAAGTTGAGATGATTAGCAAAAACAAAGTACTACTTGAAGAGGAGTTTGGAGATCTAATCTTTGCACTTATTAATGCAGCAAGGCTCAATGGTATAGACCCAGAATCAGCTTTAGAGAGGTGCAATAAGAAATTTATTTATAGATTTGAGCATATTGAAAGCAGAGTTGAAGAACAAAATAAAACGATAAAAAGCTGTACACTAGAGGAGTTAGAGGGTTATTGGTGTGAAGCAAAGATAAAGAAAAATTAGTTATTAAAAATATCGAAATCATGGCATTAATAAAAGAGCTTAGAGGTATAACACCAACAATTGGTGACAATGTATTTCTAGCAGAAACAGCGGTAATAATTGGTGATGTAACCATTGGAGAAGATTGTAGTATCTGGTATGGTGCAGTACTTCGAGGAGATGTCAACACGATTACGATTGGAGATCGTGTGAACATCCAAGATGGAGTTGTAATCCACACTCTATACAAAAAGTCTAAAACTCAGATTGGAGATGACGTATCAGTTGGACACAATGCTATTATACATGGCGGAACAATAGAAGATAAGTGTCTTATCGGTATGGGAGCAACAATTCTTGACAATGCTGTTGTTGGATCAGGATCAATTATTGCGGCAAATTCATTGGTATTATCAGGAAGTAAACTTGAGCCTAATGGAGTCTACGCAGGAGTTCCTGCAAAAAGGGTAAAAGATGTAACACCAGAACAAAGAGCAGAAATCATCGAAAAAATAGCTAAAGGTTATATGACCTATGCCTCATGGTATAAAGAGTAATATCATCACTTAGATACCTATCCATCTACATAATAGATAGGTAAAATGCTAAATTACGCAATACTATATTGTGCATTAATAATGTTTTAATATTATTAATGCACAATTTTTAATAAAAAATATGTATATTTGATTAGTGATTATATCTAATAAAATATTATTAGTACTTATAATAGTATTTAGCTACTATTCGCGTTGTTATGCCCAAAATAACAGCTCAATAATCAGCAATGATACACTATTACAAAACTTTGAAAACTTACCTTCTGAATCAGAGTATCTATTAGATAGCCTAAGAATTACAACAGACAAACATAAGGCCTTAAAGTTTATTTACGACGCTGTAATCAGACCTGCCAAAGGTAATGCACTCTCAAAAACAAAGATTACAGATGAGAGAGAGATGTATGAACATCTTAGGGGAAAAACAATTAGAGACATAACAATAGATAGAAAAGATATTTATCAAGACAATAGTAATTTTATCAAACGAGTTGCCAATAAGCTCCACTACCCAACAAGAGAGCGAACAATTAGAAAAGATCTTTTAGTTAGTATAGGTGATAAAGTTGACCCCGATATTATTGTCGCCAACAAACATCTACTAACATCAAGAAAGTATATATATAACTCATATTTTACATTCACACCTTCAAAACACGACTCTACTAGCGTAGACTTGGTTGTTACAACAAATGATAATTGGACATTAAGTGCAGATGGTAGTACCTCATTTGGCGGCAACTCGAACCTTGAGATATACGATGCGAACTTTATTGGTTTGGGAAATCAATTAAGCGTCACCACACACTTTGACTGGAAAGATTTCAACTATGGAGGAAATACCATAGAGTACACAGTACCCAATATTGCAGGCTCTTTTTTCAAAGGTAATTTTATAGCAGGAGATGACTTCGACAATTCAGACTATGGATTTTGCGTATCAAAAGAGTTTATCCAACCTACTGATTATGAGATGGGAGCAGAAGCATATTACCGTCGTAGCCCATATCACCTTCAGTATGAAGATACAATAAAAGGAGTTATGGAAGTAAACTTAATGGATGTATGGCTCGGTAGTTCAAAATATATAGATCGCTTCAATAGCAGTCTTTACGCAAACGTTAGATATAGCTACCGCTACTTCAAAGAGAGACCATATGTTGATATTAACACCAATCACGCATTCCATGACCAACGATTTATACTTTTCGGAATCGGTATATATAAAGAGAACTTCTATAGTTCCAATTTAATTTATGGCTTTGGAGTTAAAGAGTACTTATCTGCAGGATTTAAGAGTGAAATCATTGGTGGTTATGAATGGGGCGAATTTGGCAATGATATTATCTTAGGTCTAAACATGAAGAAAGGAGGGGTTTCTGATTTAGGCTACTTTATGGGAGATATCAAGAGTTCTGTAAATATTAATGCTCTTAATGGCGAGATGAACTCGGGTATATTGGATCTCGATATGACTTACATCTCAAACTTATGGGGGAATGAATCTTTACGTCTAAGGCAGTTCATCAACCTGAACTACACATATGGATGGGACAGAGGCGATGGTAATGGTGAAGTTATCACATTTACCGACGCAAGCGGACCTAGGGCCCTTAGCGAAGATGTCTATGGCACAAACCGTATGGTTCTCAACTCTGAGACTGTATATTTCACCTCATTTAGACCTCTTGGCTTTCGCTTTGCATTTTACAGTTTTGTTGACATTGGGACTCTAGGTTATAATCGTAATCCATTTAATAACGACTTTTTTTCGACACTCGGAGTTGGGGTTAGAATCAAGAATGACCGTTTAATTTTTAGCACAATACAACTTCGCTTAGGCATTGGCATTGGTAAAAACGGCTTTTTAGACTCTGAATATATTAGGACTCAGAGTCTAAGTAAAGTCGACAAAATAAGATACATCCCGAGTAAGCCTCAGGCGGTCTCATTCTTATAGCCCCACATCAAATACTACTCGTGATGGTATGGCTCATTATTTAGTATCGTAAATGCACGATATATCTGCTCTGTAAAAATAGCTCTAATAATTTGGTGTGAAAAAGTCATTTTTGAGAGAGAAATTTTCTCATTGGACCTATCGTATATCGCTTCTGAGAATCCGTATGGTCCCCCCACGACAAATACCAATCTCTTAATACCCATATTCATTTTTCGTTGCACCCAGTCAGCAAATTGCATAGATTTAAACTCTTTCCCATTCTCATCTAGTATAACAACCCAGTCGCTATCAATTAGTTGTTTCAGGATCAATTCACCCTCTTGTTTTTTCTGACTGTTAGCTGCAATATTTTTAGTATTTTTCAGATCAGGGATTGTTATTATAGAGAATTTAGTGTAGAAGTTCAACCTTTTAAGGTAAGTTCCTACAATTTCGTTAATAGCAGTTGAATCAGTTTTCCCGATAACAATTAAATCAATATTCATATCACTTTCATTTATAATATTTGGCTCACTGCGATTATACAGCTCCGCCCACACAGGGGAACAACAATTCCCCCTCACACTTTATTTTTTAGTTTTAGACGCAATTTTATCTACAAGTATTGATATTGCCCCATCTCCAGTCACATTTGCAGCAGTACCAAAGCTATCCATCGCAATATATAGAGCAATCATTAGTGCTTGTAAAGTTTCGTCAAATCCCAACATTGATTGGAGTAGTCCCAATGCCGCCATAATTGCACCCCCAGGAACACCTGGAGCAGCAACCATTGTAATTCCAAGCATAAGGATAAAACCGATGAATTCTGCGGTATCTATAGGCTGTCCGCTCATAATTAATATAGCCATCGCACACGCAACAATTTTAAGCGTACTACCCGAAAGGTGTATTGTCGCACACAACGGCACAGAAAACACTGCAATATTTTCACTAACACCATTTTTAATAGTCTGCTGCAAAGTAACAGGAATGGTTGCAACAGAAGATTGTGTTCCTAATGCTGTAAGGTAAGCAGGTAGCATATTCCTCAATAGTTTGAGAGGATTTTTCTTACTCACAGCACCAGCGATAGAAAATTGTATCAGTAAAACAATGACATGTATTACAAATATTACCAAAATTACCTTTACAAACATTCCAATAATAGAGGCTACCTGTCCGCTAACCGTCATATTCAAAAATATACCAAATATGTGGTATGGCAATAGTGGTATTATAACTGTATTTATAAGTTTAGTAATAATCTCCTTAAATCCATTGAAAGATTCAGCTAGTGCTCCACCCTTTATTTGAGCGAGCCCTAATCCAATTGTGAATGACAGTAATAGAGCCGTAGTTACATTCATAAGAGGCGGCATATCTATTGAGAAGAATGGTAATAACATAAAGTCACCAGGATTTTCCACAGCAATTAACTGACTATTTTCAGCTATAATATGAGGAAATATTGCCAATCCAGTGAAGTATGTAAATATTCCACTAAAAATCGTAGATCCATATGCGATTATCGCAGTAATTGCGAGTAGTCTCCCTGCACCCTTACCTAAATCACCGATAGATGGAGTTACCAAGCCCAAAATAATAAGGGGTATAGAAAAAGATAAGAAGTTACTAAAAAGTGAGTTAAATGTCACGAAAATTCTGGCAATTCCACCAGGCATAAACTGCCCAAGTAATATACCCATACCTATTGCAATTACAACTTTTGCTAATAGATTTACTTTAAACTTTTTCATATTTTAATGTATTTAGTTACTTCTACCCTCAAAGATAGAAAATATGTTTGATTTTATCGAATTGAAACTGACTGTACAACATTTAAAAACGTATGTTTTTATTATAATATTTCATTTTTACACAAAATCCGACAAAATAACCCTTTACCATCGACACAATTAACTTACAGTTTTAATGGGTGATGCTTTTCAAGTGAATCAGCTAAATTTGTTATATCTAAGTGTGTATATATCTCAGTTGTAACTACAGACTCATGCCCTAATAGATCTTGAACCTGCCTAATATTTGCTCCTCCAACAAGTAAATGAGTTGCAAATGAGTGCCTTAGGGTATGAGGACCAACAGACTTAGTGATTCCAGCATATTTAGCTGCTCTGCTAATAATTGTGTGTATCATAACACGGGTAAGCTGATTTCCTCTCCTGTTTAAGAACAAACAATCTTGATGTTTTGAACTCGGAGTCATTGTATTTCGCTGATTCATGTACTCTTTTATATACTCTATCGCTCTATCGCTAATAGGGACAATTCTCTGCTTTCTTCCCTTACCATTCACACGAATAAATCCATCGTTAAAAAATACATCATTCATAGTTAATGATATAAGTTCCGAAGCCCTTATACCACAACTGTAAATCGTCTCAATGATAGCTTTATTACGGAATCCCTGAGGGTGATTAGTATCAATATTATCAATGATTTTATCTATGTCATCAATTGATAAGACCTCAGGAAGGGATCTTGTTAACTTTGGAGACTCTATAAATTCAACGGGGGAAGAATCAACCAAGTTGTTCGCAACTAAATAGTTAAAAAAACTTTTAACTCCACTTAGCACTCTCGCTTGACTACTCTTCTTCACCCCTTTGTCATATACACAAGCCATGAAGTTATTTATATCAGACACAGTAACATCATTAGGGCTATTTATCCCTCTCTCCACTGCATATTCAACGAATTGACGTAGGTCTCTCATGTAACTCTCAACACTATTATCAGCGAAATTACGCTCAATAGTTAAATAAGTTTGATATTTTCGACTATTTTCTTGCCATAATGGCTCTTTTCTATCCATTTTTTACTAAATTTGGTGCACTAAGTTACTTATTATATTTGAAATGAACTATATCGAACTATACATTCCGACTCCAAATAGTGCGCAGTCGGAGATTTACATGGCACAACTATCAGATTTTCCATTTGAAAGTTTTGAACAAGAGGAGTTTTTTGTTAAAGCCTATATCAAGGAGAATCTCCTTGATGAGTGCAAAAAAGAGGTGGATGAATTTCTCTACACAACAGGTGTTCAATGGAAATTTACACCTATTGAAACTGTTAATTGGAACAGCCAATGGGAGTCAAACTTCCAACCTGTTGAGATTGAGGACCTCTGTGTAATCAGAGCGCCATTTCACGAAGCCTCATCAAATGGAGCGATGGACATTGTTATTATGCCTAAAATGTCATTTGGAACAGGGCATCATGCAACAACATTCCTAATGACAAAATCTATTCTAGGACACGATTTCAGTGCTCTAAAAGGGTTAGATATGGGGAGTGGAACAGGAGTACTATCTATTATCGCAGCAAAATTAGGTGCAACAAGTATTGATGCTGTAGATATTGATGAGTGGGCAGCAGAAAATTGCAAAGAGAATATTGTTATGAATAGCGTCGAAGAAGTCATAGTTCCAATACTTGGAGATGTTTCTGCGATAGATGGCTCTACATATGATTTTATTCTAGCAAATATAAATCGTAACATACTACTGAACGACATGGATAAATATGTGACTACATTGAAATCTGGAGGTTTTATTATTATGAGTGGTATATTAGAGCATGACATAGAGTCAATATGTAATTGTGCCGAGAAACTAGGATTAAAAAGAGCGAAAACTCATCTAAAAGATGGATGGGCAGCATTAGAGTTCAATAAGTAATTAATACAATGTGATCTCGAAGGGGACTACCCTACGCAGTCTCGTATATCTAATAAAAAAAGGGTGACTATAATTCATTATGAATCAATATAGTCACCCTTTTTATTGTCAAAATAAAACTGTCTGTCATTTTGAGAAATACTCTTCATCTAATCCTTTAGATTGAATATCAGCCGATACACCCCCTTTAACAACTTTCATTATAGCCCAAGTAATCAACATTGAATACGCCGCAACAGCTACAACACCAAAAAGCTGAATAAAAAATTGTTCCATACTAGCTTCAATATTATTCACACTCTTAATGGCAAATATACCAATATATATAGTTCCCATAAATCCACCCATTCCATGGACACCCCAAACTCCTAACGCATCGTCAACATTAAATCTCTTTAGAACTTCAACAAAAAAGTAGCATCCAACCGCAGCTAATAATCCGATTACAACTGCACCCTGTGGCGAAACATAACCCGAAGCTGGAGTTATGGTGGCTAAACCTGCTATCGCACCTGTTGCAAGCTCAACAAAAGATAGTTTCTTCTTGTGGTAATAGGATATAAGCACCCAAACAACTAGTGCTACACTAGCTGCTAATCCAGTATTAGTAAAAGCTATAGCAGCGACATCATCGGCAGCTAAAGCACCTCCAGCATTAAATCCAAACCAACCAAAAAGTAATAACGTTGTCCCTACAAGCATTAAATTTACATTACTTGACTCCTTTTTTTGTGTAACTGCTCTCCGCCCCAAAATCATAATTGCAATCAGAGAACTGAATCCTGCCGTTGTGTGAATAACAGTACCTCCAGCATAATCTACAAAGCCTAGTTGAGATAAGAAACCACCTCCCCATACCCAATGAGCCACAGGAAAATATATCAACAACATCCAGAGTATTAATAACTTTATCCATGCAAACGGATTTAACCTATTAGCAAAAGCTCCTGTCATAAGTGGAGCAGTTATTATGGCAAACATTAACTGGTACATGAAAAACATAAGAAACGGAATATTATCGCCATGGCTTTTACTAACTGTATAGTCAATATTATTAAGCATGAAATATTCCATAGGATTCCCAATCACACCACTTAAATCACTACCAAACACCATCGAAAACCCTCCAAAAAACCACATCAACGTAACCACACCTATTGAAATAAATGTATAGAACATCATTGTTAATGAATTTTTCTTATCTACCAACCCTCCATAGAAAAAGGCTAAGCCTGGAGTCATAATAAAGACTAGCAATGTAGTTATTATCATAAAGGTTACATTTCCTGTATTGAGTGACGTCATCATAGTATTATATTATTTAATTGACTATTAATAATAGCAAATTATATGCCATATATACACTACCGCGATAACAGTTCTCCTACTATATAGATAAAATAGATTAAAACAGTACTCTAATTTTATGAATACTCTAATCTAAAATACTTACAATAAAAAGAAGCTGTCTAAAAAACATACGTTTTTTAGACAGCTTCTTTTTATATATCCCTCTATTGATAGGCTTCCACCTACACTTAATAGAGCATTATTCTGACCTTAATAATTAAGCTAAGACCTCAATAAGAATATTATTTTCCATAACAATATCACCCTCATTAACAACGATTCTGTGAACTTTACCTGCAAAATCAGACATGATAGAGTTCTCCATCTTCATAGCTTCAAGAATAACAACTGTTTGTCCAACAGATATCATATCACCCACTTTAACTTCACAGCTTAAGATACGACCAGGAAGAGGAGATACAATCTTTAATGTAGGAATAACAGACTCCTTTACAACCGCCTTAACTTCTTCAGCTACTACTGCAACTTTAGGAGCAACGTTTAGTGTTTTCTTATATTTAGTAAGATAATCCTTCGCAACAAGAGGGAATAATTCAAGTAATAAAACCTCTTTATTATTCTCAGCCAAAAGTACATTATTGCACTCTGGAAGCTCTGGATTAGGTTGCATCTTATATTTAGAAACATCATAATTTGTCTCTTCTCTCACACCAGCAATTTTAAGACGGAATTCTGGGTCTACTTTTACTGGAGTAGCACCATACTCGCCTTTAACAAGGGCAACAAACTGTGTCGATGTATTAGAGTACATAGGCTTACCATTTCTGATATCCATTGCACAACTAACTGCTTGTGCACCTACAATTTGACTTGTTGGTGTAACAAGAGGAGGAAGTCCCGCATCAAGTCTCACTTTAGGTATAAGTTTCATTGCACTCTCCAAAATATCCTCAGCTTTAAGTTGTTTAAGCTGAGCTACCATGTTTGTGTACATTCCACCTGGGATCTCAGCATCTTTAACCAATTGGTTAGGAGCAGGGAATCCAAAATATTTTTCAATCGCTTGACAAGCAGCAATAAGAGTAGCTTCATCATCACTCTTCACAGCCTTGATAGCAATATCAATTTGCTTACTTACTTCACTTGGCACTTCATCTGTAACAGGGTTGAATGCAATTGGAATTTTCTTTACCGCATCAACAGAAGCAAGTTCCTCACGAATCTCAAGAAGTTTCAGATTTATTTTAGCAACAGCCTCCATATTTACATCTAACTCAACACCCATTTTATTACAGAATAGGTATATAAGTTCAATTGCAGGAGCTGCAGGTCCACCTGCAAAGTTCCATATTACTGTATCAATAATATCAACACCTGAATTGATAGCAGATACTACAGAAGCTAATCCTACACCTGGAGTACAGTGTGTATGAAAGTCTATAGGTACATTGACAACTGCTTTAATTTTACTAATCAAAGTAGATACTCTCTTTGGTGGTATTAAACCACTCATATCTTTAATCGTAATCATGTCAGCACCTAAGTCTGCCATCTGTTTTGCTTTACCAACAAAGTAATCATCAGTAAATACAGTTCCAGGAACTGGTTTACCTTTAAAGAATGCCTTTGTTTTTTCTGCAAAACTAAAGTGAGGATCTATGGTGTAACACACAGCACAATCTGCGATACCACCATATTTTTTCACATATTTGATAGTTGATTTTACATTATTCACATCGTTGAGTGCATCAAAGATACGCATAATTCCTAAACCTGATTCAATTGAAGTTTTACAAAAACCATCAATAATATTATCTGGATAAGGAGCATATCCGAATAGATTTCTACCACGAGATAGGGCAGTTAATTTTGACACATCTCCAACAACCGCTTTGATTTTCTCAAGTCTATCCCATGGGTTCTCGTTAAGAAAACGCATTACAGAGTCAGGAACAGCCCCACCCCATACTTCCATAGCATAGAAATTTGCATCTTTATAAAATGGCAATACCCTGTCAATTTGACCTTGGGTCATACGCGTAGCAAATGCCGATTGTTGACCATCCCTAAGCGTTAAATCTCTAATTAAAATCTTTCTACTCATTACTTACATCTATTTTATCTCACTATTGTATAAACATCTATTTAACTGCGCACATGATAAATATAAGCCACTCCTATATTTATGCACAATTTAATTGCGAAAGGTAAGCATTTTATCGCAATTAAATAGTCTATTTATGAATAATTTTTAAATTATATTAAAAATACCGCATTTTACATGAATGGAGTCATATTTTCAGAAGAAACACTCTCGAATTAGAGTTCAAATAATTTGCAGATACACACTATTTGTAAATTAAAGTTATAATCTAACAAAATCTTGCATAGGATGATTAATGAGCGTGATCAATTGGAATTGCCTCTCCATTCCAAGCCTTCACCGCAGTCCAAGATTCATATGGAGCACTCCAAAATGGATCAGAACTAGGTAATCCAAGTGGTAGAAAACCAGTTGTTGTTAAATATAGACTTCCAGTAGTTATATAACTCTCAGCTAACCCAGGTTGATGTCCTGCAAAACCTAACGTTAGCCAACCATTATTATCGAAAGTCTTTTCAGATTCAAAAAATCGTTTTATCACTGCCGTCATAGCGCAACGAACTTGTGCTGGAGGGACATTAGCAGGTAATTTATGTATTAACGACATCTGTCCTAAAGTTTGTAGTGCTCCAACTCTATAGCAAATAGAGCGACCAACTGGAGGAAATGTCCCCTCAGGAGAGATTAAACGCTCCAAAATCTCTGCATAACGAGTAGATCTACTAACTACAGATTTTAAGCTCGCCTCAGAACATTTTTTCTTACTGTACATCACCTGATATATATCGACCAACATAGGTTGTATAACAAAGCTATTGTAATAATCCCAATGGAAATTTGGTCCATCCCCATAGATCCCATCTCCTTTATACCATTCACTATGTTTTTTAATAGCGTAATCAATACGCATTGCATCCCATGGCTCATCTATAGATAGTAAAAAAGCTTCAATAGTTGCAGAGAATAGCAACCAATTACTATAATTAGGTTTTATAACTCTTGTTGAATATAATGACGACAACACCAACTCCTTGGTGTCTTCATCCAAGCCTCCCCAAAGTTTTTTAGGAGATCTAATAAATGCCTGAGCTAAAAAAGCAGCATCGACTAATGGTTGATGTCCTCTACTAAAATCGACATAATCTAGCGACTCTGGATCTACAATATTATGAATTGCTTTGTGCGAAAGCTGAAGTAACTCACTCTGCATTTTACCCTCTTTTGTACTCTCTGCGGATAACTCAAGCCAAGGAGCAATACCACACAAGGTTCGTCCTAAAGCTTCAAGATATGTAGGTTCAGGCTTATTCTTCGCCATCCCTGTACGTAATTCCACAGGCATTGTAGCCTTCAATTGCTGTTTACTTAGAGCATCAAGCACAGGAAACGAGATTTTATATGCTGTTTCACACCAATACTCTCTTTCATGGGTTTGACCACCTTTTGCAATACACTCTACTTGAAAGAAAACCAAGCAATTTAATAATACTAAAATCAATACTTTTCTCATACGTTTCAATATATTTTATATTAAATAGTTAAATACATTTTGATTGGTAACTATTGGGAAAATAGTATCGAAGAGAGTTAATTCAAAAGGAAACTAAGCAAATGGTACTGCATAATCGCAGTTATTTCCCTCTATTTGAGCTCTTTTTTATTCATAATTACCCTAATTCCTATACAAGCTAAAACAAAATAGATTCCTGTCAATACCCACAATAACTGATACTGAGGCATAACATCCAATAACGTAGAACCCATAGTCTGTATACTAAGGAAACCTTCAATAGCACTAGTACTAGGGAATATTTTACCAAACATAAATAACCACTCTGGAATCGCCTCTTGAGGCATAGATGCCCCGCTCAACAGTAATATAGGAATAGATGTCCACAAAAGATACAACATCGAACTCTCTCTATATCTAAATAGAGTAGAAACAGCAATCCCTAGAAATATACAAGATAGGACATACGGGAATAGAAACGTAATAATTGTCGATGCTGAACCATTCATTGGGTAGTCAAACAACTTGTAATGTATACCCAAAACATATAGCATAGAAAATGCGTAAATAGCCAAGTATACCACACTCTTACCCAGTACAATTGGAATTGTCGATACACGTTTTTCACCTTCAATTTTCAACTTTCCATAGCCTCCAAACTCTCTCCATGTTCCACCAATCATACCAATACCAACAAGCAAAGTTTGTTGTATAAGAAGTATTATAATAGCAGGCATTATGAAAGTTCCATACCCTAAATATGGATTAAATAGATTTTTAGTCGTGAAAATAATAGGCTCAGAGATAACATCAGCCTGATACTCGTTAGCACCACCAAGGATAAGTTTATTTTTTTTAACAGTAGCTCCAATATCCGTTATCACAGCAACTACATCTGAGAATACTTGACGATACATCAAGAAGTAACTTGCATCAGCATAGATTCCGATAGTGGTTCTCTCCCCTCTCAACAAACTTTTTTCATATGTCTGAGGAATATAGACAATACCATAAATATCTCTATTATATAGTAGTTTTTCAGCCTCATCCATACTCGAAGGCGAGTAAGATGTAAAAACATTAGGTGCAGCATCAATTTTATCAATTAGCTCCCTACTAGATGCAGTTTGACTATGGTCAATTACTGCGATTGGAATATTACGCAATACTTCATTACTATATGCAAGTGAATATATAGTAGCATATATCAACATCGCAAATACAAGAATCAGCATAATACCCTCATCCTTACGAATATGATTAAACTCCGTAGTAACAACAGAACTAAACTCTTTATATTTTACTCTTAATCTATTGGTCTTCATAAACTATAATTTATGGGGATGAAAAATCTTATTTCGCTACTACAATTTACCCCAGTAACGAGATTCTGTTGCTATTTTTTTCAATCTAGGCAGTAATACTATAGGTAGCACTACAAATATTAACATAAATCCAATATTCTTCAAAGAGTAACTAACTGGAGTTCCTCTTAATGCCTGATCTATAAAAATGTCTGTATAAAATGTGAATGGGAATATATAACTAAGCCATTTTATCCACCACTCCATCGCTATCAACGGGAATGTTAACCCCGAAAAGGTAAATGCCAATACCGAGTAACCTCCACCCAAAGATAGAGCAAGCCTTAAATTAGAGACGATGGTCACAATAAATATAGCTACTGCTTGATAAGATAAAACGAATACAAATGTAGATAAATAGAGGACTAAAGCACTGCCGTTAAGAGGAATGCCACACCAAGTGTACATTATAATATTCATTAAGACACTCACGATCATCATCATTAACGTGTATGGCATAAGTTTGCCTACAAGTGCTGCAATGACTCTGTTATCTGCACTCTTCATCCACTCTCCAGCAGTTGAATATTTTAACTCCTGTCCAATTGCAAGGATAGTTAACAATATCGTAAAAATCATCAACATCATTGGCATAAAACTAGGCAACAGATAGTATCCATAATTTACATACGGATTGAACAATATATGTTTATCAAATGAGATAGGCATCATAGCAACATATGCTTGTTTTTCAGTCATTCCTTGTTTTTGGAGCATCTGCATCTGGATCCCACTTGAAAACGTTGTTACGGCAGTTTGGATATCCTTACCTAACATTCCATTTGCAGAGATATTTAAGCCACTTATATACGCAACAACCTCTGTTTTTGAAATATTGTATATATTCTGCTCAAAACTCTTAGGAATTAATACAAATGCTTGAATCTCTCCGCTCTTAATCATCTGCTCTCCCTCAAGAGTACTTGAAATTTCATAACAAACATTAGCACTCGGAGTTGCTCCAATCATTGAAGTTAACTTACGAGACAACGTTGTATTATCATAATCGCAGACAGCTATTGGGATATTTTGAGCTACACCCTCCTGAAAGAATAGAGCAAAAAATAGTAGCGACAACAAAGGAAGTACAAACATAAGTACTCGAATTGCAATACTCGTACGAATTTGCTTGAGTTCCCGATTAAAAGCACTTTTTGCCGCTTTAAGAAAAGTCATATTCAAAATTTTATTAATATAATATTTATTCCCTATGATCACTTAACACCGCTCGCACAGGATAGTTCTCTCAAACTAAAAAACGTAAATAAACTCTTACAACTGAACATTATAAAGAGTTTAGGATCTAGGTTACTGTATCTTATCCCAATCAACTATAACACTCATTCCTGGACGGAAGTCTGGAATACTTGCAGAGGTCTTAGCCTTAACATTGAACGTTCTAATATCAAATCCCCCTTGCGTTCTCGTTGCTGACCATGTTGCAAAACTAGCTTGAGCCGCAATATAATAGACCTTAAACTCTACATTTACATTCAAAGCTGGGACATAACCAACTAATTTTGTACCAACCTTTATCTTTGGAAGAAGAGTCTCTTTTATATTAAATGAAGTCCATACACTACTCATATCAAGCACAGTAATAACTGGATAACCCGCACCAACTAACTCACCTTGCTCTGCGATGATTGTAGATACTTCACCAGCAACTGGAGAATATACACACGCATCAGAGACATACAACTCAACCTCAGCCACTACACTCGTAGCCTGAGCCAAAAGAGCTTCCGCAGCTATTTTATCCTCTTTACGCGTTCCAACCACAGCCATATCATACTGAGATTTTGCAGCTTGTTCAGTCGCTTTCATAGCCTCTAAATTAGCAAGAGCCTCATCATATTTCTGTTCAGGAACAACTCCGTTATCATATAGGTTTTTAATCCTATCATATGTTTTATTAGCCAATGTAAGCCCAGCAGTTGCTTTTTGCCACATATTTTTAGCACCTGCAATCTGTTGAACTCTAGCTCCAATCGATGCTTTTTTACTCTGCGCACCAGCTGCAATCTGCACAGCTTTTGCCTGATTTAGTTTAGCATCAATCTCAGGTGTGCTAAGAGTGTAAAGCAACTCACCCTTTTTAACAATCTGACCTTGAGTAACAAATATTTCACTAATACGTCCAGGTATCTTTGAAGATGCCTTATAACTTGTAACATCCGCTTCACCTTGGAGTATAACTGGAGCTTTATCATTGATAAACCATCCTGCAAAAACAATTATAGCCGCACCAACTAATACAGCAACAATTAAACCTACAATATTACTTTTTTTCATACCCAAATTTTATTATTCAAATTTTATTTTATTCGCTGACTGGCCATTCGCATATAGGGTAAACTCACCACTTACTCCCGATGCTTCTAACAATTTAGCTAGTGTAACATCATATAAATATGCTGTTTTTGCATTTTCTATTCTTATTTTAGCAAGGTTAAGCTCTGCATCAATCACATCTGAAGATGAGGCCATACCCTCTTTAAAAGCCTCTGTTTTTATACGTAAATACTCATCAGCAAAAATCATTGACGACTGAATAGATGGTATTTGATCGTTATAAGTCATCAACTGATTATATAACTTTTCAACAAGAATAAGAATATCATTCTTAGCACTCTGCTCAATAGCTCCCACCTGTTTTAAAGTCTGTTTCGCAGCACGATGTTTATACTCCCTATGAAGACCATCAAAGAGTGTCAGTTTAATACCCAAACCAACTCCCCACTGAGGAACTAGGCTATTAATTTGATACTCATAAAAATTATAGCCTCCCATAGCAACAATCTCAGGTAGGTAGTTAGAACGCTCCATCTTAACACCTTCACTTGCCATATCACGTTTAAGAGCAACTTGATTTAATATTGGATTGTGCTGCATAGCAAGATCTTGAAAATGATCTAACTCCGCAATTTTATCCAAAACAAACATTGTCGATATTGGTAAAAAGCTATTTTTCTCATTCATAGTATTACACATTGCACTATGAATAGTATTTACATCTAAGATTGCAGCGCGTAAATCACGTTCCGCCTCAGCCATCTTCACCTCAACAAACAGACGTTCACCCTTAGCAATGATTCCATTTTTTTCTAGCTCAATAGCATCATGCAGGTGTAATCTAACTCCATCAACAACCTCTTTTCTAACCTTAACAACTTCGTTAGACAGCACCAATCCATAGTATCTCTCTACAAGTTCAGAGATTAAACTATTTACCTTTTGATCCCCTTTCTTAATAACACTAGCATGGTTTATACGAGCAACTCTATTTGCAACATTTATCTTACCTCCAAGATATATAGGAAGAGTTGCATTTACACCTATAAAACCAAAATCTTTATCTTGAAGCGAATATCCACCCCAATCTTTAGCAAATGCTTGACCAACTTGCTGAAGTATTTCTGGCGGCAAAGGTGGCAATAGAGGAGCTAATCCATCCACTAACCCTTTCAATTCAGGTTTAAATTCATTGAAATTGATGCGTATATCCTCACCCATATGAGTATATGTACCCGCAACTCCAATTTTTGGCATTCTAAGACCGATTGCAGCTTTTCGTTCAAAATCAACAGCTTTAGCCTCATATTCAATCGCATCAATATTTGGATTCTGCTCTAAAGTTAAACCTAAAGCCTCATCAAATGTGAGTATGCGCTGAGGTTCTTGACCAAAACCTACTTTAGTAACAAATAAAACTAACGTTAATAAAATTATTTTCCTCATAATTTATAACTATTTTTAATGTTTACACTCTCTAATTATTCAATAATCATACCAAGAGTTTTTATATAACTACCCTACACGAGCAGTGCGATGTGATCGCAGTTAACAATGTTAGTTGCAGAGTTAATCCATTTTAAGTACTGCCAAGAATGCCTCTTGAGGTACTTCAACATTTCCAACTTGACGCATACGTTTCTTACCTTTTTTCTGCTTATCAAGAAGTTTACGCTTACGAGAAATATCTCCTCCATAACACTTCGCTGTTACATCCTTTCTAACCGCTTTAACAGTCTCTCTTGCGATAATTTTAGCACCAATAGCTGCTTGAATTGCAATATCAAACTGTTGACGAGGTATAAGTTCCTTTAGTTTCTCACACATTTTACGACCAAAGTCATACGCATGATCACTATATATCAATGATGACAAAGCATCAACAGGCTCACTATTCAGAAGAATATCTAATTTAGCTAATTTACTAGGCTTATATCCAGTCTGGTGATAGTCAAACGAAGCGTATCCTTTAGATATACTCTTCAATCTATCATAGAAATCAAATACAATCTCGGCAAGTGGCATGTCAAAGTTAACTTCAACCCTATCTTGAGTAAGGAACACCTGGTTTTGAAGAATACCACGCTTATCTATACATAACTTCATCACATTACCTAAGTAATCCGACTTTGTAATAATTTGCGCTAATATATATGGCTCTTCAATAACTTCAACTAAATTAAGTTCCGGTAAACCTGATGGATTATGAACGGTTAACTCCTCACCTCTTGTTGTCTTAACTTTATATGACACGTTGGGTACGGTTGTAATAACGTCCATATCAAACTCTCTATATAGTCTCTCTTGAATAATCTCCATATGCAGTAGACCCAAGAATCCACAACGGAATCCAAATCCTAAAGCCAAAGAGCTCTCTGGTTCAAAAGTTAAAGACGCATCATTAAGACGTAATTTTTCAAGTGCAGTACGCAAATCTTCATAGTCATCAGAATCAACTGGATATAGACCAGCGAACACCATTGGTTTTACATCCTCGAAACCTGCAATTGCCTCTGTACAAGGGTTTGATATATGTGTAATAGTATCTCCAACTTTAATATCATTAGATGACTTAACTCCAGATATGATATAACCCACATCTCCAGCACACACCTCATTTTTCGGCTGCATTTTAAGTTTTAGTACACCAATTTCATCTGCTGTATATTCACTACCAGCATTGAAAAGCTTTACCTTATCTCCTTTACGTATAACACCATTTTTCACTCTAAAGTAAGCTATAACTCCTCTAAAAGAGTTAAATACAGAGTCAAAAATCAAAGCCTGAAGAGGCTCTGCAACGTCACCTACTGGCGCAGGGATCTTATTCACAATAGCCTCCAATATATCCTCAACACCAACACCTGTTTTACCAGATGCACATATGATCTCATCTCTATCGCAACCCAAAAGATCTACAACTTGATCTTTCACCTCTTCAACCATCGCAGCCTCCATGTCAATCTTATTCAACACAGGAATGATCTCAAGATCATTTCCCAAAGCTAAATATAGATTAGAGATCGTTTGAGCTTGGATACCTTGTGTTGCGTCAACAATAAGCAATGCACCTTCACAAGATGCAATCGCACGCGAAACTTCGTATGAAAAGTCCACGTGTCCTGGAGTATCAATTAAATTTAATATATATTTTTCACCATTATGTTCGTGCTCCATTTGGATAGCATGACTTTTAATAGTAATCCCCTTCTCTCTCTCCAGCTCCATGTTATCCAGAACCTGAGCTTGTAACTCTCTTGAGGTTAGGGTTTTTGTCTGTTCAAGCAACCTATCAGCAAGAGTACTCTTACCATGGTCTATATGTGCAATAATGCAAAAATTTCGTATATTTTTCATAATTTCGGTATAATTCATACAAAGTTAGTTATTTTTGCGTATTAAAAAAGTATAAAAACCAAAAACCATGAGTAGAATTAAACAATACGCATCTTTAGTTAAATTAAGTCACACAATATTCGCAATGCCATTTGCACTTATAGCATATACCTATGCACTGCAATCGAGCGACACTCCTTTTAGTGTTATTTTACTTCTTCAAGTTTTGTTGTGTATGGTTTTCGCTAGAAATACAGCAATGGGATTTAATCGGTGGGCGGACAGAAAAATAGATGCGCAGAATCCTAGAACTGCAAATCGTGAAATACCTGCTGGAGTTATAAAAGCAAAGTCTGCAATAATTTTCACTGCCCTAAACGCTATTGCATTTATAATATGTGCTGGAACGATAAACCACTTAACACTTATCCTCTCCCCTATCGCACTATTTATTATATGTGGTTATAGTTACACGAAACGATTTACATCCATGGCACATATAGTGCTCGGCGTCGCATTAGCAATAGCTCCTATTGGCGCATACATCGCAGTTACTGGCGAGGTAAATAGTATCAATTTTATAGCACCCGTTTTATTGGCAGGATTAGTAATTAGTTGGACGGCAGGAATAGATATATTATACTCCCTACAAGATACCGACTTTGACAAGTCTAATAACCTACACTCAATACCATCTAAGCTAGGCGTTAAGGGAGCTATAGTTACAAGTATATTAATACATTGTATAACAGTATTCGCGGTTTGGATTCTTCTCCCTTACATTGATGGAGGTATCTTATATAAGATTGGGGCAACACTGTTTACTCTACTGCTTATATTTCAACACATCTACTTCACGCCCTCAAGAATTGAGCGCATAGGTGCAACATTTGGATTAATGAATGGTGTAGCAAGTATATGTTACTCAATCTTTGCAATTGCAGATATAATTTAATTAAAACAGCCCTACGCTATTTGCGTAGGGCTGTTTTAAGATACTCTCTATTTACAATTATATTACTTCAATAGAGCCTCAATCTTAGCCTCAAAAGCAGCTTTTGTTCCAGCACCAATCTGCTTGTCAACAACTTCGCCATCTTTAATAAAGATAATTGTAGGAATATTACGTACAGAGTATTTAGTAGCAACTGTATCATTTTCGTCTACATCGCACTTACCAATAATAACTCTTCCTTCATACTCTGCTGCTAATTCGTCAATAATTGGACCAACCATTCTACATGGACCACACCACTCTGCCCAAAAGTCAATAACAACAGGTAAATTCGAATTTAGAACATCATCTATGTTCTCTTTTGTAATTTCAAAAGCCATAACTTTTATTTTTAATATGATTTATAATTTATTTAACGTGTTAACTCTACATTAACGTATATCTAAAATTATTTTCGTCACAGAATTCTATTAATTCTGGAGTTATATTTATTTTCTTAGACTTAGAATACATTGACAAAGATACATTTCCATCTTTATCTACCACTCTTACTCTCAACACTATTTTACCTTTCTTACATGACAACACTTTGTCTAGTCCATCAATACTCTCTTTAGTAATCTCCTCAAGCGGCATTGTTAAGAGAATCTCCTTAACCATTGTTTCTTGAGCTTCAGAGAGTTGCATTACCGAGGTAATCCTAGTCTCAAGTTCATCTTCATTATACATACGAGATACGACTTTACCTCTTATCATAAGAAAATAGTCCTTATGTAGATATTTTCTTAAATTTTCATAATCCTTTCCAAACAGAGCAAATTGGTACGATCCATTATAATCCTCTAGTGTAAAACGCCCAAATGCCTTATTAGATTTAGTTACCAAGTGTTGTACATCAGTTACCATGCCAGCGATGATAAAATCTCTATTTTTTAGGTGAGTAAGTTCATCTAACTCTGCAACAGGCATATTACAGAAGTTATTAATAAAAAGAGCATAATCATCTAACGGATGCGATGTCAGGTATATTCCTGTAACCTCCTTCTCTTTATTCAACATCTCCAACTTAGTCCACTCTTCACATATAGGAGCTTCAGGTCTAGGGATGTTACTAGTTGCCAAATCCCCACCAAAAAGACTCTGTTGTAAATTGTTTTTTTCACTCTGCATTCTGTTGCCATACTTAACCAAGAGCTCCAGAAACATAGTATTATTATCTGTATTTGCGAAGAAACGACACCTATGAAACTTAGACAAATTATCTAATGCACCTGCAATTATTAGATTTTCAAGATTTTTTTTGTTCAGTGATTGCAAGTTTATTCTCTCTATAAAATCATATAGGTCAACAAACTTTCCACCTCTCTCTCTCTCTGCGATAAGGCTATATACCGCAGCCTCACCAACCCCTTTTATGGCGGCTAGTCCTAATCTAATATTCCCTTTTTTATCAGCCGAAAACTTCAACTGACTCTCATTGACATCTGCCCCTAATACAGGAGTACCCATACGCTTACACTCATCCATAAAGAAACTAAGTTTTTTTATGTCCGACAAGTTTCGGCTAAGGAGCGCAGCCATGAACTCCGAAGGATAATGTGCTTTTAAGTATGCCGTTTGGTACGATATATATGCGTAACAAGTAGCGTGAGATTTATTGAATGCGTATTTTGCAAACTCTTCCCACTCACCCCATATTTTATTACAAACAGCAACATCATGCCCCTTCTCTTTTATCCCCTCAATAAACTGAGGTTTTAACTTATCCAGCACACTTTTCTGCTTCTTACCCATCGCTTTACGAAGTGTGTCGGCTTGACCTCCAGTAAACCCTGCAAGTTTTTGAGACAATAGCATCACTTGCTCCTGATAAACAGTAATACCATATGTATCAGACAAATACTCCTCCATATCTGCAATCTCATACACTACCTCCTCAAAACCATGTTTACGGTTTATAAAGTTAGGAATCTTCTCCATAGGTCCAGGACGATAGAGAGCATTCATCGCAATTAAGTCCTCAAACCTATTAGGTTTAAGTCCTCTAAGGTGTTTTTTCATCCCTGGAGACTCAAACTGGAAAAGCCCCGTTGTTTCTCCACGACTATAAAGCTCATACGTTATCTTATCATCTAACGGTATTGTATCGATATCTATTTTAATCCCCTTTGTAAGCTCAATATTCTCCACTGCATCTTTTATGATTGACAATGTTTTAAGCCCCAAAAAGTCCATTTTAATAAGCCCCACACTCTCAACTAACTTCCCTTCAAACTGCACAACATTAAGGTCCGCATCTTTGGCGATAGCCATAGGAGCAAAGTTCTCAAGATCATCAGGACCAATGATTACACCACAGGCATGAACACCTGTTTGACGAACCGAACCCTCTAATTTCTCTGCATATTTCAGTGTATCTCTAATTACTGGATTATCTGAATTTCTCTCTTGTGAAAGCTGCTCAGATTCACGAAACACCGCATCAAAAGATGTCTCACCCTTCTGTTTATCGATCTTATCTGGAACAAGTTTAGCTAATCTATTACTATCTGCAAGAGGTAGCTTTTGCACACGAGCAACATCACGTATTGCCATTTTTGGAGCCATAGTTCCAAATGTAACAATCTGCGCAACACGTTTACTACCATATTTATTAATTACATATTTCAACACTTCAGCACGACCATCCTCATCGAAGTCAATATCAACATCGGGAAGAGATATCCTATCTGGATTCAAAAATCTCTCAAAAAGCAGATTATAAGCCATCGGGTCTATATTTGTAATCCCAAGTGAGTATGCAACAACAGAACCTGCGGCAGATCCACGAC
This sequence comes from uncultured Rikenellaceae bacterium, assembly GCA_947038405.1. Lineage (GTDB taxonomy): Bacteria > Bacteroidota > Bacteroidia > Bacteroidales > Rikenellaceae > CAMQVY01. The sequence continues at coordinate 36,956 of CAMQVY010000007.1, read as the reverse complement.
CAGGTCCTACCGAAACACCCATCTCTCTAGCAGCTTTAATGAAATCCCATACGATAAGAAAATAACCAGGGAATCCCATCCATTCAACAGTTTTCAGCTCATACTCAATACGCTCAACAATATTTTCGGGTAGTACCTCTCCATATCTTTTTTGTGCACCTTGAACCGATATTGCTTCAAGGTATCTAAACTGTTTAGCAATTGTCAATTTATCTAACCACTCAGGGTGAGATGAAACGTAATCCTCTATTTTTGAACAGTTATTTACCTCATCAATTACCTCTTGGTTCTCTATTTTTTTTAAGAATGTCTCTTTTAAGCGATCCTCACTAACAACAAAATCGTCAGGAATAGGGAAGTTTGGCATCAATGGCGCGTGCTCTAAAGAGTAATTACTAACTTTATCTGCAATCTCAAGCGTTGTCGACAATGCTTCAGGATTATCAGGGAACAACATAGCCATCTCTTGAGGACTCTTCAAAAACTCCTGAAAAGTGTATCTCATACGATTTTTATCATCCACATCACGCCCAGTATTAAGACAAATTAACCTATCATGGGCAGGCGCATCCTCCTCAAGGACAAAGTGGACATCATTAGTTGCAATATATTTAACATTAAGTCTATTTGCAAGTCTAATAATCTCTCTATTTACATTAACTTGATTTTCATATACATTGTTATCAATCTTCTCATCTCCAGAGAAGTGAAGCTGCATTTCAAGATAGTAGTCATCACCAAAAATCTCTTTAAATTCAAGTATTGCACTCTCAGCAGCAGCCAAATCATTTTTCATTATAGCTTGAGGAATCTCACCTCCCAAACAAGCAGAACTACAGATTAAGCCTTTACTATATTTTCGTAGAAGCGATTTATCGATACGAGGCTTACTATAAAAGCCCTCCGTCCATCCGTAAGACACTAATTTAATAAGATTATGATATCCCTCTAAATCTTTAGCCAACAAAATAAGGTGGCGTCCAGTTTTTTCAACCTTATCTTTAACAAATCTATCCTTAACGACATAGACTTCGCAACCGATAATTGGTTTTATACCTTCTCGTACTGCCGTATCATGAAACTCCTTAGCACCAAACATATTACCATGATCAGTAATTGCTAATGCCTCCATTCCTAGCTCTTTTGCACGTTTGATAACACCCTTTACAGATGAAGCTCCATCAAGGATGGAGTATTGAGTATGTAGATGTAGATGAACGAATTGACTCATTATTTCTTATTAATATAGTATTTTATATCTACAAAGATAGGTAAAATTATAACTATATAACAATAAATAATAACGTTATATAGTTTGTATATTAAAGAATAATTACCTATATTGTCTATGAACAAATAAAATATAATTATGGGAAGATCTAGTTTTGTTACTGTAAAGAGTTTCAACAGCCTGTCAGAAGCTGAAATTTACAAATCAATTCTCGACTCTGTTGATATTTATTGTGAACTATGGGGTGCCGATAGTCAAATATTAGCCCCACCAATGCTTGAAGTCTCACTAGTAGTGAAAGATGAAGATTTCGAGAAAGCCGAAGGAGTGCTAGATGGCTACTTTGATGATTCTATATAATAGATATAAAATTACGCTATTAATAAGCTAATAATCTATTTTTTTTAATATTACAATATAATTTAAAGTGTATAGACCAAGTCGTATTCATAGTCAATTTATTTGGCTGTGGCTTGCTGTATTATAATATTTTCACGAATAAAATTAACTAACCACGCAGAATAATATTAATGTCGTTAAATTTTAGTATCTTTACAAGTAAAATTTAACGCAAAAATGAGATGTAAAACCATACTTAAAACAGTCGCACTATCTATGGGAGCTATTTCGGCTCTTGAGTGCACTGCACAGAAACAAACAAACTTTATTATTATCCTAATGGATGATATGGGTTACGGCGACATTAACTCTAATGGAGCTATTGGGTATGAGATGCCTAACGTACAAAGAATGATAAATAACGGAATGAAATTTACTCGTTATTATTCACCTCAAGCTGTTAGTGGAGCTTCCCGCGCAGGACTACTTACTGGATGTTATCCAAATCGTATCGGAATATCTGGCGCTCCTGGACCAAATGCAGTGACAGGGATCCATGAAGATGAAAAGACTATTGCTGAGGTATTAAAGCCAAATGGTTACAAATGTGCCGCATTTGGAAAATGGCATTTAGGACATTTACCTCAATTTTTACCAACAAATAATGGATTTGATGAGTTTTATGGTATCCCATATTCAAATGATATGTGGCCAAATCATCCTCAATACAAGTATCCAGACCTGCCTCTTATCGAAGGAACAGAGACCATTGAACTTAATGCTGATCAAACACAATTCACTACAGATTTCACAGATCGAGCAGTTGAATTTATTGATAAGAACAAAAGAAAACCATTTTTTTTATATCTAGCACACCCCATGCCCCATGTACCTTTATTTGTGTCTGATAAATTCAAAGGCAAGAGCGAGCAGGGGCTTTATGGCGATGTAATGATGGAGATAGACTGGAGTATTGGTCAAATTCTTGATAAATTACAAAAAGAGAGACTTGATGATAATACGTTAGTAATCATCACATCAGATAATGGACCTTGGATAAACTACGGAAACCACGCTGGGTCAACTGGTGGTCTCAGAGAGGCAAAAGGTACTAGTTTTGAGGGAGGGCAACGAGTTCCGTGCGTTATGCAGTGGGTAGGAACAATACCTAAGGGCACAGTATGTAATAAGTTATCAACTTCATTAGATTTAATCTCAACTTTTGCGGCTATTGCAGATGCACAGCTCCCAGACCATAAAATTGATGGCGTTAATCTTCTGCCGTTGCTATTAGGTGATAATAATGCTAATCCTAGAGAATTTTTTTATTACTACTATAATAGAAATAGCCTTGAGGCTATTACCGATGGTGAATTTAAGTTGATTTTCCCTCATCATCATAGATCGTATGTTGGATACTTACCAGGGAACGATGGGGCTCCTGGAAATGTAACAAACAATTATTTTCAGAAAGAGAAATTATTATTTGATCTGCGTAGAGATCCAGGTGAAAGAGAGAATGTTATATCACAACACCCTAAGGAGCTAGATAAATTGGAAAAACTAGCTACCCAAGCAAGAAAAGATCTCGGTGATGACCTCACGAGGAGCAAGGGTGAAAATGTAAGAGAAATAGGAAGAGTCAAGTAACACACAAATAAGTTATAAAGCATAATAAAAAACACCTCGATACAATTAGATTGTATTGAGGTATTTTTTATTTAAAATATACCTCTAAAATACTCTCTGGTAGATAATTTTATCTAATTTAATAACTTAGCTTATACTCCATTACGACCTTGAACCAAATATTAAATACCTTTTGACAGGCTCGATAAGAGTCTCTAAATGAAGATGAACATCTAAAAGGGCTATCATACCATGATCCACTACGCACAACTCTCTCCTCTAGCATCAAGACTATCTCGTCCATCTTACATTATAGAGCGCAAGCTCTTGCTTAGATAGGTATAAAATAATATTACTTCACTACATATAAAATCTCCTATCTTCTAGTTGTGTCTAATATATTTGGTACTTTCACATAAAGGGATTATATTTGGTAAATATTTATCAGTGAGTATTTTGCCATGTTAAAAAAAGTGAATCTAACTTAACAATAAAAAAACCAATATTAATTATATATGAAAAAATGTATCTTATTCTTAACACTACTAATGATAATAATAATATCATGTAGTGAGAGCGATGCTATTCAGAAAGAGACGATTCAACCATTTCTCGAAGTCGACCTACCTGAAGGTAACACCATTACAGCATCAACAAAACGCGAAGTTTTATACATTCCAGTTAAAACCAATATCAGTTGGAAAATTGTCACAACAGAAGGCGAAACATGGTACGATGTAGAACCTCTTATTGATAAAGATAAGAATGTATTAATACTTACTATACACGAAAATTTAGAAGTCAATAGGAGAAATGGCTCTTTTGTAGTTAGTGGTGTTGGTGTTGCAAACGACACGATTAAAATCATACAACTAGGACAAGGCCCTGACATGATTGCAGACCATACTACAAAAGCAATCCCTCAAAAGGGCGAAATCTTCAACGTAACTATCACATCATCTATTGATTACGAAGTATCAACAACATCAAATCTCAACTGGATACAAATTAGTAAAGAAGAATCAACCAGAGTAATGGTTGCAAATATCTATAAAGTTGCCGTAGCTGCTAATCCAACAGCAATTATACGTAACGATAGTATATTAATTACACCCAAAGATCCTATCTATAAAGATTTGACAATAAAAATTCCTATATCTCAAGAAGCATCACCTATAGATAATATAATCCCATCAGATATTAAAGTTCCACTAGAGAGCGTTGTACTAACACGCGGTAACACATATGGGAGTGAATCTGCAAATTTGTCTATTGATGAGAAGTACAATACAAATTATAGCTCAAGGAGCACATCACTAGGTGACTCAATCATTCTTGACTACACTTTACAAGGTACTCCTGACCGCATTGATGTAGTAAAACTTTTCCAACGTGCAGATCAAAATTCGGGATCAATATTCGCAACTGGCTCTGTATGGTACAAGTCAGAGAGTCAGTTAGAATGGAAGTTTGCTAATGTAATTGATGTTTCGGCTGGAAATAATGCAATGATAGATGTAAACATATCAAAGCCAACACATATACGTGTGTGTATAAATTCAAGAACTGGAAGTGCCGTTGCACTAGCAGAGGTTGAGCTATGGGAGATAGTTTTCAAAGGCGATTTAGCTGCTGATTTGAAGTATTTTGAAGATGATTCATATTCAAAATTGAAGTCTACCACAACGAATAAAGATATTCAAAATATATCTAACCCTCTATTGCAGACTATTGCACAAGAGCTACTAAATAACAGCTACGAGAATCAATTCCGTGCTAGAGCATACAAATCTCAACGTACTCCATGGGTTGTATCTAAGGAGCTAAAAATTGGAAGTCAAAGTCATTATGACAATCCTACGGGCATATTCTTTAAAGAGGGCAAAAAACAGCATGTTTTTGTTGGAAAAGGAGCACCTATCACTCTTGCGATTACAGATTTCAGAGATAAAGGGGCAACAGAGAAGATCGTTTTAGTCGAAGGTATAAACACATTCGCAACCAAGGTATCAGGTAGTGGATACATTCAACATTACACAGATGGAGTGACAATGTTGCCTAATGTAAATATACATTTTGCATATGGTGATGAGGTTGGATTTTGGGATATTAGAAATGGTGACACTCAAGAAGATTATGAAAATGTGTTATCAATGGCAGAGAAATGTTATGCTAAATTACAACATACAGATGGCTTTATGTCAGTGGCAGGAGAGAAATCTCAACTTATAAATACAGTCTCTGCATTCAAAAAACATTGTTACGATATAACTCGTATCATTGAGATACACGACCAAATCCTTGAAATAGAGTACACAATGATGGGATTGGTAGCAAATAATGCTGTTCCAGTAAATAGAAAATTGAGTCGTCGTTCTTGGGGAGGCGCACCTAATTGGGGTGGAAGTTCAGCTAACTTTCCAAATTCAGAGGCAGAGATGCTTAATGAGAAAAATCTTCTTCAATCTCTATGGGTATTCGGACATGAGCTTGGGCATGGAAATCAAATTAACCCTCATATGAAGATGACAGGTTGGGGAGAGACTACAAATAACGTCTACGCAGCATCTATTTTCTACAAATTAGGAAATAAAGGTAACCTTCGATTGGAGCATGAATCAGTTAGCCGTAAACAAAATGATACAGAGCCTGCCGTTATTGGAGGAAGATATAACGCCTACCTAAATGAGGCACATGTTGTGAAAGAGCAGTACCTAGTTCATGAAGGACCTGACTACAAGAAAGGATCTATGAATGGCACTGGTTTGCGTGGAGACCATTTTGTTAAGTTAATTCCACTATGGCAATTAACGCTATATTTTGAGCATGCAGGAGAGGGAAACAGCTGGCATAATGACAACTTCTGGGCACCAATTAACTGGAAAGCTATCAATGATGATAGAACAAATCTAAGTAATGGTGAGAGGTTTGTAAACTTTATGAAAAATGCTATGGATTCAGGAAAGACTGACTTAACTGATTTCTTTGAAAATATTGGACTACTAAGAGTTTCAGATCTTAGCGTTGATGACTATGCTGTTGGTCAACTTGTTATTACACAAAGCCAAGTAGATGATGTTAAGCAATACGGAAAGAAATATCCTAAAACATCAGCAATAATTGACTATATTTCTGCAAACTCTGTAGATGCGTATAAGGGCAAAAAAAGCGTTGAAGGTAGCTACAATTCAGGAGTAAAACCTGAAAAGAATGGACCTGGAACTGGACTTCGTGTTGATCATAACACATGGAAAAATGTCACTGTATTTGAAACTTACAGAAACGATGAGCTAATTGACGTATCAATGGTTGGAAGTGGAAGTAAAGATAATAGTTCTACATATGTTCGCTACCCTAATGACGCTACACGCCTTGAGGCTGTATCTTATGATGGTAAACGTACGTTAGTATATGGTACTCGTTAAGATATGACACATGAATAATACTGCCGTTGTTTCAATTAACAAGTAGAGTTCATACAAAATAATTATAACATAAAAAAGCTGTTTCAGAAACCATTATGGTATTTGAAACAGCTTTTTTTATCAATATCGCATAACCCAAATATACGCTCTAAGGTATATCTGTTCAGAATTGTTCCATCAAAACTTAATTATACTCTGCGTCCCTCTAAAGTATGTTATATCAATTCATCACTATATATAAAAAGAGTCGAGGTATAACCTTACGGCTACCCTCGACTCTAATATCTTTTACTTATATGAAAGTATATACAATAAACTATCTTTTCTCTACTGCTGTAAATGGTTTATATGGACTCAAATTAAATGTAATATTACCATATGAATCCGAACCTTTATCACCTTTGATTTTAGCTCTTATAGTATATTTAGCCTTTGGATTATAATCCGTAACCTCAAGATTGTAGTTGTAAGGGCGGAATATATTTTTACCCACTTTTGAAATACCATGATGAGCATCCTTAGATATAACCTTACCATCTTCCAAAAGTTGCACCTCTTCAATCTCTAAATTATTTGCCCCTTTTGTCATAAAGAAACCTGCGATTACTCTACCTGAAGCATAAACTTTTTTTGTAGCATCCCACTCTTTTGTTTGATAGCTATCTGTAATATCATTAGGTGTCCACTGATTTAAAATGTAGCCTCCCTCACGATAGTAATCAACTTTTAAATAATCTAGTCGATCTTTATTACACTCAACTCTTTTATTAAACTCTTCAAAATTCTTATCATTTTCACTTGACCATCCAATCTCTGCAACTGCAAGTAGACGAGGAAAGTTCTGTACATTTATATCTTTAACTTCCTGTGGTACTGCTGGCCACATATTAGCTTGAACACCTAAAACATACTTACTATTTTTGGGATCTACGCCTTGAGTTGGGTTATAATTGTATGCAGCTTCTAACGAATTTATGATTCCATAGTTTAGATCACACATTGTACCGTCATTTCTGTCAGCTTGCGTAATATCGAAATACAATGGATAAGTTGGCGTAGCAACAGCATAGTAACCACTATTTGCCGCCTTTTTAATAGCGTTCTCTCCTAACCAACACATGATTGCAGTTTTTTTAGTTAATTCATCATTAACTAATACGTCATTCCAACCAATTGGCTTCTTATTTTTAGAGATAATAATGTCAGCTACACGTTTTACAAAATAGTTTTGCAATTCGATAATTTTCTCCATTTTATGCTCCTTCATAAACTTTTGAACGTGCTCTTGCTCCTCCCAAAAGTGGTGCATTACCTCATCTCCCCCAAAGTGAATATACTCCGCAGGAAATAACTCTGCGATCTCTGTAAATATATCATCTAAGAATGTATATACAACTTCACTTGTTGGGTCTAGTGAGTTAGGAGTAAACTGATTTCCCCAATGACCCCATGCAGCTAGAAATGGAAATACGTGATCTGGCTTAGCATTATTATTTACACCTAGTTCAGGGTGAACTAATAATGTTGCCCAACTATGCCCAGGGACATCAATCTCAGGGATAACTGTAATGTGACGATCCTTAGCATATTTTACAATATCTTTAATATCCTCCTGTGTATAGAAACCACTTCTCTCTTTTGGTTGATTGTATTGCTCTGGAAATTCGGTTGTTTGTGGAGTTGTTAACTTTGGATATTTTTTTATCTCAACTCTCCAACCTTGATCGTCTGTTAGATGTAAGTGAAGAACATTCATTTTGTATATAGACATTACATCTATATATTTTTTCACTACATCAACTGAGTAAAAAGTACGACTAATATCTTTCATGTAGCCTCTCCATCCAAAGCGAGGTTCATCTTCAATTGAAATTACAGGAACTTCAAATGATTTATTCTCTTTTAGAACCTCATCACTCTCAACAGATGCAGGGAATAATTGACGAAGAGATTGAACACCGTAAAATAGACCAGCTTCTGTTGCTGCTGTAATAGTAATACCTGACTTTTTGACGTCAAGTTTATATGACTCCTTATTATTACAGTTAGTCGTCTGCTTTAGAATAAGATTAATAGCTCCATCTTCTTCTGCCCCAACTTCAACCTTAACTCTCTTTTTACTTGATTTTTCAATAAGATCTCCTAAGTATGTTGCAGTAAGTAGTGCTTCTTGATTATTTGCCGTAATAGAAACTTTTTTGCCTAATGTAAAACTACCCTCTCCAACAACCATTTGTTGTGGTTTTGGGATAATCGTTACATTTTTATCGACCTCGTTGGCATACGAATAGATTACTGTACAAAATAACAGTAGACAAGTGATTAGATTTTTTTTCATTTTTTTAATATAACAGTTTACTTAAAAATACTTTTTATCAACTACGTACTAATAGATTAAATTAATTGAGAAAATATCCAATTAATCTTATATGTAGTCAATATGGAACAATTATACGAATAATTGTGACTGAATACAAGTGTTAAATAGATTAAATGTACTATTCGGCACTATATTTTGCCTGAATAGAATACATCTAAATTATGAATATCAGTACTAGAATAGTCAGAACAACCAGAGTGTAATACTATATAATTACTGATTCTCCTTTTTCATCTCATTTATAACCTTTAATAGATATTGACCATACTGATTCTTAATCATTAGCTGAGCACTTTCACGCATTTTATCTTCATCAATCCAACCACTTCGATAAGCTATATCCTCAAGACAAGCAACCTTTAATCCCTGACGCTTCTCGATTACCTCTATAAATGTAGATGCCTCTGATAATGAGTCGTGAGTCCCTGTATCTAGCCATGCAAAACCTCTTCCGAGTGTCTGAACTGCAAGTTCTCCATCGTCTAAAAATTGTTGATTAACTGTTGTTATCTCCAACTCACCACGTAATGATGGCTTTATATTTTTTGCAACTTCTACCACTTTATTCGGGTAGAAATATATACCCACCACAGCATAATTAGATTTTGGATTTACGGGCTTCTCCTCTAATGAAATACATCGACCCTCTTTATCAAACTCAGCTACTCCGTAACGTTCAGGATCAGATACACAGTATCCAAATACAGTAGCTTTGTTATCTTGCTCTGCACTACGCACAGATTCTTTTAACATTGACGAAAAGCCTGCTCCATAGAAAATATTATCGCCCAATACTAAACAGACAGAATCATCTCCTATAAAATCTTCTCCAATAATAAATGCTTGTGCCAGCCCATCAGGAGAAGGCTGCTCCTTATAACTCAGTTTAACACCATAATTAGACCCATCGCCTAGCAAACGAATAAAACTTGGCAAATCTTCTGGTGTTGATATAATCAATATATCTTTTATTCCAGCCAACATCAAGACTGATATTGGATAATATATCATTGGCTTATCGTAAATTGGAAGTAATTGTTTACTTACACCTTTTGTTATTGGGTATAATCTTGTCCCCGATCCTCCTGCTAAAACAATTCCTTTCATAATTAATAATTTACATTAAAATATAACATCAAAAATATATTTAATAAAGATGTAAAGATAAAAAAAATAACTAAAGATACACTTATATAAATATAATTTGGCATAAAATAAATATCATAACTCAAAAATATAAGACTATATACAAAACATTAAAATAATACGAGTCCACAAAAAATGGACCAAATTAAATAAGGTAATATAGCTCATTAAATATTTGTTATTTATAAATTTTAATATTACATTTACATATTCAAAAACTATTATATTAAAAATTTTATGGAAAAGATTACAGGACTTATCGTTGCACCATTTACTCCATTTAGTGAAAATAATGAAGTGAATTTTAATGCTTTGGCACCTTATGCTAGTATGCTAGCAAATAGCGGATTAAAAGGCGTTTTTGTTAATGGCTCATCTGGTGAGGGATACATGCTTACTACTGAAGAGAGATTATTACTAACAGAGAAGTGGGTAGAGGTTGTCCCAGAAGACTTCAAAGTAATTGTTCATGTTGGAAGCTGCTGCCTTAAAGATAGTGTAGTTATGGCAAAGCATGCTGAAACTGTTGGAGCATGGGGAATCGGTGCTATGGCGCCTCCATTCCCAAAAATTGGACGAATTGAAGAGTTGGTTGAGTACTGTGAAACTATCGCAGCAGCAGCACCATCACTTCCTTTCTACTACTACCATATTCCATATTTTAATGGAGTTAATTTCAGCATGCTAGACTTACTTGAAGCTGTTGATGGACGTATTCCAAATTTTGCTGGCATAAAGTTCACATTTGAAGGTATGTATGATTACCATCAATGTTGTCTTTACAAAGGAGGTAAATTTGACATGCTACATGGTCAAGATGAAACTATTTTAAACTCACTAGTACAAGGACACACCAAAGGAGGAATCTGCGGAACAGCGAACTACAATGGAACAACATTAGTAGAGATTGTTGAAGCATACCAAAATGGCGATATTGAGACTGCGAGAGAGAGACAAGACTTTGCGCAAGCTGTAATCAACGTGATTGCTCGTTACAGAGGAAACATTGTCGCTGGAAAGAGAATCATGAAGCTTATCGGACTTGACTTAGGTTTAAATAGAGTTCCATTCCGTAATATGACTAAAGTTGAAGAGGCTGCAATGAATGACGAATTAAATGCAATTGGTTTCTTCGAGCGTTGTAACAAATTTTAAATTATGGATGCGAATCAAATAGATTATATTAAAACGTGTCGTAACACTTACCATGATGATCTTTTAGAGCAAATTTTACCATTTTGGCTTAAATATGGCTTAGACGAAGAGAATGGAGGAGTGTTTACTTGCTTAGATCGAGACGGAACGCTAATGGATAAAACTAAGTCTGTTTGGTTTCAGGGTCGTTTTGCATACATTTGCTCTCTTGCATATAATAGCGTAGAGAAAAACCCTAAGTGGTTAGAGGCTGCGGAATCAACCATTAATTTCATAGAGAAGCATTGCTTTGATAGTGATGGTCATATGTTTTTTGAGGTAACAGCCGAAGGGGCACCAATTCGTAAAAGAAGATATGTATTTTCAGAGTGCTTTGCTGCTATTGCATTCTCAGAATATGCTATAGCTTCAGAAAAAAAAGAGTATGCAGAGAAAGCACTTGAACTATTTTTAAATATTCAGAAAATGATAGATACTCCAGGTTTCTTACCTGCGAAATCTATGGTTGAAGGTAGATCTCACTCAATTACAATGATGTTAATTAATGTTGCATCTTGTGTGCGCAAAAGCATCAGTGATAAGCGTCTTGATGAGCAGATTGAGAAATCTCTTTTTGAATTGAAGAAATATTTTATGCACCCTGAGTATGAAACCCTATTGGAGTGTGTGACTCCTGAAGGGGAACTTATTGATACTTGCGACGGACGAACAATTAATCCGGGACACTGTATCGAAACTGCATGGTTTATCCTTGAAGAGGCTAGATATAGAGGTTGGGATAAAGAGCTAGTAGAGATCGGCGAAACAATATTCAATTGGGCTTGGAAATGGGGCTGGGATAGTGAACATAAGGGTATAATTAGCTTTATGGATTGCAAAAAATTCCCTAACCAAAATTACGCTCAAGATATGAAGTTTTGGTGGCCTCAGTGTGAGACTATTATCGCAACACTATACTTATATGTTGCAACTGGAAATGAGAAGTATCTTGAATTACATAAAGATATTAATGATTACAGTTTTGAACACTTCGCAGATAAAGAGTACGGTGAGTGGTATGGTTACCTACACCGCGATGGAACTGTTGCTCAACCTGCAAAAGGAAATATATTTAAAGGTCCATTCCACATTCCTCGTATGATGATTATCAGCAGAGAATTGTGTGACGAAATATTAAATAATAAATCGTTATAGAAACATGTTTAAGCAACACTTATCAAGTAGGAAGGTTCGAAAAAACCCTCCTACTTGAGAAGTATTGTCATATTAGATACAAACAATAACCGTAATTATTAGAACAAACTAGAATTAAAAATCTTAACACTTTATCAAATGACACAATAAAACTAAACCTTAAAATATGAAAGCCATAAAACTATTACTATTAATATTTATGATTCAGCTGACACTAACCTCATCTGGAGAAGAAAAATATAAGAACCAATTTAATTGGAGTGAGATTGAATCATTACCTCAAACCAATAATATGGAGCAACAATTTGGATTGGCATCACCTTTTGCTGGTAAATCTAACGGAGCAATAATTGTTACAGGAGGGTGTAATTTCCCAGACAAACCTGTAGTCGATGGAGGTGTAAAACAATATTACAGTGATATCTACGTGCTTCCTAAAAATAGCGACAAATGGGTAACTGGTTTTGAACTGCCCTACCCTGCTGCTTATGGAGCATCTGTTACAACCCCAAAAGGATTACTTTGTATTGGAGGAAATAACAACGAAACAGGACTTAACAGAGTTACATTACTAACGTGGAACCAGAAGTCCTCTTCTATTGAGATTGAGGAGTATCCATCACTTCCTATTGAACTAACATCTGGCGGTGCTGCATTGATAGGAAATACCGTCTATGTAGCTGGAGGTACAGCTAATGGAGAGTTAGCAAATACATTTCTCTCTCTTGATCTATCTAAAAAAAACTCACAAAATTTTAAATGGGAAGTTTTACCTAATTTCCCAGGTATAGCAAGATTACAACCTGTAGTTGTTTCTCAGAGTAGTGCTGATTGCACTGAGCTATTTATATTTGGTGGCTCATCTTTTTCCGAAGATAAAACGACACCAGACATTGCAACTAGTGGACTACGCTACAACCCTACGACTAAATTGTGGACAGAGACTTCAGAAGTAGCTCCAAAGGGAGCGAAACCATACTCTTTACATGGTGCATCTGGAGTGCCTATTGGCAAAAATCATATTCTTTTTATTGGTGGAGTAAATATTGATCGTTTCACTGATGCGCTACTTATGGAGCGAAAAGGTAAACTTGCTCAAAGTGATGAAGAGCTAGAGGCTTTCCAAAATTGGCGTACTAACTACTTTGCAAATGATGCAACGTGGTATAATTTCAATAAAGAAGTATTAATATTCAACACAATAACCAACAGTTGGAGCGTGGGAGCAACTTACCCATATACAGCTCCAGCAGGAGCTCAGATTGTTCCATACAAATCTGGTTGGCTAGTAATTAATGGAGAGACTAAACCTGGAGTAAGATCTAGCAAAGTATATTATGGACATATTGATAGTGCTCCAACTTTTGGTCTACTTAACTGGATTGTACTATCTCTATACTTATTATCTATGTTGTATATGGGTTACTACTTTATGAAAAAGAGTAATAACAGCACGGAAGATTTCTTCAAAGGTGGTGGACGTATCCCTTGGTGGGCAGCAGGAATTAGTATATTTGCTACAATGTTGAGTGCAATTACATTTATGGCAATACCTGCAAAAGTTTTTGCAACAGATTGGAGATATTTCCCAATGGCAATTACTATATTGATAATGTCATTCCCTGTAGTTAAATATTATCTTCCTTTCTTCCGTAGACTTAACGTTACAACGGCATATGAGTACCTTGAGACTCGATTTAATTATAGTGTACGACTTTTAGCGAGTTCACTATTTATTATATTCATGCTTGCGCGTATGGCATTGGCCCTATTCTTACCATCGCTAGCTTTGACTACTGTAACTGGAATCGATATATATATATGTATCATATTAATGGGAATCGTTACTCTTATCTATTGTACTATGGGTGGAGCAGAGGCTGTTGTATGGAGTGACGTAATTCAAGGTATCATCCTTATGGGTGGAGCCGTTTTTGTAGTTATATTTCTTGTATTCAATATCCCTGGTGGATTGAATACAATCGTTGAGATCACAGTGCAGGAGGATAAGATGAAAATGTTTGACTTCTCATTTATATTTACGAGTGCAACATTCTGGGTCATAATACTTGGTGGATTAGCAAATAACCTTATATCATATACATCTGACCAGACTGTAATACAGAGATATATTACTACAAATTCAGAAAAGGCAGCAGGTAAGAGTATTATACTAAATGGTGTTTTAAGTGTCGTTGTTTCTCTTGTCTTTTACTTCATTGGAACTTGCCTTTATGCATTCTACAAAACACAACCTGAGAGTTTGAACTTTATGATGCAGAACACAGATGCCATCTTCCCTCACTTCATTATGGCTGAAATCCCAATGGGACTGGCAGGATTAATGATTGCAGCGATATTTGCAGCAACTATGTCAACCGTATCATCAAATGTAAACTCACTTTCAACTGCATTTACCGTCGACCTATATAGACACTTCAGTAAAAAATCAGATGATAAAAAAGAGCTTAATGTTGCTCGAATTTCAGGTGTTGTTATGGGAGGACTTGGTGTTGGCTTCGCGATATTAATGGCTAAGTCAAATATAATATCACTATTTGACTTCTTTAACTACCTACTTGGCTTGTTGTCTAGTGGTGTAGCAGCTCTATTTATAATTGGAATATTCATTCCACGAGTAGGAGCAAAGAGTGCTCTTTATGGATTTTTAGTAGGGAATGTAATACTGACAATTGTTAGTATGTACACTACGGTATCATTTTTACTATACGGATTTATCGGAATTGCATTAACTGTTCTTTTCAGTTTGGCATTCTCGTTATTTATAAAAAATTCTAAGAATATAAATGGTTATACTTGGAAGACAATAAAGAAACAAGAGGATTAATCCTCTAAATTTACCACTGAGATACTCCCATGAATTTAATTCGTGGGAGTATCTCTTTTTATAAGCTATACCCATATAATATGAATAGTGATTACTATTAACTTTAATCAAAATAGTTTCCAAAGTCTATTTTGTCTAAAAAATACTCTTTTATAGCCTTGACGGCATATAAAAATAGGGCATTCTATTATTATTATTATTATCTTTATGCCCTAAACATCTAATAAATTTAATATGAAAACAAACAATTTAATTATTTTACTTATCTGCCTGTGCAGCATTACTACGCTACCAGCTCAAGTTAGACGAGAGTTTTTGCTTGAAAAAGATTGGCAATTTACTCGAAAAGATGATGCTAAATCATCTCTTATTGAGTTTGATGATAGTAAATGGCAAAATGTAACTGTACCGCACGACTGGGCTATATACGGTCCTTTTAGTCCTAATAATGATATGCAAAATGTAGCAATCAAACAAGATGGACAGGTAAAACCTAGCGAACACTCTGGACGTACGGGTGGATTACCTTTTGTTGGTACTGGATGGTATCGTACAAAATTTAGTGTACCTGAATTTGAAGCAAATCAAAGCAAAAGTGTTACATTACAGTTTGATGGAGCGATGAGTGGAGCTCAGGTTTGGGTGAATGGAGAAAAAGTGGGTGAGTGGCCGTATGGATATAACTCATTCTATTTTGACGTAACCAAATTCCTTAATTCAGATGGTAAAGATAATGTGCTAGCTGTTAGACTAGAGAACCTTCCAGAGTCATCAAGATGGTATCCTGGAGCAGGTATCTACAGAAATGTACACGTTATTGTAAAAGAGGATGTACATATTCCTATATGGGGAACTTTTGTAACAACTCCTGTCGTGAATGATAAATTTGCTAAAGTAAATTTGGAAACAAAAGTTAAGTTGCCAAGTGGATTCGAGCCAAATAAATATAAACTGGTAACTAAAATTCAAGACAATAGTGGAAATATTGTTGCAGAAGTAACATCTGTATTGACAAAGTATGATAACGATAAATTCGTTCATGAATTTATCGTAGATAATCCAAAATTATGGGACTTAGATAATCCTACGTTATACTCAGCAGTGTCTAAGCTATATAAAGGTAATGATCTAAAAGATGAATACTCTACTCCATTTGGTATTCGTACAATTGACATTCGTCCTAATGACGGCTTCTATCTTAATGGTAACAAGATTGATTTTCAAGGTGTGTGTAATCACCATGACCTTGGACCACTTGGAGGTGCTGTTAATGATGCAGCAATACGTCGCCAGGTGAGAATTATGAAAGATATGGGAGCTAATGCTATCAGAACATCACATAATATGCCTGCACCAGAGTTGGTTACAGCATGTGATGAGATGGGTATGATGCTTATGATCGAGACTTTTGATGAGTGGAAAATAGCTAAATGTCAAAATGGCTACAACCGTCTATTTGATGATTGGGCTGAGAAAGACCTTATTAATGTAGTACAGCATTACAGAAATAACCCTAGTGTCGTTATGTGGTGTATCGGTAATGAAGTTCCTGAACAAGGAACTAGACATGGAGCTAAAGTAGCTAAATGGCTGCAAGATATCGTACACAAAGAGGACTCAACGAGACCTGTTACTCAAGGTATGGATAATCCAGGAGCTGTTATAAATAACAATTTCGCAGCAGTTATGGATGTTGCAGGGTTTAATTACAGACCTTTCATGTATAAGGAGAATTACAGCAAACTACCTCAGCAGATTGTATTAGGTGCAGAGACAGCTTCAACTTTGAGTTCAAGAGGTGTTTACAAACTACCTGTTGTTAGAGGATCAATGAAGCAATACCCTGACAACCAAGCATCATCATATGACGTTGAGCATTGCGCATGGTCTAACCTTCCTGAAGATGATTTTATTCAACATGAAGATCTTCCATATGCTATAGGCGAATTTGTATGGACTGGATTCGATTATTTAGGAGAACCTACTCCATATTATACTAATTGGCCAAGTCACAGCTCTCTATTTGGTATTGTAGATTTAGCGGGTATTCCAAAAGATAGATATTACCTATATCGTAGCCACTGGAACTCTGATGAAGAGACTTTGCATATACTACCTCACTGGAGTTGGAAAGGACATGAAGGGGATACTATTCCCGTATTTGTTTACACAAATTACCCTTCGGCAGAGCTATTTATTAATGGTAAAAGTCAAGGTATCCGCACAAAGGATCTTTCAATAAAACTTGAAGGTACAGATTCAAAAGAGGCAAATGACTCTTTTGAGCGTCAAAAACGTTACCGCCTAATGTGGATGAATACACAATATGAGCCAGGAACAGTAAAAGTTGTTGCTTATAATTCTGAAGGCGAAGCAGTGGCAGAACAAGAGGTGCACACAGCAGGTAAACCTCACAGAATTGAGCTCTCTGCAGATCGTACAACTTTAGATGCAACAGGAAAAGATTTATCATTCATAAACGTAAGAGTGGTAGATAAGCATGGCAATCTATGTCCTGATGATACTAGAGAGATTAAATTCAAAGTACGCGGAGATGGATCTTATAGAGCTGCTGCAAATGGAAATCCAGTATCACTAGAGCAGTTTCACCTACCTCAAATGAAACTATTTAGTGGGCAATTGACAGCTATTGTTCAGAGTGGTGAGCAAGAGGGGGAGATTGTATTTGAAGCGACATCAGATGGCGTAAAAGGGGCAAAATTAATTATCTATACTAGATAATATTTAGCATATCGTGTTATATAATATGTGAAGTTTTATAATTTAAAGGAGTCTTATTCTATCTATAAATAGAGTAAAAGACTCCTTTAAATTATTAACATGCTACTTAATAATAACTCTTAAACATATTTTAATTATAAAATCTTATGATAAAGAAAAAAATTATTTACTTAATAGCAATACTGGGATTATTTACGGCTTGCCACAACGACTTAGCTCCAGAAGCAATTTTACCAATTCCTACACCAGAACAGGTTGCTTGGCAGAAATTAGAGACATATGCGTTCATCCATTTTGGGCTAAATACATTTAATGACCTAGAATGGGGATATGGAGATACACCAGCCTCTACATTTAACCCTTCAAATTTAGATTGCGATCAATGGGTTTCTGTAGTAAAAGCATCTGGGCTAAAAGGAGTTATCTTAACAGCAAAACACCATGATGGATTTTGCTTATGGCCGACAAAAACAACTGAATATAGCGTAAAAAACTCTCCTTGGAAGGATGGAAAAGGAGATATGGTTAAAGAGCTTTCAGAAGCATGCAAGCGTGCAGGGTTGAAGTTCGGTATCTATCTATCTCCTTGGGATCGTAACAGTGAGCACTATGGGACACCAGAGTATGTAGAGATATTTCATGCACAAATGGAGGAACTATTAACTAACTATGGTCCTATCTTTGAGTACTGGTTTGATGGTGCAAATGGCGGAGATGGCTATTATGGTGGTACAAACGAAAGACGCTCAATTGACGCTACAACATACTATCAATACAGTAGAGCACGAGAGACAATAAAAAGACTTCACCCATCAGCAATGATATTTGGAGGAACAGAAGCAGATATTCGCTGGATTGGAAATGAGCACGGATCGGCAGGTCAAACAAATTGGAGTCCAATAAACGAAGATGCTAATTATACTCAATTCCCATATGGAAACGAAAATGGAAATATCTGGTTAGGTGGAGAGTGTGATGTATCTATCCGTCCAGGGTGGTTCTATCATAAAAGAGAGGATCATCAAGTACATTCATTAGCTCACTTGACAGATTTATATTATCGTAGTGTTGGGCGTAATGCTACATTCCTACTTAACTTTCCAGTTGCATTAACAGGGCGTATTCATCCATCAGATTCAACTCGTGCTGTTGAGTGGCACAAATCAATACAGAGTGAATTACGTACAAACCTACTTGAAAACATCTCTGTTAAAGCATCAAATGAGCGTAATGGTTCTAAATATGCGGTATCAAATAGTAATGATTCAGATTGGGATAGTTATTGGGCTACGAATGACACTGTTATCAATGCTACATTAACCTATGATTTTGAAAAACCAACTACTTTAAATCGTGTTATGATTCAAGAGTATATCCCACTAGGTCAAAGAGTGAAGAAATTTAGTGTGGAGATTGAAAAAAATGGAGAGTGGATAAGTATTAAGACAACAGATGCAATGTCTACAATTGGATATAAGCGTATTCTAAGATTTCAAACAGAGACAGCAGATAAACTTAGAATCAACTTCATCGATGCAAAAGGAGCTTTATGTATAAATAACGTAGAAGCATTCTTAGCACCTGCATTAATCGTCGAACCTAAAATTTCACGTAATGAAAAAGATATCGTAACAATTAAGGCTGGAGATATAGGATCTAAAATATATTACACTCTTGACAACAGTGAACCAACAATAGAGTCCAAGCTATATACAGCTCCATTTCTATTTGCAAAGAAAGGTACTATTAAAGCGATCTCTTATGATTCACAATTTGACAAAAAGAGTAGTGCAAGTGTTACAGAACTTGACATTCCTGCAAGTAGTTACACAGTTGTAAACCCAACATCTAGCAGAACAGATTATTTGTTTGATGGAAATGGCTACACTTCGTATCAATTACAAACACCTTCACCTGAATTAGTCGTTACTTTAGCTAAAGAGGCTCTTATAAAAGGGTTTACTTACACCCCAAATCAAGGACGTGATAATGCTAGCCATATCTCAAACTATCAACTATTTGTAGATGATAATTTAGTATCGGAAGGTGAGTTCTCAAATATTAAAAACCACCCAATTAAGCAGATAATTAATTTTAATTCTGTTAAAGGTAAAAAAGTAAAATTAAAATCAATTAAGCAAATTAACAATAATTCTCGTGTAACGATAGGTGATTTTTCAGTTATTACAGAGTAGTTAAGTCGTAATAATTTATCTTACGATACACGTTCTATATAGATTTTAGTATTATAAAAATATATCGGGATATTTGACCATGTATAATGGTTAAATATCCCGATATATTTTGTTACAAATAGTATCTTATATACTTACACTAAGAGTTAATTTATAATCTTAGATGTATATTTATTTTTGCTCAAACACCATACAAACCCCAATGATACGACAAATACCACTGCTGCAATAACTACTATTTTTAGGTATGGAGAAATATTCAGAATTGGGTATAATAAATCATAACCAACCTGCACAAAGAAGAAGTGACTTAAAAAGACACCAAAAGTTAAACCAGCTGTAGATTTCAACGTTTTCGACCCTTTATATTTAATTTTTTGTACTAGCATATACACTGCAATCGTCATCATAAATACATTTATTCCAGAGAAGTACCAAAGTATCTCCAAATATTCATAATTTCCAGGGTAAACTTTCCCAACTGCAATAAATCCAAAATATGTGATTGCATAACCGATCACAAACAGAGGTATTGATGTAGCCCAAGTCTGCTTCCAACTCAACTCAATAGGATACTTTTTCAAATAAAATGCAAGTACCGCATATCCAATAAATCCAGAGAAGTAGTAAAATGTACCATATGGATTCCAGAAACACTCTCCAAGAATACCCATACTACCATAATTTCCTTGGTAACCAACCTCAGGAGCAAACATCTTAACATAAGGCAACACCATAGTTATACCCCATAGAAGTAAAAATCCCTTAACCTCTTTTTTAGTTGATTGATTCAGCCACGCACCAATGATTGGCATAAATAGATACATGCCAATTAGCATATATATGTACCACAATGGAATTGTGTCATACGTGAAATTGAAGAAAAATGTATATAACTTTGTTAAAGTAGCCTCAAAAGAGAAGTTATCAAGAACAATGTTAGGGTTCGCAGTATCGAAAAATGAAAAATATCCAAAGAACATAAGCGGCAAAATAACCGACCAAGCAATCAAAGGAATAACCAATTTTTTGATACGTTTTGCGTAAAATGTAGATGTACTAGTTGTTATAGGAAACAGAAGGAATCCCGAAATCATAGCAAAAAGAGGGACACAAGGTCTAACAAAACTACCCCAAGCAATAGCAGCCATGTAATCACCCTCGTTGTTTGTAAACTGTGCAACAAATGGGTCACAACAGTGAGCCAATACGACCATAAAGCATGACACAATTCTAAGGATATCTATCCATGCGATGTTTTTATTCATATTAAATACGTTATTAATGGTTATTAGGTTAATAAAATTATTGTTTTTTTGTAACTCTTACAATCATAATAATAGGCTCTTTCTCTCCATCGAAAGGGACTTCATGAAATCCGTCAACATAAAAGCCATTTTTAAATGCAATATTGAAAATATCCTGCATTGAACGATGATAGTAATTTTGTAATACTGGCTGTCCCTCAACGGCTACCCCTTTATGGATACAACTACTAAAGTAATCCTCATTAGGTTGAGTGAAACAAGGGTGATGTGTTGAAAATACAAAACTTCCAGATACACATAACACCTCGGAAAGTGCCTTAAATAGAGGCTCCACATCTGAGATATCCATAATTGCCATATTCGCAACCGCTTTATTGAATTTTCTCCCATTAGCAAGAGCAAGTAATTCATTCCAGCTTGTCGCATCACACTGCTTGAATTCAATACTATCTAATGCTTTCACTCTACGTTTTCGAGCAAGCTCAACCATCTTATCACTATAATCAAATGCTACAACCTTAGCTCCAAACTGAGTTAGTCGTTCTGAGAAATTTCCATTACCACACGCAATATCGAGAATCAAATCTCCAATCTGGACATCCAACAATCTCTCTGTATATGGTCTCACTAAGTCACAATGAAAAAAGTTAGACTCATCACCCATATAACTGTCCCAAAACTCTGCATTGGTATCCCAAGCCTCTAAACTCTCTTTATGCTTATTATTCATGTTATATATGCTAGTTAACATACAAAGATAGGTTTTATTTTAAAAAAAAGTCGTATACCTCAATAATTAGTCATTGTACCATTTTAATAAAACAATAGATACAGAAAAATAGCCTCGCTTTATGACCCTACTCTGGCACTATATTTGATTGCAAATAACCGTATAAACCATGCAAGATTCTGAAAATATATAAAACATCAAAACTTAATTTTCAATTAAAACCATTAAATTATGTCAAATATTATTGATCAAATTGGGGTAATAGGCTTAGGATATGTAGGCGCACCTCTTGCTTGTAAATTAGCAACTAAATATAAAGTTGTTGGTTTTGATGTAAATCCAGAACGGGTAGAAGAGTTATCAAATAAATTTGATAGAACCCTTGAGATTCCAGAAGAAGAGTTGAGTGAAATTTTGGGATTCAAAGCAAATAGTGGGCTCCTAGTCACCTCAAATGAAAATGATTTAAAAGAGTGTTGTATGTATATTGTCTCTGTCCCTACTCCTGTAGACAAAGATAAAATACCTAATTTGATCTATCTTGAAAAAGCTAGTGAAGTTATAGGACGAGTAATGTGTGCTAATGATATCGTAGTTTATGAAAGTACCGTATATCCTGGAGCAACTGAAGAGGTTTGTGTGCCTGTTCTTGAGAAGTTTTCTGGGATGAAATTCAATAAAGATTTCTTTGTAGGCTACTCTCCAGAGCGAATTAACCCTGGGGACAAAGAGAATACACTAGAGAATATCAATAAGATAATATCCGCATCAAACGAAGCAACTCTTGATACAATGGAGAGTGTTTATGGCTCTATTATCAACAAAGAACTGCATCGTGCAAGCTCCATAAAGGTTGCTGAAGCAGCTAAAGTTATCGAGAACATTCAACGTGACGTAAACATTGCATTAGTTAACGAATTGGCTATAATCTTTGGACGTATGAAGATAGACACCATGGATGTAATAAATGCAGCAGCAACAAAATGGAACTTTATAAAATACACTCCAGGTTTAGTTGGAGGTCACTGTATTGGTGTAGACCCATATTATTTAATTAGAAAGTCTATGGCTTGTGGATATTTACCACATATTATCACTGGATCTCGCCGCCTAAACGAAAAAATGCCTGCACACATTGTTACGAAGTTAATAAAACGTATGAACCTAAAAGGGTGTATTGTTAAAGATGCCTCCTATTTAATCCTTGGATTCACATTCAAAGATAATTGTCCCGACGTACGAAATACAAAGGTTGTTGATATACATGAACTACTCAAGGAGTACTCTAATGACATTGATATTTATGACCCTTGGGTTGACTCAAAAACATCTATTCCTATCCTAAAGGAGCTAATTAAAGGTAAGAAATACGATGCTATTATCTTAGCTGTCTCACACGATTGCTTCCTTGAGATGCCGATCAGAGATTTACTAAATGAAAAAGGGGTTCTTTATGACATTAAAAGTGTCCTACCAAAAGAGATTGTTGACGAAAGGTTATAATTATGAGATTATTCTGTGTTTCTCTATTTGTCTATTTATCAGTATCCGTGTCTTATGCCCAAGAGGTTAGATACAAAAATGATATGATAATGTTTCAACAAATAGAGAAACACTTAAAAAAATTAGATTCATTACTATTTAAAAACGAGAACGTTATTAAAACTACAAACCTCCCCCCCCAATATAATCTTAAACTTAGTAATGATTCTATCATTACTGATTTGATTGCAAAGCAAAAAAAAGCATACAACTCAAAAACAGGGTTGTCTCTACAAACTTTATACAATAGCCAAAAAGGGGTTGAAATAGTTGACTACTCAGATGAGGAGAATATATACCCATATCGCAATAAATTCCAAGTATCCTTAAATTGGGATATCATAGAATCCTCTCTTATTGGACGGAAATTGTCATATAAGATAATTGAAGCGGAGGGACAACAAAACATGTACACCCTCAACAAAAATAGACAAATCATTAATCGAGCTAGAGCCACACTCAGAACTAAAGAGGAGTGGGATAATATGCTCACCTTTTTATACCAAAAACGACTGAGTCATCTAAATGAAGTGCTCCGTCTAAAAACGCATCTATATAACTCTCGTAGGGTTCTTTATAGCGATGTAGCAACAGCACAAGCCGCAATATTTGAGGTTAGAGCAACAATTCCGAATCAAGATACTATAATTGGTTTAGATCAGCTACAATTAATTGACTTGAATAGCTACATATCTAATTTCAAACTAGATACTTTAGGCATTTTTAATATCTATATGTCTAACGATGTTGACCTACAACAATATCCAGTAGAGCAACAGTTATTCAACTTAAACAAACAGTCACTCTCTTATATCAAACAGATGAAAATAGGGGTATTCTCTAAATTTCAATATTTTGGGGGAGTAGTTGGGACTCCATATAGTGGCAAAGTAGATTTTGGAGTCTCTGCAACATTTCCACTATCCAGAGAGCATAAACGAAAACAGGGTGCTATCAACGGGGAAATTGAACTAAGTAAAAGAGCACAGTTATATGCTGAACAGAGCGTAGTTAGTCAATATGCAAGCCACATGAAACGCATAACCCTACTAAACAACAGAATAACACAAGAGATATTATCACTAAAACCAATAGCTCTTAATATCAAGAGTTACAAAGAACAGTATGAAAATGATATATTAGCACTCGAGACTCTCCTCTACGAATACGATGCTTACTTATATGTATTGACTAATATTTATTTCTACATAAAGGAGAGAGAGATTTTAATTGAAGGTTTGATAAATTAATACATTTAATAATGCAAAATTTTTCATACAAAAGACCAATAGATCCACAAGATGTAATTGTAGAGAAGCCGAAGAAAAAGATAAATATGCAGCAAAAAGCATTTACGCTTGTCTTTGGTCTAATCTTCATTATCCTTGGTTGGTACTTCTCTAAAGATCTATTTGTTGCCACTTTTGATGGAAATATTATATCATACCATGGGGAGAGTCATCTGATTAGTGATGCGTTTATTCTTGATGTTAAGGTTAAACCCGGGGATATAGTTGAAGCTGGTGACACTATGCTACTTTTTCTATATACAGATATGTTATATTCAGCAATGAACTCAACGACAATTAGTGACTATCAACAGAAGCTATTCGCACTAAAGATGGCTAAAGATGAGAACCTACTAGAGCTAAGATCTCTACAAAATCAAGAGAAGGCCATAATTAAATTAAAAGAGGGGGTAAGAAAAAATATTCCTCTTGGTCTACACACAGCAATCGACGAGAGAGACTACGTTATAGAACTAGAACGGATTAGACGTAACATTAGCTATGTTAGGAGTAAGATAAATCTATACTCCTACTCTGCAAGGTCAGCAAACTACATCCCAGGACCACATATGACTACAGTATTAGATCCATTTGAGATTACTCGCGAATATGCCAACAATCACCTTGATGAGTATGGAGAGATGCTCCAATACATGGTTGCTCCAGAGAAGACACTCATATTGGCTATAAACAAATACCCTAGTAATGTTGTATTTAAGGGTGATCCAATTATGTTGATATACCCTATTGAAGAGGGGCGGAAACGTATTCACATAGAGATGATCGTACCTCCAGAGTTTTTAAATGAGATGCAAGATGGACAAAAGGTTGATATTGACTTTGGGAAACAAAGTATGGGTAAAGGGACAATAAAGATCAACAACACATACATGAGAAGTGTAAGACCTATTAAATTAGGTCAATTCTCTACAGATAACGAAGGAGCAATTATACGAGTAAACATTGACAGTATAGATAATTTATCATTGAAGTATCAAATCAATGGTTTACCTATCAAGTTGAACTACAAAAGGGAGTGGAATATTTTCAACAAAACAGATTAATATTATGAATAAAGGGCTATATATAGAGGAGAATAAAAATAATCAACGAATATTATTGATTGACGACAATTTCCAGATGTCTGAGAATATATCTATCACTTATGACCAATTTGATGGGATGATGTTCCTTAGTGAAAATGGTGATTTGGTAGAGAGACAGTTTCTGAATCTTAACCCCCTAACAGAGAGTATATCGTACTTAAAGCCATTTTTTTGCAATCCTAAAATAGCAGATTCTTTTCTCCTAAAATATGCTGCTGATGGTCAAACCACTAACATAGATGACTCTATTGTAATCACAAAAATAGATGATGTTAAAGATCGTATAAAAGAGTTAAATATAGAGATAAAACATGACGAAGAGATTAAGGGTGAGAGGGAGATATTAATCAGTATTTTCAGATTTTTCTTATCAAGAGGAGCTATACCTGATGCTGTTCTTCAGGAGGGCTCAATACTTGGTTATTGCGTATATATCTATGAATTTTGTATGAGAAAAAACCTCTTCTCACTTCAAACCGTACTTCTCATATACAGAGAGTACTTTAAGAATAGGTATCTACAACATACTAATATTATAGATGTTACACAATATTGTAAATACTGCAACCATACCCATATAATATATACTGAGATATGCCCTAAGTGCGGCTCATGCGACATTGAATTAAACAATATGATGCACCATTACCCATGTGCCAATATATCAGAGGAGACATCTTATATGGTTAAGGGGGATCTTATATGCCCTAAGTGCCAGAAGCATCTACATCACATCGGTGTTGACTATGACAGACCCGCAGGAATCTACAATTGTGGCAATTGCAACGCTAGTTTCTCTCGATCGGACATGAGAGGTACTTGTGTCTCATGTAGAAAGATACTCTCCTTAGAGGAGCTTCGTGTATATAAGATCTACGCATTAAAGTTCTCTGCACTTGGCAAAGAAAAAGTTGCAAGATGGAAAATTTATCAATCTGATGAGGATATATCTGTATCTGCGGGACTACTCTCAATAAACTCTTTCATACAGTACCTATCAAATGATATAGAGATATACAACTTATCGAATACCAACAAAGGTTTAACCACTATTCGAGTACAAGGAGTTCCAACCACAATAGTTCGAGAATTATCAAAATTCATCTTTGACAACATAGCTAATGCACACTGTACATTTAAAAATAATTTCATATACATACTATTGTCATACACGAATGAAGAGTCTATTAACTCCTATGCGAAGTTGCTGGATGAGTATGTAAAGGCTATGGATATAGAGGGATATATCGGCGTTGATTACTCAAATTATGTGACAACTATAACAACAGATGACTATTTAAAAAAAATATTTTAATCACTAATACATTAATAAAAATGGATTTTATAGAGTCATTTTTAGATGAGTTTTTCAACTGGGTAAGTTCCTTAACTTTTGGTAAGATATTTAGGATGTATTGGTTTATGTTTCTATTCACAATACCTCGCTTCTATCTACTGGAGTGGTTTGTGCTCATAATACGCTCTACGGGCAACAGAAAGCGAAAAAAAAGAGAAGAGGAGGCTCTGAAAAAGTTATATTTAGATTTTCCTTTTGTCTCAATAATAGCTCCAGGAAAGAATGAAGGTGATAATATATTTAAACTCGCTACATCTTTAAGAGAGCAGACGTATACTAACTTTGAACTAGCAATAATTGATGATGGATCTGATGACAACTCCTACGTCATCTGCAATAATCTCCTTAAACATGGCTATATTGATAGATTCATATCCTTAGAGTTTAGGGGCGGCAAAGCAAGTGCAGCAAATGCAGGACTGTATAATAACAAAGCCAAATATGTAGTCCACCTAGATGCAGACTCCTCATTAGATCGAAATGCAATCGAACAGATCTTAATGCCATTTTATCTATCAAGCGACATAAAAGCTGTCGGGGGTTGTGTTAAAGTACGTAATTCTAAAGCATCACTATGTGCTTCATTACAGAGTATGGAGTACATCCAAACTGTAATGATGGCAAGAACAGTAAACTCTTACCTCGGTATTTTGAGAATTATATCAGGGGCTTTTGGGGCTTTTGACATGAAGATACTTAAAGGTTTAGGCGGATGGGATATCGGACCAGGTCTTGATGGAGATATAACTCAGAAAATACGTAAAATGGGTTGGGAAATAGCCTTTAATCATAAATCCGTATGCCTGACAAATGCACCTGAAAAGTTCAACGTACTCTTTAAACAGCGTCTACGTTGGTCTAAATCACTCGTTCGTTTTCGTATACGAAAACATAGTGATATTTTCGATTTTAGCTCTGCAAACTTTAGGCTTCGTAATTTTATTGCCAACCTTGATAATGTTGTATATAATTTTGGTCTTGATTATGTGTGGATGTACTACGTTATTGTAGTGGCTGTAAATAATTTCAACCAGATCTTTATGATTATCGTACTTGGTCTTGTAGTTATGACACCGTTTAGGTTAGCTGGCTTTATGGTGTGTCTACTCTTCTCTGAGCGCACTAAATCTGAGGCATTCCTACTAAGGCTTGTTCCTATTCAATACTTTTATAGTGGAGTCTTTCTGCGTATTAACAGAATAATTGCAGGAGCTATGGAGTTATTTTTCTTCTCATCTTACAAAGATCCATGGAATCCAGAGAAATCATCATTTCACGCTAGAGCAAATAAATTATAACTATTATAGTTCATTGCAATTACACTCTATCTCCTGAACATGATAATAATATCACACGCCAGCGTGGCACTATTATTGATTCTATAACTTCATATAAAATAATATTAAATTATACGATATGAAAAAGTTATTAATTATAAATAGTGCCACATTTGGGCGATTAACGGACTCATATATGTGGTGTAAATACTTAAAAGATGAATTTGATATTACATTCGTATCATTTGACACTCTCTATCCAAAAGCAGAAATGGAAGGAGTTAATCTTAAATTTGTATCTTACAGTGGCGGGAAGTTTATTAGAGAGTTAAGGTTTGTTCTTATCTCGTTATGGTATTGTTTAATTAGCAAAGGACCTATTTTAGTTGTATATTTTTTTGGTGCTATTTGGTTAAAGAGAGTTCTTTTTTGGAAGAAGATGATTTTAGATATTAGGACATTCTCTGTAAACAGGTGTCCTAAGCGCAGAAAAAAGATCGATAAAAACATACTTGCAACAATACGTCTATATGACGATATAACGATAATATCAGATGGATTAAAATCGAAGATAGGGTTTCCGAAATCAAATGTAATGATACTACCATTAGGAGCAGACTCATTATCCTCTATCGATACAAATTTTGATCAATTAAAGTTACTTTATGTCGGAATACTCTCGGGGAGAGATATAGGTAAGACCATCAAAGGGCTAAAAGATTTCAAGGATCGACACCCTGAAAATAATATCACCTATGACATTGTTGGTGATGGTCATTATGATGAATTAAGCGAATTGAAAGCCCTATCAAGTAGTTTAGGATTAGATGATACGATTACTTTTCACGGCAGACTCCCATATGATGAATTAAAGCCTTTTTTTGAAAAATGCAATATTGGTGTTTCTTTTGTTCCAAAAACAGACTATTATGAGTTTCAGCCTCCAACCAAGACCTTTGAGTATATTATCTCTGGATTATATACCATTGCAACATCTACACATTGCAACAAAAGCGTTATCACTTCAGATAATGGGGTATTAATTGAGGACAACTGCAATGATTTCACAAATGCGTTAGAGGATATATGGGCAAGGAGAGATAGTGTAAATCAAACTAAAATAAAAGAGAGTTTAATCTACTACAAATGGGACAATATAGTGGGCAACATCCTAAGACCTATACTTAATAGGCAATATATGGAGCAGTAAAATTTCAACTAAATAGTTAGACCTTCCACACAAAGGCTCTTTTAAGTTACATACTTGTAATTTAAAAGAGCCTTTGTGTATATTGAGCTATTTTATTAATTCACTTAAAGCACTCTACTCTATTCAGATAAAAGAGGATAATCAAACGCACTTTTGCAAAAGATTACTAACTATAAATTATCTATAATTAAAATTAATTGCTAACTTTGTCTTCAAAACTTTTAGCTATTTATGAAAATATCTCTTATACAATCATCAACAAAATGGCTCGACTCTGAAGCAAATAGAGCCTCAGCTCAAAATATTTTAGATACTAACGCAGGCTCTAATGTATATATATTTGGCGAGATGTTTACCACAGGATTTTGTGTAGACCCTAAAGATAGTGCCGAAAGTGCTCTTGAGACTCTAAACTGGCTCAAGAGAATGGCATCTGAAAAAGGAGCAACCATTGGAGGGAGCGTTTCAGTTGAGGAAGGTGGAAAATACTTCAACCGTTTCTATATGGTAAAGCCTGATGGTTCTTACTCTAAATACGATAAGCGTCACCTGTTTTCATACGCTGGAGAGGACAAAAGATACTGCGCTGGAGATGAACGAGTAATCGTTGACGTAGACGGCGTACGTATATTATTATGCGTATGTTATGACCTTAGATTCCCAGTCTGGAGCAGAAATAGTGGTGATTACGACGTAATTGCTTATGTTGCAAACTGGCCAAAACAGAGGCGTTTTGCTTGGGATACTCTACTAAGAGCTAGAGCAATTGAGAATCAATGCTATGTTTGCGGAGTGAACATAGTAGGAACAGACCCTGCGCACGTATATTCAGGAGGCACAGTAGGACTAGACTTTTTAGGTGGTACAATATCTGCTGTCCCAGATGACACAGAAGGAGTTGCTACTTTCAACATAGATATGGACACGTTAAATCAATTTAGATCTGATTTCCCCGCCCTTAATGATGCAGATGAATTTAAAATAAACATATAAAAATAGATGGAGAAACTACTACTATTAGGAGATGAAGCAATAGCTCTAGGAGCTATACGTGCTGGAATATCTGGCGTATACGCCTATCCAGGCACACCTTCAACAGAAATTACAGCATACATTCAGAACTCGAAAGAGGCAACTAGTGTATACAGTAACTGGTGTACAAACGAAAAGACAGCTATGGAGGCTGCATTGGGTATGTCATACGTTGGTAAGCGTGCATTGGTTTGCATGAAACACGTAGGTATGAATGTTTGCGCGGATGCGTTTATCAACTCAGCAGTATCGGGTATAAATGGAGGTTTAGTGGTTTTGGCTGCTGACGATCCATCAATGCACTCTTCTCAAAATGAGCAAGATTCACGTTTTTATGGCAAATTTGCAATGGTTCCTATGCT
The DNA here is from genome assembly GCA_947038405.1 of uncultured Rikenellaceae bacterium. Lineage (GTDB taxonomy): Bacteria > Bacteroidota > Bacteroidia > Bacteroidales > Rikenellaceae > CAMQVY01. Next base: position 5,499 of record CAMQVY010000007.1, on the reverse strand, counting down.
TGAACCATCTTCTCAACAGGAGGCATATGACATGATGAATTACGCATTTGAGCTATCTGAAGAGTTAAGAACACCAGTACTTTTTAGAATTACAACTCGTATGGCTCATAGTCGTGCGGCGATAACTCTAGGAGAGAGTCGTCCACAAAACGATATGAAACCAACTGACGACCCAAGACGTTGGGTACTACTTCCAGCGATTGCAAGACGTAGATACAACGAAGTTTTAGGTCAACAACCTGGTATCATAAAAATATCAGAAGAGTCAAATTTCAACCTATACAGAGACGGAAGTGACCACTCATTAGGAGTTATCGCATCTGGTATCGCTTGGAACTACTTCAATGAGGCATTCCCAGAGGGCTCACCCTACCCTGCTGTTAAAGTATCTCAATACCCTCTACCAAAAAGTTTGATTGCAAAACTTATGAAAGAGTGTGATAGAGTTCTAGTACTAGAGGATGGGCAACCATTTATCGAGGAGCAACTTAGAGGTCTATTGGATGATAAGAACATCGATGGACGTCTTAATGGTAAGCTACCGAGAGCTGGAGAGTTAACACCAGACAACACTAGAGTCGCTTTAGGCTTTGATATAAACCAACACTTTGAAGAGTCAAAGATTGTTGTTCAACGTCCACCATCAATGTGTGCAGGTTGCGGACATAGAGATGTTTACGAATCATTAAATAAAATTATTGCAGAGTATGACAATGCAAAAGTATTTAGTGATATCGGTTGCTACACACTAGGTGCATTGCCCCCATTTAATGCAATTGATAGCTGTATTGATATGGGAGCCTCTATAACAATGGCTAAGGGTGCAAGTGATGCAGGTCAACATCCAGCAGTTTCTGTTATTGGAGACTCAACATTTACACACTCTGGAATGACAGGACTATTAGATGCTGTTAACACAAAGAGTAAAATCACAGTTATTCTATCGGACAACTTAACAACTGCGATGACAGGAGGACAAGATTCTGCTGGAACTTACAAGTTCGAGGCTATATGTCAAGGATTAGGAGTTGAACCAGAGCACATTCGTGTAGTTGTCCCTATCGCAAAGAACAAAGAAGAGATAGAGAATATACTAAGAGAAGAGATCAACTATGATGGAGTTTCAGTAGTTATTCCACGTAGAGAGTGCATACAAACATTGAAACGTTCATTAAAAAAGAAGAAATAAGATGAAATGTGATATCATACTCTCAGGTGTGGGAGGTCAAGGAATTCTATCTATTGCAGCAGTTATCGGAGAAGCGGCACTTGCTGAGGGGCTAGAAATCAAACAAACAGAAGTACATGGAATGAGCCAAAGAGGTGGTGATGTTCAATCAAATTTGCGTATTAGTTCAGAGAAGGTAGATTCAGATCTTATCTCTTTAGGCGGCGCAGATGTGATTATTTCACTAGAGCCAATGGAAGCGTTACGTTACATCCCATATTTAGGCAAAGATGGATGGATCGTAACTTCAAATGCTCCTTTCGTAAATATAACAAACTATCCTGAAGAGGAGTTACTAAAAGAGGAGTTAGCTACATTACCTAATGTATTTAGCTTTGACGTAGAGGCTATTGCTCGTGAAGCAGGAGTTTTGAGATCAGTAAACATCGTTCTTTTAGGAGCTGCATCTAGTGCGGTAGGTCTAACGGCTGAAGCTCTAGAGATTGGTATTAAGAGAGTATTCTCTCCCAAAGGTGATGAGATTGTAGATATGAATATTAAAGCATTCAGAGCAGGTGCTGAAGCTGTCAAAGGTGGTTTAAAAAAGTAGTTTAAACTATGAATGAGATTTTTAGTAGAGAGTTAGTTGACTCTGTTGTAAAGGAGTTTAAGATCCCAAGCCTTGCAAACGCTACCATAGGACAGATGGTTTTGGTTGCATCTAAATTAGAGAGCACAACTGGTATTCCATTTATCCGTATGGATCAAGGAGTTCCAGGATTAGAGCCTTGTAAAATAGGAATGGATAGTGAAAAAGCAGCTCTTGATAGAGGTGTTGCATCAATGTATCCAGCTGCTGAAGGGGTATCTGAGTTAAAAAATGAGACCTCACGTTTTGTGAAAGCATTTTTGGATATTGATTTAGCACCAACCTACTGCCTTCCAACAACAGGCTCTGTAGCAGGTTCTTTTGGTTCTTTTTTGATTTGCAGTCAACTCAACAAGAAAAAAGATACAATTCTATTTATTGACCCAGGATTTCCGATACAGAAAGCTCAACTTAAAATGTTGGGTATCAAATATAAGCAATTTGATGTATTTGCACATAGAGGAGAGAAGCTGCGCAACAAACTTGAAGAGCTACTAAAAGATGGAGAGATTGCTGCAATAGTTTACTCTTCACCAAACAACCCAACTTGGATAACATTTACAGAGGAAGAGTTGAGTATTTTTGGAGAGATGGCGACTAAACACGACACCATTATCTTAGAGGATTTAGCATACTTCGGTATGGATTTTCGCGAGGATTATAGCAAACCATTCTGTGAACCTTTCGTACCAACTATTGCCCGCTATACGGACAACTACATACTATTCATCTCTGGATCTAAGATATTCAGCTACGCAGGTCAACGAGTTGCCGTAGCATGTATCTCAGAGAAACTATACAATCGCAGCTATGAGGGCTTAGTCGACATATATTCTGGATCAGGACACTTCGGAATTACCTTTACAAATGCTGTAATGTATATGATCACCTCAGGTGTCGCACACTCAGTACAGTATGGCTTGGCAGATATGTTTAAGGCTGCTAGTGATGGAAAGTTAAACTTCGTAGAGTACACTAATGAGTATGGTCGCAGAGCAGAGAAGATGAAGAACATATTTAGAAACAACGGATTTCACGTCGTATATGACAAAGATATAGATCGTGAGATTGGAGATGGTTTCTTCTTCACTATTGGTTATAAGGATATGAAGTGTGGTGAGCTTGTTAGTGAGTTAATTCACTTTGGAATCAGCTCTATCTCACTCTCAACAACGGGAAGTGAAAGAGAGGGAGTTCGCGCTTGCACATCAAGAATGACAGAAGAGCTTTATGAAGTTCTAGATAACAGATTGAAATTATTTACGGAGTCACATTAAGGAGATATTAAGATGATTTGGAATAAAACAAAAGAGTGTATGGATAGAGAGCAGATGCGAGCACTTCAGAGTGAGCGTCTGCGCAAAACGGTTGACCGTGTATATCACAATACCCCTTTTTATAGAGATAAGATGCAGAGTTTGGGTCTTACTCCTGATGATATTCAAAGTATAGACGATATTGTCAAGCTACCATTTACAACAAAAGCAGATTTACGAGATAACTATCCATACGGTCTTTTTGCCGTACCTATTTCACAGATAGTACGTCTTCATGCCTCTTCTGGTACAACAGGACTACCAACAGTTGTAGGTTATACACGCAAGGATCTTTCAATATGGTCTGAGATGATAGCTCGCTGTCTCTCTGCCTATGGAACTAGCCAATCAGATATATTCTCTGTTGCTTATGGTTATGGTTTGTTTACTGGAGGTTTGGGAATGCACTATGGTGTTGAGAAATTGGGTGCAACAGTGATCCCAATGTCAACTGGAAATACAGCTAAACAGATTCAACTTTTACGTGATTTTGGAGCAACAGCAATGGCGTGTACTCCGTCATATGCCCTTTATTTAGCGGAATCAATAGAGAAAGCGGGTCTATCTTTAGACGATTTCAAACTTAAAAGAGGAATCTTCGGAGCAGAGCCTTGGACTGAAAATATGCGTAAAGAGATAGAGGCAAAATTAAATATTGATGCCTATAACATCTACGGTTTGAGTGAAATTATGGGTCCTGGGGTTTCGCATGAGTGCGAATACAAGAATGGATCTCATATTATTGAAGATCATTTTATTCCAGAGATTGTAGACCCTGAAACAAAACAACCACTACCATACGGAGAGCAAGGAGAACTTGTGTTTACAACTATCACGAAAGAGGGTATGCCTCTATTGCGTTACAACACGAAGGATCTTTGCCACTTGATAGATGAGCCATGTCCTTGTGGACGTACCAACATCAGAATGAGTAGTATTTTTGGACGTAGCGACGATATGTTGATTATTCGAGGTGTTAACGTTTTCCCATCTCAAATTGAGAATATAATACTTGAAATGAAGGAGCTTGAGGCTCACTATATGATTGTTGTTGACAGAGTTAACAACCTTGATATATTTGAAGTTCAAGTTGAAGTTCGCGCAGAGTACTTCTCTGATGAGATGAGTAAAATGGTGGATATCAAGAAAAGGATAGGTCAAAAGATACAGAGTGTTCTTGGCTTGAGTCCAACGATTAAACTTGTAGAGCCTAGAACATTACAACGTAGTGAAGGGAAAGCGAAGCACGTTATAGATAACCGAAAATTATAATTTAAAATAACTGCTACTATGGTAATCAAACAGTTGTCAATATTTATTGAAAATAGAACAGGTGGAATAACAGATGTTGCACTTATTTTGAGTAAGAATAGTATCAACATGAGAGCATTTAGTGTTTCAGATGGTACTGAATTTGGTATTTTACGACTTATCGTTTCAGACGTTGAACTAGCAACAAAAGTTCTAAAAGATGCTAATTTTAAAGTTGGCATTACGGATGTGGTTTGTATAAACTGCCCAAATACTCCAGGTTCACTATCGGCTGTACTAGAGTCATTAGCTAAAGAGGATGTCTTTATTGAGTATATGTATGCCTTTTCGGATGGCGGTGTAGCAAGTACAATTATTCGCCCATCAGACGTAGAGAAATGCGTAACAACACTTGAAAATAACAGAGCAAATCTACTAAAAATAAGCCCTTTATACACATTTTAAAGTCTTTGTAATATATATAAAAAGAGGTTGTCTCATTTGAAGTGCCCCCAAAAAGTTGGACGTATTAAATAATAATTTTAAGCGCAAAGAGCTCGGTATTTTACTGGGCTCTTTCCTTTTAATCTTAGTTTTATTCTGTGATTATTGTAGTAATGAATATACCTCACTAACTCCTGTTTAAATTGCTTCATAGAATCAAACTCTTGCAAATATAGTAATTCTGATTTCATAATCCCAAAGAAATTTTCCATCATCGCATTGTCAAGGCAATTTCCCTTGCGTGACATACTTTGTGTCATACCCATATCTTTAACCATTTTGCGGTATGTAGCGTGTTGGTAGTGCCAGCCTTGATCAGAGTGGATAATTATCTTATCATTTATATTTTTCTTTCTTTTAGCTTTTTTAAGCATGTTAGTAACCATCTTCAAATTAGGTCTATCAGAGATGGTATAAGTTATTATCTCGCCATTAAATGTGTCAAGTATTGGTGATAAAGACATTTTTTACCCTTAATATTTACCTGTGTAACATCTGTTAGCCATGTTTTGTTGGGTTTGTCCGCTACAAAATTACGCTCTAAAATATTTGGTGCAACATTGGAATTCGTAACTTTACCCGCATATATAGAACGGCAACATAAACAATGT
>CAMQVY010000006.1 GCA_947038405.1 uncultured Rikenellaceae bacterium | reverse complement strand
CAATGGATAGAATGTATGATTCCGGTTCATATGATATGAGTTCGATTCTCGTCGGAATCACACTTTATATATACAAAAAACGCACTGTTATTATTAACAGTGCGTTTTTTTATGCGTTAAATGCTAGTTTATACTTTCATTGCACGAGACATCTCTCTCTTAGCATCTTTCTCTTTAATGTAATCTCTTTTGTCGTAATTTTTACGACCTTTAGCCAATCCTATATTAATTTTAGCAAAGCCACGCTCATTTACAAAGAGCTTTAGACCCACAATAGTGAGTCCATTATCTTGGAGTTGCCTCTCTAGTTTAGCAAGTTCTTTTTTTTGTAGAAGCAGTTTTCTATCTCTTTTTGGTTGGTGGTTGTTGTATGTACCCCAATGATACTCAGAGATATTTACGCCTCTAATATATAGTTCACCTCTATCAAAATAGCAGTAGCAGTCAACTAGTGATGCTTTTCCGAGTCTAATTGATTTTATCTCAGTTCCGTATAATACTATTCCAGCAGTATATGTATCGAGAATTTCATAATCGAATGTAGCTCTTCTATTTCTTATGTTTACGTTTTTATAATCTATCATAACAGTACAAAGGTATTAAATTTCTTTTTATAATAACTAAGTTTAAGGATTAGAAATAGTATCCAAAACTTAAATATACCCCAGGTTTTTGATATTTATTAGACATATCTACTAATAATTCAACAGGACCAACAGCAGTATTATATGAGTAGCTTACTCCACCTCCCCATAAACTGGATGAATTATTGAAGTCAAATATTTTTGGCGCGTGATTAGCATAATTTACTTTAAGTGATATATATTGTTTTTGCCACAATCTTAATCTAGTAGCAATTTGTCCCACAATTAATGAGTTTTGCGTCTCCTCAAGGCTATGGAATCCTATAAATTGCATATGTGAGTTGAAGTATCTACCGCTCACAGATCCGCCAATAAAGTTACGATATGGGAACGCTACATTGTCACCATGTATTACTCTTGTGTAGACCGTAGGTAGGAATGTCACACGAGAAGATGGGGATATTGCAGTTGCGAACTTTAAGAAGAAAGCACCAAAAGAGCTCCCTTGTTTCCATATATTAAGCCCGTTCGTTGTTAGTGTATAGTTAGCTTCAAGACTAATACCTCTAGTAGGGTAGTATAGTTCATCGTAACTATCATAATGGGAATCAAGATATAAACTTACGAGTCCCTCTGATTTTGGTCTCATGTAATCATTCTGCCTATTTGTATACAAGGCGTCGAAATCAAAATAGTCATACTTTAATCCGATTAATATTTTCAGATCTTTAAATTTGATATTTGAGAAGGAAAGATCAACTTCATTTTGGAGATAATCTATATTGCTGAACTTCCTACCGTCGTTATATATATTAACAGAGGTGTATTTAAGCATATATGATAATGCACTTTTTCGTTGAGTTGGAACACCTACTTTATATGCAATTTTTACATATGGATTTTCATTCAGTCTAGTTGTTAAATTGAATTCGGAGAATGATTTACCTTTGGTTGTTAATGTTGCATTTAAAAGAACAGCAGCCATATCTTTGCTATCAAATCGAAACCCAAAACTTAAACTGTTTCTAGTGTTCTCCTCCACTATAATTGTTAAATTGTAAGGAGGTTTTTCATTTAACTTGTAGTTTACTTGAGAAAAAAGCCCTGTGCCTTGTAACTTTTTAATACCATTTAATAACTCCTCTTCTTCTATTTTAGTGTCCTCTTTAAGTCCAGAGATTTTAAATATATCATTTGGTCTTATATAGTTCAGACCTTCAAGCTGGATGCTTCCTAAGTTGACTTTTTGTTTATAATTCTGGTGTCTATCAAGATATTCTGGCATGTAATCTATCTCTAAACCTATACTTTTTTTAAGTTCTATTAGTTCATTCCATTTGTCATTAGCTGCGTACTCACCTCTAGTTATTAGCGTATCGATTGCGTTAAAAGAGAAACTTGCAGATGTGTATGGGTGAATATCTGGTCGTATATAGACATTTGTTGCTTTAATATTGGCTTCATTTTTTTTCAATCCATAAAATGTAGTCAACTGATTCAGGAGATTCGCAGGGTTATTCAATTGGCTTACCGTCATAACATCCGCGCCAACATCCACTCCGATTACAACATCTGCACCCATCTGTTTTACTATATCTACGGGGAAGTTATTCGCAATTCCGCCATCGACTAATACCATGCCGTTTCTGTGTACGGGGCTGAATACTCCGGGGATTGACATACTTGATCTAATAGCTAGAGGTAGATCACCATGATTTAATATTATATCTTTGCCACTGGCCATATCATACGCCACACAGGAGAATGGGATTGGAAGTTTTGAGAATGATATAGAGTCAGTATATCCTATACATAGTCTTTCAAGTAGGTTTAGTATGTTTTGTCCATTAGACAATCCCTCTAGGTTTAGTTTTTTCTCTTTATTTAGAGTAACGGAAAATACATATTTATCAGAACGTAATTTCTGATTATATGTCATATTTTTACGTGAGACTTTATCGCTAAAAAGTGCTGTCCAATCTAGTTTTTTTACAATCGAATCCAAACTGTGAGGAGAGTAACCGAGAGCTGTCATAGCTCCTACAATTGCCCCCATACTAGTACCTGCGATATAGTCGATAGGGATCCCTGCCTCTTGAATAACTTTAATAGCTCCAATATGTGCCACACCTTTAGCCCCTCCTCCACTGAGGACAAGCCCTATTTTTTTTCTCTCTTGAGATGCTGCGTTCATACTACTCACTGTAATGAATAGTATTGTAAGCATTATTGTAAGTATAGTTTTCATATTCAATTTTAGTCAGCAAAGGTTAATATTTCACTTTAGATGTTGTAACGTTGTTATAGCATCATTCTTTTCAATCTATTTGCAATTGAAAGTCTCTCTTTATTAAGAGCGGTTATTTTATATAATATTTCTAGTTGCTTCTCTTCATCCAAATCGGGATTGCTTAAATTGCGTTGTAGTTCAGCAATAATAGTCTCAATAGCTTTGCTTTTATATAGAATAATTGTTCTGGGAACAACTTCGGCCAACATATCCTCCTCTTTTTCGTCAATGATATCGTGTTTTTTCCAAATATTACTCATTTTGTAGTTGTCACCAGCAGTTAAAATATCTACAACTGCATTGCAAACTTCAGGAGAGTGGTGATTAATGAAGTTGTACATTGGAATAATCTCTTTACTCTCTTGTTCTATTCTCTGTTTATGTAGTTCAAAATAGGTTTTGTATATCTCACGATAAGCACTATTTTGTAACATTATACCATTACCCTCTATATCACCAATAATAATCTCAGCTACATTTAACTTAACAAATTCCTTGCCTTCTTTGTAGTCAAAGTCATGGTTTCCATATTTTAGTAGATATTTTACAATTTCTTTCTCAATTTCAGCGATACTTGAGCCGGCTTTGTGAATAGCTGAAGAGATTGACTCAATACTTTGAGGGGATCTTTGCAGCTCAAGAGCACGTTGGTTTCTAATGAACTCTTTTGTTTGATTGTCCGATTCATGCGAGATTCTTTTTCTTGCAACCTCTTCTAATAAAATATGTTCCGATACCCCCAGAATCTTAGCTGACTCTTTTATATATACTGATCTCATTATATTATCGGGAACTTCCGCCATAGAGTTCACAATGTCGGTAATGAGTTCCGCACGTTTTATCGGATCGTCTCCAACACCTTTAAGGAGTACCCGAGTTTTGAAAGATATAAAATCCTCTTCGTTTTCTCTGATATAATCTTTAAGTTCATTTGCTGAGTGTTTTTTTGCAAATGAGTCGGGGTCATCCCCCTCAGGGAGTAAAACAACACGAACATTAAGTCCTTCGCGTAATATAAGATCGATACCTCTAAGAGAAGCTTTAATTCCAGCACTATCTCCATCGTATATTACGGTAATATTTTTTGTGAATCTACTAATAAGTCTTACTTGCTCAACAGTTAGTGATGTTCCCGATGATGATACTACATTTTCTACGCCTGATTGGTGCATTGATATCACATCAGTATAACCCTCTACTAAGATACAGCAATTATCTTGTGTAATTGACTTTTTAGCGAAGAATAGCCCATAAAGTATGTTGCTTTTGTGGTATATTTCGCTCTCAGGTGAGTTTACGTATTTAGCAACTTTTTTGTCAGTGCGAAGAGTTCTTCCTCCAAAAGCTGTTACTCTACCGCTAATAGTATGTATTGGGAATATTATTCGACCATAGAATCTATCATATAATTTCCCATCACTCTCTCTCTTTCCTGTTAATCCTGTTGCAGTAAGGAACTTCTCTTTGTATCCCGCAGCAATTGCGTCATTAGTAAATTGGTTTCCCGTTGTTGGACAGAATCCGAGTCTAAATTTCTCGATTGTACTAGGAGTGAAACCTCTCTCTTGAAAGTATGACAATCCTATATTCTTACCCTCTTCAGAGTTGTGAAGATATTTTGTAAAGTAATCTGATGCGTATGTACTCGCTATCATCATACTCTCTCTATCATCATTCTTCTTTATATCATCAACGGATAGTTGTTTCTCTACAATTTCTATTCCGTATTTTTTTGCTACATATTTAAGAGCATCCACGTATCCCATTGATTCGTGTTCCATAACGAATGTGACTGCATTACCTCCTTTGCCACAACCGAAGCACTTGAATAGTCCTTTAGATGGGGAGACAACAAAGGATGGGGTCTTTTCGTTATGGAAAGGACAACAAGCTTGAAAGTTTACCCCTTTTTTTCGCAGAGAGATGAAATCGCCCACAATATCGACGATGTTAGCTGCTGCAAAAATTCTATCTATTGTTCCATTATCTATCATACTCTTCTTACTTTTGTGCGAAGGTAACTAATATCAAAAACTTTTCATAACTTTGTGCTATGGATTTTAAGTTGAGATCAGAATATAAGCCTACGGGTGATCAGCCAGAAGCAATTTCACAATTAGTTTCTGCTATTGAGGGACACAGCAAACATAACACGTTGCTGGGTGTGACTGGTAGTGGAAAGACATTTACTGTGGCAAATGTTATTTCGGAACTGAATGTACCGACACTTGTGCTGAGTCACAATAAGACGTTAGCTGCGCAGTTGTATGGGGAGTTTAAGAATTTCTTTCCAGAGAATCGTGTAGAGTATTATGTTTCGTATTATGACTACTATCAGCCAGAGGCATATCTTCCAGCTTCAGGTCGATATATCGAAAAAGATCTATCTATCAATGAAGAGATTGAGAAGATGCGACTTAGTGCGACTTCTGCGCTACTTACTGGCGGTCGAGATATTATTGTTGTTTCGAGTGTCTCATGTCTGTATGGTATTGGTAATCCACTAGATTTTAAGGCTACATCTGTCGAGTTGGTTAAAGGGGATATTATTAGTCGAAAGAAACTTTTATATTCACTTGTTGAGGCACTTTATACTAGAACTGAGCGGGAGTTAACTCCGGGGAGTTTTAGGATAAATGGAGATACAATTGATATTTGCCAAGCTTATGGTAATTTAACATATAGGGTTATGTTTTATGATGATGAGATTGAACTCATTGTTCATATAGATACAGATACAGGTCAGCGTATCTCAACATTAGATCGTGTTACAATCTTCCCTGCTAATCTTTTTGTTACTACGAAGGAGCGCATAAACAGTGCTGTTGCAGATATTCAGATAGATCTTGGTCGTCAAATTCAATTTTTTGAAGAGATGGGTCGTTTTGGAGAGGCTCAGCGTATAAAGCAGAGGGTTGAGTACGATTTAGAGATGATAAAAGAGATGGGTTACTGTTCTGGTATTGAGAACTACTCTAGGTACTTTGATGGTAGAGAGCCAGGAACAAGACCGTTCTGTTTGTTGGACTATTTCCCGAAAGATTATCTAATGGTTATTGATGAGAGTCATGTTACTATTCCTCAAATACGTGCAATGTATGGTGGTGATAGAGCTCGTAAGATAAATCTAGTAGAGTATGGTTTTCGCCTACCTGCTGCAATAGATAACCGACCATTAAAATTTGAAGAGTTTGAGAGTCTTTTAAGTACTGCAATATATGTTAGTGCTACCCCCGCAGATTATGAAATAATGAAGAGTGAGGGTGCTATTGTAGAGCAGTTAATCCGTCCTACAGGACTTATTGATCCTCCATTGAAGATTAAGATAACGGATAATCAGATTGATGATTTAACTGAGGAGATAAATGAGCGTATATCTTTAGATGAAAAGGTTCTGATAACCACTTTGACGAAACGTATGGCAGAGGAGTTATCAAAATATTTTGATCGAAATGGAGTTCGTAATAGATATATTCACTCAGATATAGATACATTGGAGCGAGTTCAAATTCTTGATGAATTACGAGCAGGTATGTTTGACGTATTGATTGGAGTTAACTTATTGAGGGAGGGTTTAGACCTTCCTGAAGTTTCGTTAGTTGCAATTATGGATGCAGATAAAGAGGGTTTTTTGAGGAGTGAACGCTCCTTAACTCAGACTGCGGGTCGAGCAGCGCGTCATGCTAATGGTAATGTTATAATGTATGCAGAAAAGCGTACGAAGTCTATGTACCACGCTATGACCGAGAGTAATAGGCGTAGGGAGAAGCAGATTTTGTATAATATGGAGCATGAGTCTCTTCCAAGAAGAGCGCATAAGAGTGGAACGTCTACTATTGCCGTTGGTTCTACCACTCGGAAAGATGAATATGTAAGTTATCCAATAAATGACATAAAGCCTTTGATGGCAGCAGATTTTAGGGCAGAGTACACTACGACAGATGAGTTGTCGGAGGCAATAATAAAGGCAAAGGGAATGATGGAGAGTGCCGCAAAGGATTTGGATTTTATCAATGCTGCGAAGTATAGAGATATTATGTACTCATTGCAGGCTAAGCAGGCAGATCAAAATAAATTTAGTTATAAAGAGTTAGTAAAAGATAGAGGAGATATTGATTAATGGTTTTATCGGATAAAATAAGGAAAGTAATAAATTGGTTCTATATACCCGCTGTAAGTCGGATTGTTCCTCATCAGACGTTTTTATATGCTGTTTGTGGTGGAGGTAACATGTTTTTGAATTGGGTTTTATACTCTGTTATTTATAACTTCGTCCTTCAGAAAGAGGTTGTTGACCTCGGATTTATATCGTTTTCGGCTCATGTAATGACCTATTGGATTGTTGTTCCAATCACTTTTTATACAGGTTTTTGGTTGAATAAATATGTTACTTTCACAGAGTCTAAGTTGCGAACAAGAGTCCAGCTCAATAGATATTTTATAAGTGTTTTAGGCTCAATGTTACTTAGTTTGATTGGCTTAAAGTTTTTCGTAGATGTCATAGGTATCTATCCTACACCGTCCTATATTATAACTTCATGTATATCTGTAATATATAGTTATTTGATGCAGAAATACTTTACCTTTAGAAAGGTTGGCTAAATTATTGTATAATTAGATAAATTAAAGGATAAAATATCTATTTTTTGAAAAAATAGCATTAAAAATGTTCTTTTTTTAAGTGAGATTGGACATAAATAGGTAAAAAGTCAAAAAAATAAAGTATATTTGAAATCTGTACACCTTAACCTGACTTGTTTGATTTATGTTTAAGTTTCTATTAGCACCATTCGCATGGTTATATACCTTTATCATTTTTATCAGACACAAAATGTTTGATTGGAAACTGTTGCCGTCAGAGGAGTATGATATTCCAATCGTATGTATTGGCAATGTCACCGTAGGAGGTACAGGTAAAACTCCAATGACAGAGGCATTGATTCGACACCTAAGCGGAGAGTATAAGATTGGAGTTCTATCCAGAGGCTATAAGAGGCGAACCAAAGGTTATTACGAGGTTGAATCAGGGAGTTCATTTTTGAACTCTGGTGATGAGCCAAAGCAGATAAAATTAAAATTTCCAGAGATAATAGTTTCAGTCTGTGCCGATAGGAGAGAGGGGATTGCACGTATGAGAGCTAGTCATCCAGAGTTAAATTTGATACTTTTAGATGATGGATTTCAGCATAGATATGTTGAGCCATGGACGTCTCTAGTTCTTATGGACTACACAAGACCTGTATATAAAGATCATATGTTACCTTGGGGGAGCTTGCGAGATAGCTTATCTCAGATGAATAGAGCACGATTCGTTGTTGTAAATAAGTGTTCAGATAGTATTACAGCGATAGATATGCGTATTGTAAACATTAGCTTGGCACTATATCCATATCAGCGTCTATTTTTCACTAAAATTAAGAGTGGGAATCCAACTGCAATTTTTAAAGAGGGTAAGTCACGTGTTATAGCTAAAGGGTGTAATGTTGTATTAATGTCAGGAATCGGAAATCCAAAATTTTTTGAATCGGAGATTTCTAAACTATATTCAGTCAAGGACCATTTGGTATATCCAGACCATCATGTATATAGAAAGAGCGATATTGCTAGATTAATTTCAGTGTTAGCTTCACATCCATCAGACACAGTTGTATTGATCACAGAGAAGGATTATGTGAAGTTGACTAATCGTAAAAATATACCTCAAGAACTACTTGCAAAGTTGTATTATTTACCAATTGAGCTAGAGTTTTTGAATAATGAAAAGGCAGATTTTTTTAATAAATTAGATGAAGATGTTCGAGAAAATTCAAAATACAGCCTACACCATTAAGGAGAGCTTTGACTTTGAGCCAGAGGTTGGAATTATTTTAGGTACAGGCTTAGGTGGCTTGGTTAATGAGATCGATGTTGTGCATACAATCGAGTATAAGGATATTCCTAACTTCCCTATCTCTACTGTTGAGGGGCATAAAGGAGCATTGATTTTCGGATTATTAGGAGGTAAACGAGTTGTTGCAATGCAGGGTCGTTTCCACTACTATGAAGGATACACTCCGCAACAAGTTGTCTTTCCTGTTCGTGTAATGAAGTTATTGGGTATTAAATATCTTTTTGTATCCAATGCTTGTGGAGGTATTAATCCTAGTTTTAAGGTTGGAGATCTTATGGTTATTACGGATCACATAAACTTGATTCCAAATCCATTAGTTGGGGCTAATATAGATGAATTAGGCACTCGTTTCCCAGACATGAGTGATGTTTATGATCTGTCACTGATTGAAAAGGTTACTCAAATAGCATCAAGAGATAGTTTAAAGTTGCAGTATGGTTGTTATGTTGGAGTAACAGGTCCTACTTTTGAGACCCAAAAGGAGTATCGTTACTTTAGTGCTATTGGAGGAGATGCTGTTGGTATGTCCACTACACCAGAGGTTATTGCTGCTCGTCATATGAGACTTCCAGTATTTGCAATGTCTGTCATTACAGATGAGGGTCTGTCTGGTGTTAAAGCTAGCCATGAGAGTGTTCAGATTGAGGGTGCAAAAGCAGCAAAGAAGATGACATATCTATTTATTGAAATTTTAAAAAATATATAATGGTAAATAAGGTTATTTTGGTTGGCAACGTAGGTGCTGAGCCAGAGATTAGAACACTTGAGAGTGGAATAAAGGTTGCTAGAGTTAGACTTGCAACAACTGAACGCATATATAATCGTACGACACAGGAGACAAAAGAGCATACAGAGTGGCATACAGTAACTTTATGGCGAAACTTGGCTGAAGTTGCAGATAAGTATGTTCGAAAGGGTAGTCAACTCTATATTGAGGGAAATATTCGTTCACGTGAGTGGAGTGATGAGAGTGGGGCAAAGAGGAGTGCAATTGAGATAGTTGCAAATGATATGAAGATGTTGGGTCGCCGCGAGGGAGGAGTTTCACAGCAACAGCAGGGTTCAGCGTCAACATCATCTGCTCCGTCGTATGGTGCTACATCTGGATCAATGTCAAGTAATAGTGTTGAGTCTCAGAGTGTATCTACTCCAACGCCAGCTTATGTTGCGCCAGTTGTAATGAATGATGAGCCAGACGATTTACCATTCTAGTATATACTTACTATTTTATAATGTAGGCTGGTTCAATATTCTAATTTGATCCAGCTTATTTTTTTAGTAGTGCATTATATTCACTTTCCGATATTGTGTAATTATAAAAAAGCCACTAATAGATGTGTAGACTCTATTAGTGGCTTTTTTATTACATATAAGTAGATGTAATTATTATTACATTCCTTTTGTGTGACGTTCTATCTTTTGTGGATATACGTCATTTATTGTTATTAATATACCAGTCTCTTCAACATTACCAAAATGAGGATTGCAAACAGTTCCGAATACCTTCATTGAAGGGGATAGACTCATGTATGAATTGATTAAAGGTGGTACATTTTCATTTAAAGAGCGAATTTTCTTATTTAGAACTTTATAATCTTCAGTATAATCCTTATTACATAGCAATTTACTCATCTCCTCAGTATCCATTTCTATCTCTATCGGGTATATTGGAGTTAACAAGTTATCGTTGTCTGCGAAGTATTTGTCAAGAAAGTATATCAATAAGTTTCTCGCTTCTTTGTTATACTCACCATACATGGTAACTTTACCTAAGAAGTATTTGATGTCAGGATTTTGTGACATTAAAGCACCTAATCCATCCCAGAGATTGTCAAGTGCATATATTCCTTTAGTTGATGTTCTCGTCCCTTGGTATTTGGGTTGAACGAATGATCGTCCTAACTCAATTGTATATGGTAGGTACTCTTTTCTGAATTTATCACTAAATTTAAAGTAATTCTCAGTAGAAATATATTTTGTATTTTGATCTCTTGATATGATATATCTATATCCGCCAATAATTTCTCTTTCGATTGGGTCCCAAACTATCAATTGAATATATCCATCAGAAGCAGTATCGCTTTCATCTATGTCTACTTCCATTCCAGTTCCGCCTCCGGCCTCTCTAAAAGACCACTCTCTTAATCTGCCAATTTCTAACATTGTATTTGGGCACTCTTCTGCTTTTAGCACGTATAATAGATTTCCCGCGTTGTTTGTTTTGCGTAATAGTCTCTCTGGAGTAAGTTCAGACTCGATTATTTCTCTTGAAATTGGATCTATAATGGGTGTCATATTTTTTATCTTAAAAATCTAATTTATTGTTTAAGTGGTCTAATTAGTCCATTTATTAAACGAAATGAATCACAAATGTACTGAAAACATACGTAATGTTATATTTTTTTTATTAATTAATGGTTATTTTTTAAGAGCGTAAGCAATTTCTTTCACTTTTCCAGCCCATTTTTTATTTGAAGCTCCATTCTGAAGCTCCTTCCAAGATATTGGTTTGCCTATTTGGATGACGAATGAGCCTCCGCTTTGCTTAAACATTTCATCAACGAGGTATAACATCTCTATATTTGCTTTGACTCCAAGTTTAGTCCTTATTGATGATAGATTGTAGAAGAAGTCGGACAATTTACCATCGAAATAGACAGGAACAATATCTCTTTTTGATTGTATTGCTTTCTTTATAAAGCTATGCTTCCATTCGCTATCAATGACTACTCCATTTTTACGTCTGGAACATAGTCCAGCTGGAAATGTAACTATTGGTACATTTGAGTTAAATGTATTGTTGTATGTTGTAGCCTTTTCAATATCTTGTTTTCCGTGCTTGTTTATTGGTACAAAAATATCTGTAAGAGGTGTTAAATTCATTAGAATGTCATTTACAATGAGCTTCGAATCACCAAATTTGCTATTTATAATATCTGCAATCATCATTCCATCAAGCCCTCCAAAAGGGTGGTTAGATGCGAATATATAGCGACCATTTGGATCTATGTCGGTTAGACCTTCTGCTCTGTATGATATGTTCATTCTCTTTAGCGTTGCTCTCGCAAAGTCTATTGAAGATAGCGATTCAAAGTCGTTTAGGTATCTGTTGACTTCATCTTCGTGAATGATTTTTCTGAGGTACTTGATTGCAAAGTTAGGTATCCACTTTGCAATAGCCGGGGATTTGCTTTCAAGTATCTTTTTTATGTTTACTTCCATCTATTAATTTTTTACAAATGTATAAGAAACTATTTAAAGCGACTTAATGAGCTGACAAAGTAAGTGAAGAAAACGAAGTTTTCAAAGAAATTAGATTAAACTTTTCAATAATAGTGTTTTATATGTTTTGTAGAGAGTGTTTTTTTCGTAATTTATCTCTGTATTCGTTGTTTAGTATTAGAGTAATATTTTGAAATGACTTTGAATAAAAACTTAAATATACTACCTTTACAAGGAATTATATATAAATAAAATTATGACAGATTATCATATACCAGTAATGTTAGATAAGTGCATGGAACTCATGGATATAGATCCTAATGGAGTCTATGTTGATTTGACATTTGGCGGCGGCGGACACTCTAAAAAAATCCTTTCATTATTGGGAGATAAAGGACGCCTATTTTCGTTCGACCAAGACAAAGATGCTAAAAATAATATTATAGATGATCCTCGGTTTACTTTTGTCGAGAGTAACTTTCGTTTTTTGCGAGGAGCTTTAAGACTTAGAGGTATTACCCAAGTGGATGGGATCTTGGCAGATCTAGGTGTTTCGTCACACCACTTTGACACGGAGGAGAGAGGTTTTTCGTTCCGTTTTGACGCACCTTTGGATATGAGGATGAATCAACGAGGAGGTCTAACTGCCGCAAAGTTGATTAACACATATAGCAATGAGCAATTGACTCAAATTTTTAGAGATTGGGGTGAGATTTCGACTCCCTACAAAGTAGCAAATTGCATTGAGAGATTCCGTAGCAATGAACCTATTGAGACTATATTTCAGTTGGTTGAGGCAGTAAAGCCATGTACACCAAAGAAGGATGAGAATAAATTTTTGTCTAAATTATTTCAGGCGATAAGGATTGAAGTAAATAGAGAGATGGAGGCGTTAAAGATGGCTTTGGATCAGAGTACAAAAGTTTTGAAGACAGATGGTCGTTTGGTGGTCATGTCGTACCACTCGTTGGAGGATAGGTTAGTGAAGAATTTTATGAGAAGTGGTAATATTGAAGGAAAAATCGAGAAGGATTTCTTCGGTAAAGTGATATCTCCATATGAATTGGTTACACGAAAGGCACTTGTTGCAGATGAGCAAGAGTTGATTTTGAATAGTCGTTCTCGCAGTGCAAAACTTAGAGCATCAAAAAAAGTATAATACTTGAAGATATATGTGGTTGAAGTCTGTTTTTAAAAAAGAAAAAAAGCTACAAGAATCTGAAAATGTGGATATTGAGCAAGATTACGATGTCACTGTACCAGAAGAAGATAGCTTTGAGTTAGAGGCTGATGGTTCGGAGCTTGAAGATGCTCATAAGCACAGTAGTTCATTGCATAAGTTTATATTATGGACTAAAAATGTGTTAAGTGGAGATATTTTATCGAATAAGGAGGTTAAAAAACACTACTCATATGTTTTGTTTTTACTGGTTTTGGCGTTATTATACATCACCCATATATTTAGTGTACAACAATTATATAGAGAACATTCACAGTTAACGAGGGATATTAAGGATCTTCGTGCTAAGTCTTTAACAATCTCTTCGTATAGAATGCAGGCAACTCGACATAGTAATATTATAAAGATGTTGGAGGAGCGAGGTAGTGCTTTAGAAGAGTCTTTAACACCTAATGTAGTTATTTCTAAGTAATTTTGTTTTATGAAAAAGAGCCGTGAGATAAAAGATGATATTTTATTTAGAGTTCGAGTAGTATATTTACTATTCGTTCTTGTTGGTATAGGTATTATCTCAATGATTTGTCTTTGGCAATATGGTCCAAGGGCAGCGGAGTTACACAAAAAGGCGCAGAAGATTACATATCAGCAGGTTTCACTCAATGCAGAGCGAGGAGATATTCTTGCAGTTGATGGTAGGCTTTTAGCTACTTCAACGCCGATATATCAGATTCGTGTTGACTTTGGAGCTATGGGTTTAAAGGATGAGTTATTTTATAGTGAAGTTGGTGGATTAGCAAGCGGTTTGTCAAATTTGTTTAGGGATAAGTCAGCTAGTGGATACAAATCTATGTTGGTATCATTGAGGAAGGAGGCAAATGCAGATAAGGATAGTCGTACGAATAGATATAAACTAATATCTCCACGTCGGATTGATTTTTTAGAGTTAGATACATTAAAAAAGTTTCCATTATTTAAGCATGGAGTCAATAAGAGTGGATTAATTATAGAGCAAATCAACAAGCGAATAAGACCACATGGCTCTCTCGCAAGTCGAACTATTGGGAGTGTTAATCAGAGTGGTGTTCGAGTTGGAATTGAGGGTGCATTTGATCAGCAATTGAGAGGTACCGATGGAGTTGTAATGAAGAAGAAGATATCAGGAAGTTTTAAAGTTCCTGTTGATGATATATCTAATATTGAACCAATAAATGGCATTGATGTTGTAACAACTATTGATGTTGATATGCAGGATGTTGCGGAGAGTGCATTAAAAACACAGTTGGATATTGGGGGTGCAGATTGGGGTTCTGTTATATTAATGGAAGTTGAGACAGGAGAGGTACGTGTGATGTCAAACTTAACACGAAAGGCAGAAGGAGAGTTTGTTGAGGATTACAACTACGCTATTGGGCGTTGTATGGAGCCTGGGTCAACCTTCAAGTTGGCAACACTTATAACTTTACTAGATGATGCAAAGATTAGTTTGGACAAAGTTTATGATATTGAGGGAGGTGAGTGTGTTGTCGGTAAGGTTAAGGTTATTGACTCTCACCCTGAGGAGGAGTTATCTTTAAGGGATATTTTTCGAGTATCCTCTAATGTTGGATTTGCTAAGGCAGTGCATGAACACTATGTTGATAACCCAGAGCGATTTGTTGATAACATTTGTAAGTTGGGTTTTGACAAGCCAATAAGCGTTTCGATTGCGGGAGAGGGTAGACCAACAGTGAAGCATCCTGGAGAGCGTTGGTGGGATGGAACTACACTTGTTAGGATGTCGTTTGGTTATGCACTGGAGACCTCTTTGATTCACACTTTATCGTTGTATAATGCGGTTGCGAATGATGGCAAGATGGTTCGTCCTAAGTTGGTTAAAGAGTTGAGAGAGTATGGACAAGTAATACGATCATTTCCGACCGAGGTTTTAAATCCTAGTATCTGTTCAAAGGAGACATTAAAGAGTGTTCAAGAGTGTTTGAAAGATGTTGTTGCTGGCGGTACAGGGCGAATTTTAAAGAGTCCATACTACACTGTTGCTGCAAAAACTGGTACAGCTCAAATCGCTCAAGGTAATAGAGGTTATTTTGATAAGCATGGGCGACGCCACTATCTTGCTACATTAGTTGGTTATTTTCCTGCAGATAATCCGAAGTACACTTGTATTGTATCGGTAAAGACCTCATCTAATATTAATTATTATGGTAGTTCATTAGCTGGTCCTGTATTTCGAGCTATTGCCGATAGGGTTTATATGTCAGATCACACTTTAGAGCGAAATAATATTGAGGAGAGTGTTGTTTTTGACTCTACATTAAAGGCTGTAAAGGGTGGTTATGCAGAAGAGTTGGGATATAGTACGAACAAATTGTCGTGTGACATTAAAGGGATCAGAAGAGAGAATGGTTGGGTTACAACTACTGTTGATGAGAAAGGTGATATTGAATTAGAGAGAGTTGAGGTTAAAGAGGGTATTGTTCCTAATGTTATTGGTATGGGGTTGAAAGAGGCTATATACCTATTGGAGAGGTCGGGATTGAGAGTTTCATTTAGTAATATAGGACAAGTTGTATCTCAGTCAATTGAGGCTGGGAGTAATTTTGAGAGAGGAACATTGATAAAGATAAAATTAGTGATGTAAATATAGTATTATGAGGTTAGATAAACTTATAAATGGAGTTTGCTACACATCTGTTGTAGGAGAGCTTGCAATCGTTGAAGTTGAGGTAATTGCGTTTGATTCGCGTAAAGTGCAGGTTAATAGTATGTTTGTTGCAGTAGTCGGTGTCAACACAGATGGACATGAATATATTTCAGGTTCTATTTCCCGAGGAGCAACTGTAATTGTGTGTCAGACATTGCCTAAAGATATAGTTGCAGGTGTAACTTATATATGTGTTGAGGATAGTAATGTTGCTTTAGGAGTTATTTCTAATAATTTTTATGATCATCCTAGCCGTAATCTCAAGTTAGTTGGAATAACGGGTACGAATGGGAAAACTACGACAGCAACACTTCTTTATGATCTATTCAAGATGTTGGGTTATAAGGTTGGTCTTATATCTACTGTGATTTATCGTATTGGAGATGAGGAGTTGGAGTCTACGCATACAACACCAGATGCGCTATCTCTGAATAAGTTGATGTCAGATATGGTTGATGTTGGTTGTGAGTACTGTTTTATGGAGGTTAGTTCTCATAGTATTGTGCAGGGTCGAATTAGTGGATTAGATTTTGTTGGGGGTGTTTTCTCAAATATAACACACGATCATTTAGATTATCATAAAACTTTTGCTGAATATATTAAGGCGAAGAAGTTGTTTTTTGATAATTTACCTAAGGGCTCATTTGCTCTTGTGAATGCAGATGACAGGAATGGAAGTGTTATGGTTCAGAACTGTGTGTCCGATATATATAAATATTCGCTTCAAAATGTTGTAGATTTTAGGTGCAAGATTTCAGAGATGTTGTTTGATGGGATGTTATTGAGTATAGACTCTGTTGAGTTGTGGGTTAGTTTTTTAGGGCGATTTAATGCTTATAATCTACTCTCTGTATATGGGACGGCTATTCTGCTTGGAGCAGATAAGGATGAAGTTTTGTGTGCGATGAGTAGGTTGAGGTCAGTGACAGGTCGTTTTGAGTATGTTCGTTCAGAGAGAGGTATGACAGCAATTGTAGATTATGCACATACTCCGGATGCTTTAGAGAATGTTATTTCAACAATAAATGAGATTAGAACACCAGATCAAAAACTATTTGTTGTTGTTGGCTGTGGTGGAGATCGAGATGCTGCAAAGAGACCTAAAATGGCTAATATTGCTGCATCGAATAGTGATTTGTCTATATTGACTTCAGATAATCCGCGCCATGAGAACCCCGATGATATTTTGGCTCAAATGAGGGCTGGATTAGATCCTACTTCAAAGTATCTTATGATTTCAGATAGGCGAGAGGCAATAAAGAGTGCTGTTATGATGGCAGGGAATAGCGATATTATTCTGATTGCAGGTAAGGGGCATGAGACTTATCAAGATGTTAAAGGGGTGAAGCACCATTTTGATGATAAAGAGGAGGTATTAAAAGCGTTTGAGATATTAAATCAATAGTTTGTTGCAATTGGTTCTGGTTCTCTTTGTGAGGCAACTTTAGGAAATTATTATAAGGTTTAAGTAATTAAAAAATATATTAAGAAATGTATCATTTATTTGACTATCTAGATAAGATTTTTGACATTCCAGGAGGCGTTATGTTTAAGTCATTATCTTTTAGAGCTGGAGCTTCAATCGTTTTGGCTCTACTAATCGGAATTATCTTCGGACGTAAGATTATCTCTTACCTTCATCGTAAGCAGGTTGGCGAGGATGTTCGTAACCTTGGGCTTGAGGGTCAGATGCAAAAGAAAGGTACGCCAACAATGGGTGGTATCATTATTATTGCTTCGATATTGATTCCAACACTACTACTATGTGATCTAACAAATATATATGTTCAATTGATGATAATTGCGACTATATGGTTGGGCTTTATCGGGTTTTTAGATGACTATATAAAGGTTTTCAGAAAGAATAAAGATGGGTTAAAGGGTAGATTTAAAATTGTTGGTCAGGTTGGGCTTGGGATTATTGTCGGAACAGTGATGTGTTTTAATCAAGATATTGTTGTTAAAGATCGTGTTGCAGTTAGCCATATTTCAGTTGATACTCTTTCGGTGCAATCACCTGTACAGAGTGAAGCTAGGAGTAAGACGTATGTTGATGTTGAAGATAAGAGTACACGAACTACGATTCCGTTTATTAAAAATAATGAATTTGATTACTCTTGGTTAGTTCCAACAAGTAATAAGTATCATGATACTTTAACTTGGATTATTTACATATTAGCAGCTACATTTATAATTACGGCGGTGTCAAATGGGGCAAATCTCTCAGATGGTTTGGATGGTCTCACCACAGGAGTCGCCTCATCAATTGTCATTGTATTGGGTATTTTGGCATATTTATCAGGTAATATAATATATGCAGATTATTTGAATATTATGTATATTCCAAATAGTGGAGAATTAGTTGTATTTACTGGTGCATTTGCAGGAGCAATGTTTGGTTTCTTGTGGTACAACTGTTACCCTGCACAGATATTTATGGGAGATACTGGTAGTTTAGCTATTGGAGGAATGATTGCAGTTTTAGCTCTATTAATACGTAAGGAGTTATTGTTACCGATTCTGTGTGGAGTTTTTCTTATTGAAAATTTATCTGTTATTATCCAAGTTGGATATTTCAAATATACTCGCAAGAGATTTGGTGAAGGGAAACGTTTATTACTCATGTCCCCATTACATCACCACTATCAGAAGAGAGGTTTCCCAGAGTCAAAGATTGTTGTTAGGTTTTGGATTGTGCAGTTGTTACTTGCAGCTGTAACGTTGATAACATTAAAAATTAGATAAAAATGAGACGTTTAGTTGTTTTAGGAGGAGAAGAGAGTGGATGTGGATCTGCTGTATTGGCTAAAGTAAAAAACCTAGATGTTTTTGTTTCAGACATAGGGACTATTCCTGAGGTGTATCGCTCAAGGCTATCTGAATGGGATATTCCGTATGAACAAGGCAAGCATACCGAAGAGGTGATACTCTCAGCAGATGAGATTGTAAAGAGTCCTGGTATTCCAGATAGTGTTCCTATTGTTGTTGCTGCAAGACGTTTAGGTATTCCTATTATCTCGGAGATTGAGTTTGCGTCAAGATATACTCAGGCAAAATTAGTATGTATAACGGGCTCAAATGGTAAGACAACAACAACAACTCTAACATATCAGATGTTGAAAGATGGTGGTTACAGTGTTGGTGTTGGGGGGAATATTGGAGAGAGCTTTGCTTACTCTGTTGCCACTCAAAATTATGATTGGTATGTGTTGGAGCTGAGTAGTTTCCAATTAGATGGGATGTTTGACTTTAGGGCAGATATTGCACTATTGATGAACATTACTCCAGACCACTTGGATCGTTACGATTATAAGATGCAAAACTATGTAGATAGTAAGATGAGAGTAATTCGTAATCAAAGAGTTGGAGATAGTTTCATATACTGTGCAGATGACGCTACTATTGCTGGAGAGTTAGATCGATATGATATTAAAAGTGATATTTTACCGTTTTCAGTTAGGGTTGACTCTAATGTTGGAGGCTCTATTGTTGGTAATAATATCGTGTGTAGAGTAGATGGAACAGAGTTAGTTTTTGACTCTAAGAGTCTCAATACTGGTGGAATTCACAATATCTACAACGCTATGGCAGCATCTTTATCTGCTATCTCTGCGGGTGTCGATATATCCTCAATATGTAGAACTTTGAGCGAGTTTAGGGGAGTTGAACACAGATTAGAGGCAGTTAAAGAGTTAGATGGTGTAGAGTATATAAATGACTCAAAGGCAACTAATGTTGATTCCGTATGGTACGCTCTTGAGAGTATGACAAAGCCAGTAGTTTGGATTGCAGGTGGAAAGGATAAGGGTAATGATTACTCACCTTTATTGCCATTAGTTAGAGATAAAGTAAAGGCTTTAGTCTGTATGGGGCTAGACAATGAGAAATTGTTGAGTAGTTTTGATGGGGTAATACCTGTAATAAAAGATACAAATAGCTTGGATGCTGCGATGGTTGCAGCTCAATCTCTAGCAGTTGAGGGAGATGTTGTACTACTCTCTCCAGCTTGTGCTAGTTTTGATTTGTTTAAGAGCTACGAAGATAGGGGAGAGCAATTTAAAATATGGATTGGCAATAAATAGGTCACTGTAATAAATGTATTGCAGTTCATGTCGGAGGTATTAAAAGGTGAAAAAATAGAGTTATGATTGATGTTGATAAATTAGAAGATTTTATTAAAAAAATACGAATAGGAGGAGATCCTACACTATGGGTTGTGTTCGCTGGCTTAGCTGCAATCTCATTGTTGGTTATTTACTCTTCTACTGCATCTATGGCATATAGGCTCTTAGATGGTAATACTTTATATTTTATCGGTAAACAAGCATCGATTTTAATTGTTTGTTTTGCTATCGTTGTAATTGTTCATATGATTAATTATCAGTGGTATGCAAAATTAGCGTCAATAGGCTATGTAATATCGTTGTTATGTATGTTGGCAACATTTTTTATTGGAGTCAATTTGAATGATGCTACACGATGGTTATCTATTCCTGGCACTTCAATGACGTTTCAACCTTCGGATTTAATGCGAGTTACTTTGGTGCTTATTTTGGCTCGTAGGTTAGCTTTAAGGCAGAAGGATATCGCGAAAATGGAGTTGTTACCTAAATTGTCTTACATTACAGGAAAGAATAAAGATTATTCTAAATTTAAAGAGGTGTTATTGAAAAATACTCTACCGCTTTTAGGTCCAGTTATACTCTCTTGCGGATTAATATTTCCCTCTAATTTATCGACTTCAGCTATTACATTTGTGAGTTGTTTGATAATGTTGTATTTAGGTCGAGTTAGAATTCGTGAGTTAGCTAGATTACTTGCTTTAGCTGCGATTTTTGTAGTGTTTTCGTTCTCTGTAATGAAGGCATTGGATATTGGTCGAGTAGACACATGGATTAATCGACTTACATCTTTTCTGCCTTTTATTGAAGCAGATGTAGAGAGTGGTGATGAGTTACAGAAAGAGCAGGCACGCATTGCGGTATCAACGGGAGGCTTTTTCGGTAAAGGTCCTGGTCAGAGTACACAAAGAGCAAACTTACCTCACTCCTATTCAGACTTTGCTTATGCCTTTATTGTAGAGGAGTATGGACTGTTGGGTGCTATAATATGTTTAGGACTATATTTATGGTTGTTTTACCGAGCAATTTTGATTTTCACACTGTGTGGAACTGCATTTCCGAGTCTTTTGGTACTTGGATTATCATTGATGGTTGTTATTCAGGCACTTGTTAATATGTCTGTTTCTGTTGGTTTAGGGCCAGTAACAGGGCAGACGCTACCTATTATTAGTCTTGGAGGTTCGTCTCTATTTTTTACTTCATTAGCCTTGGGAATGATTATGGGTATTAGTCGACAAGTTAAGGAGAATACGATTGATACGCCTCGCGCAGAGTCTATATTGAAGTAGGTGCTTGTAGAGTAGGTAATAGAAAATATTTGAAATGAAAAAATATAGGGTAATACTAAGTGGGGGAGGAACTGGCGGACATATCTATCCTGCTGTTTCGGTTGCAGAGTCTTTGAAGAAGCGACTTGGAGAGAGTGTTGAAATACTCTTTGTAGGAGCAGAGGGCAAAATGGAGATGGATAGGATTCCAGCTTTAGGGTATAAGATCGTTGGGTTGTCAATTTTGGGGATGAAGAGATCTTTTTCACCCAGAGCTATAGTACATAATTTATCTCTTCCTTTTAAATTGTATCGTAGTGTTAAGATGGCTAAAGATATAATAAAAGAGTTTAGGGCAGATATAGTAGTTGGCTTTGGTGGATATGCTAGTGCTCCAGTTCTTTTTGCAGCTCAGAGTTTAGGAGTTCCAACGATTATACAGGAGCAGAACTCCTATGCTGGAGTAACTAATAAGTTGTTGTCCCGCCGAGCAAATGCTATTTGTGTAGCTTATGAGAATATGGATAAGTTTTTTGATCCATCTCGAATAGTAATGACAGGTAATCCATTAAGGGGTAATTTTAGTGATGTTATAAGTTTGAGGAGTGATGCTTTAAGTTACTTTGGATTTAGCGGTGATAAGCCGATTATTCTCATTGTTGGTGGTAGTTTGGGTACTCGAACGTTGAATAATGTAATGAAGAGAGCCATCTCTGATTTGAGCTTAAATGGGGGTGTTGATGTTATTTGGCAAACGGGTAAATATTATTATTCTGATATTGTAGACTTTATGTCTAACCACTCAACTGATGGAGTTTGGTATAACTCTTTTATCGATAGGATGGATTATGCTTACGCTGTTTCGGATCTTGTAATTGCACGTTCTGGAGCATGTACAGTTTCGGAGTTGTGTCTGGTTGGAAAACCAACACTTTTTGTTCCATCACCAAATGTTGCAGAGGATCACCAGACAAAGAATGCACGTGCATTGGTTGATAGAGGAGCTGCTGAGATGATTGAAGATAGTCGTGCAGAGAGTGAGGCTATTGCTATCGCTCTTCAGTTGTTGAAGAATAGAGATAGGTGTGCTGAATTGTCAAGTAATATAAGTAAGTTGGCAATTGATGACTCTGCTGATAGAGTAGTTGCTAAAATATTAAAGATTATATAAAATGAGATTTGAAAATGTATATTTCCTCGGAATTGGAGGAATTGGGATGAGTGCTATTGCACGATATTTTTTACATGAGGGTAAGGGAGTTGCTGGATATGACAAGACGTCAACACCTTTAACTGAGGCATTAGAGCGTGAAGGAGCTATAGTTCACTATGAAGATAGTGTTTCGCAGATTCCAGAGGAGTTTAAAGATATTGAGAAGACTTTAGTTGTATATACTCCAGCAATACCATCTGATCACAGTGAATATAATTGGTTAAAGAGTGAGGGATTTGAGATTCGTAAGCGATCAAATATGTTGGGCGTAATCTCAAAGGGTAAGTATGTTATGGCAGTTGCAGGAACCCATGGAAAGACTTCAGTAACAACATTGATAGCGTGGTTGAACCATGTCGCTGGAGGTGGTGGTAGTGCATTTCTGGGAGGCATCTCAGTAAATTTCGCTTCAAATATGGTTTTGGGTAGTGGTAATAGGTTAGCTGTAGAGGCAGATGAATTTGATCGTTCATTTTTACAGCTCTATCCAAATGTAGCAATTGTTACATCTGCGGATGCGGATCATCTTGATATTTATGGAACACATGAAAATGTAAAGATTGCATTTTCTCAATTTATATCACAGATTGAGAGTGGTGGTTCGTTGATTATTAATGATCGTGTAGATGTTGATATTACGAATAGTGATATAAAAGTGTATAGATATTCGTATGATATCCCAACAGATTTTTATGCAGAGAATATTGAGTTAATGGATGGCGGATGTTATAGGTATGATATTGTATGTCCAGATAGAACGATTATCGGTTGTGAATTGGGAGTTCCAGGCTGGGTTAATGTCGAAAATAGTGTGGCTGCGGTTGCTGCTTTATGGGTTGCAGGAATTGAGAGTGAAGATCTATTGAAACAGGGATTGAAGACATTCGTTGGTATTAAAAGGCGATTTGAACTCTATGTAAATAACCCTAATAGGGTCTATATGGATGATTATGCACACCACCCAAGAGAGTTGGAAGTTGCAATTGGATCTGTACGAAAAATGTTTCCAGGCAGAGGTTTGACTGTAGTTTTTCAGCCTCACTTGTATAGCCGTACTCTTGATTTTCATAAAGAGTTTGCAGAGTCTTTATCTTTAGCCGATAAGGTTGCATTGCTACCAATATATCCAGCAAGAGAGTTACCTATTGAAGGCGTTGAGTCGGAAATTATTGCTAATCTAGTAACATCGGAGTGCGAAATTATATCAAAAGAGAGTTTGGTTAAGTGGGTCGAAGATAATCCAAATGACGTAATTGTTACTTTTGGAGCAGGAGATATTGATAAATATTGTGCTCAGATTGCTAGTGTTGTAAGTTGTTAATGTAAATATACCTTTGGAATGAAACGGCCTTTAATTATTATATCATCAATGTTAGTATGGATATTTATTATCCTATACTTCGTTCTGGCATCTAATTTGAGTGCAAACAGACAACGAGGTAGAGTAATT
Source organism: uncultured Rikenellaceae bacterium (assembly GCA_947038405.1). GTDB lineage: Bacteria > Bacteroidota > Bacteroidia > Bacteroidales > Rikenellaceae > CAMQVY01. The sequence continues at coordinate 61,922 of CAMQVY010000006.1, read as the reverse complement.
GATCGCGTTGATGTTGTTATTAAGGATAGTTCTATTCAGAGGATAATTACACCTTCAATGGTTTTGGCTTGGTTTAGTATAGATAAGTTTCAACTCAAGAATATGGAGATTTCTAAACTGAATACTATGGAGGTTAAAGAGTTTCTTGAACGAAGGCGATTTGTCAAGAAAGCATCTGTTTATGTCGATATGGTTGGGACTCTTAATATTGAGATAGAACAGCGTAGACCAATCGCACGATTTAATACAGTGAACGGATATAACTTCTATATTACGGAGGATAATTATATCTTACCGCTCCAGAGTCATGAAGTTATTTATGTGCCAATTATTACGGGCAATTTTGCCCCTCCGTTTAGTGCTAAGTTTATAGGTGATTGGCGAGTGCAAAGTAGTGAGGTGGAAAAAAAAACGTCTGAAAATTATAAATTCTTCAAGAAACTAATTAACTTTGTGAATGTAACAAGAGAAGATCTGTTTTTGAGTTCACATATAGTTCAGATAAATGTTTTGGGTAGGGGGTCAATGGATGGCACGCTCCTACTTAAAGAGTCTGAGGTAGAGTTAGTTCCAAGGGTTGGGAACCATGTGATAAGGTTGGGTAAATTAGATGAAATTGATCGTAAATTAAAAAAATTAATGTTGTTTTACGATCATAGTTCCGGTAATGATTTATGGAACACCCCAACTTACATTAATCTTGAATATAATGGGCAGGTTGTTTGTACAAAAATGAAGAAGAGTAAAAAGGTTTGATATGAGGCTAAATGCAGTTAAATAAAATGGATGAAAATAATAATTATATTGTAGCGATTGATTTGGGTAGTAGTAATACTACTCTTGCCGTAGGTGAAGTCATTGCAGATAAATTGCATATTGTAGATGTTGAAATAGTCCCATCTCAAGGTGTAGTTAATGGAGAGATAAAGAATATGGATCTTGTTGTTAAGGCTATCACTAAGGCAGTAAATATTGTCGAGGAGCGTCTTGAGATCAAGATATTGGAGATTTATGCAGGGGTTTCGGGTAAACACCTTAGATGTGCAAGTCATCCATATTACATATATGTTAGTGGAGCAGATGGGGAGATTAGCGAAGAGGATGTACGCAAATTGAATGATAACATGAGGAGTTATCAAGCACCTTATGGATATAAAATATTGCACATCACACCTCAGCACTATTTAGTTAATGATGAGGAGATTGTAGAAAATCCTGTTGGAATGTATGGAAAAACATTAGCTAGTACATTTAACTTGGTAGTTGGAGATGCTTCTTTAACTGGACGTGTTGAGAAAGCTCTTTCTAATGTTGGTATTTCACAAAAAGCACTATATATAAACTCTGTTGTTTCTGCTGAAGCTGTTGTTCTTCCTGATGAAAAAGAGATGGGAGTTGCAGTTATTGATATAGGTGCAGGAATCTCAGATATATGTATTTATCACGATAGGATAGTTCGTTATTTAGGAGTTATACCTATGGGTGCAGGCTCTATAAATAAAGATATTCGTGCACATGGAATTTTAGAGAGATATGTTGAGGGTTTAAAAATAGAGTATGGTTGTGCTGTTCCAGAGAATGTTGATGAGACAAAACAGATAAAAGTACCAGGACGAACATCACGTGATCCTAAAATCATATCGTTTCAAAACTTAGCTGCAATTATTGAGGCAAGACTTAAAGATATTGCGGACTTTATCAAAGCTGAGATCAAAACAGCTGGATATGAGGGTAAGTTAGGAGCAGGCATTGTAATTACTGGTGGTTGTGCAAATTTGAAAGATATCGATTTAATGCTAGAGAAGTATCTCGGTATGGATGTCAGGATTGCTACTCCTAATGTAATGGTTGACGAAGACTCTATGGAGATTGCGTCTAACTCATCTTATTCAACAGTAGTTGGTATTTTAGTAGAGGCTATGAATGAGCTAGATAGTGGCTGTATGTGTGAGCAGGTAGCCAGAGACTTAGAGCCTGTTGTTGGAGATGTAGATCCTGTATTGTCTGTTGAGGCTGAGATTAATGCGGCTAATATAGATGATTTAGAGGAGTCAGCTGAAGATTCAGAAGTTAATGTTGATAAAGAGAAATCTCGAGTTAAACACGCTAAGCGTAAGTCAGGTTTTTTTGCAAAAGTGAAAGAGAATATTAATAAATATTTTGATTATAGTGATCAGATTATAGATGATGACAATTAATCGACTTATACATTATATAATCATATGGTAACAGATAGTCTATTAGAAGAGCTAGAGCTAGAAAAGGTTTCGCCTTCAATAATTATGGTAGCAGGCATTGGTGGTGCTGGAGGTAATGCAGTTAATCGAATGCATGATCTTGGTATTGGAGATGTCTCGTTTATCGTATGTAATACAGATCGTCAGGCTTTGAATATGAGTCCTGTCCCTATTAAAGTTCAGCTTGGAGAGGGTCTAGGTGCAGGAAACAAGCCTGAGCGTGGACGAATTGCAGCGATTGATAGTTTGGACAAGATTGTTGATATTTTTCAACGAGAAGGCATAAAGATGTTATTTGTTACGGCAGGTATGGGCGGAGGAACAGGAACAGGAGCTGCGCCTATTATTGCTAAAGCTGCGAGAGAGAGTGGTGTATTGACAGTTGGAATTGTTACTATGCCATATAGGAATGAGGGACCAGAGAGGACAAAGAATGCTTTAGTTGGAATTGAGGAGTTAAAGAAGGGTGTTGACTCATTGATTATCATAAACAATGAGAATATAAAGGAGATTTATGGAAAACTCCCAATAACAGAGGCATTTGGCAAAGCAAATGATGTTTTGGCAACGGCAGCTAGAAGTATTGCAGAGATTATAACGAGGACAGCTTATATAAATGTTGACTTCGCGGATGTTTGTACTGTAATGCGAGATAGCGGTATCAGTTTGATGGGAACAGGACTTGCATCTGGAGAAAATAGAGCACAGGAGAGTGTTGAGGAGGCTTTATTGTCACCACTATTGAATCATAACTCAATTGCAGGAGCAACAGATATTTTATTAAATATCACCTATGGTGATATCGAGGCAACACTTGATGAGACTGATTTGATTCGTAACCATATTATTGATATGGCAGGAGGAACAGCTAATATAATATGGGGAGCAGGAAATTCTGATCTATTAGGAGATGAGTTGGAGGTTACGATTATTGCCACAGGATTTAAGAGCTCTATTGAAGAGCCATCTCAAGGGGGTAATTATCAAGGATCAGGTGTGTCTGGAAGAGGAGATCTGATGCCAGGTAAAGGTTTATGGAAGTCACCAGACGCAGGGTTGGGTAATCCATTTATGAAGCACTCTTCATTAAATAGAGGTAGTGGAGCTGCCGATAGTCAGGGAGATAGTATTCGTTTTACAGATGATAGAAAGAGGTATCACAATATAGATAAGATATTAAATTCGCCTGCTTATGTAAGGCGAAAAGTAAGGCTAGCTCAAGAGATTACGAAGCCAGAAGAGGTTAAGCGTAGTGTTACAAAGGGAAGCTCTCGTATTGTTGATATGACAGATAGCTCTCAACGTTCAGATGTAGATGCTACGTCTCTCTTTGACCAAGTTAAGTAAATAATTGAGTCACATAGATTAACAAATAAATTTTAAATATTGGATAGTTTTAGTCAAATAATCGAAATTTATAGTAGTTTGGATATTCAGATGATTTTATTGTCTACACTACTATTTGTACTGTTTATATGTTTGTATCTATTTTCTGGAGCTGAATCAGCTTTTTTTGGCCTTTCGTCAAGTGATGAGGAGAGTTTGAAGAGTGATAATCGTAGATCAACGACCACTGTTTTGAAGTTACTCTCAGAACAAGATAACTTGCAGTCAGTAATTCACACTTTGATAGGAGTTGTTACGGTGTCTATTATCTTAATTTCAAGTGTCGTTATTGATAGATTTGTTATTTTTGAAGGTTCAATATTTCTAGAGATTTTACTAAAATTTGCAATCATAGTATTTACGTTACTTCTATTTGGCGGAGTTATTCCCAGATCTATTGCCTTACATAATCCATTGCGATTTTCTCGTCTAGTAGCTGTGCCTTTAATGGCTCTTATGCAGATACTTAGACCTGTATTGTATGTTGTAGTTGGAATTGAGAATCGCATATGTGAGAATGTTTCAACAAAGAAGATGACTGTATCAATAGATGAGTTATCTAATGTTATCAAGATGACAGAGAATCAAACTAGCGAAGAGAAGAAGATTCTTTCAGGTATTGTTAAGTTTGTGAATACAGAGGTTGGTCAAGTTATGAGACCACGTTTTGACGTTGTTGGGTTGGATGTTAGTCGTAATTTTGATGAGGTTAAGAGTCTTATTATAGAGTCTGGATTCTCTCGTATTCCAGTTTATGAGGGTAGTTTAGATAGTATTATAGGCTTGTTGTATGTCAAGGATATGTTACCTTACATCTCTATGAATAGCTCATTTGAATGGCATCAATTTTTAAGAAAGGCTTATTTTGTACCAGAGCATAAGAAGATTGATGATTTACTTAAAGAGTTTCAAAATAACAAAGTTCATATAGCAATTGTTGTTGATGAGTATGGATCTACTCTTGGATTAGTCTCGTTGGAGGATATCTTGGAGGAGGTTGTCGGAGAGATATTAGATGAATTTGATAGTGTCGAGGCAACGTTTTATAAGAAGATTGATGATAGTAATTATCTATTTGAGGGGAAGACACACATTCAAGAGTTTCAAGAGGTTCTTGGTCTTGAAGATTGTTTTTTCAGTGATGTTGATGACAATGCAGAAACTATTGCAGGTTTGATGCTTGAGATGAATCAAGATTTTCTTTACGTTGGCGATAGTGTAAGTTGTAAAAACATTACACTAACAGTTGATGTTATGGATGTAAGGAGAATAGATCGTGTTAAAGTTCATATTGTAAGGTAGTTGATATGCCTTTAGTTTTTCAGAAAACATATTCGTGGGGTACAGTTGCTGCGTGGAGGATCGCAGAGGACGAAGAGGTACTTACGACAATTGTTAAACAATCAGATTTAGAGAGTGTAGCTGGGATTCGTTCTAGCTCAAAAAGAGTTGAGCGACTATCGTGGAGAGCGTTGCTTAGGAGTGTTATGCCTAGCGCTGGAGTTGTTGTATATGATGAGTATGGAGCGCCTCATGTTGATGGTATATATTTGAGTGTTTCACATAATCGAGACTATGCAGTTGTCGCAATATCAGAGATATGTAGGTGTGCTATTGATATTGAGTTGATTAGTAGAGATTTTGAGAAAGTATCAGATCGGTATATATCTAAAGAGGAGGCGATTATAGTTGGACTTGAAACTTTAAGTACAGATGAAAGACAAAGGGCTAGGTGTGCCGTATGGTGTGCCAAAGAGGCTTTGTATAAATATTCTTGTAGAGATAATTTAGATTTTTTAAGTAATCTGAGGGTTATCTCTTATGAAAAGAGCTCTATTTTTGGAAAAATTGTGGTCGATAAAGATTCTATAGGTCTGAAGATGGATATTTTAGAGGTTGGTGATTCTCTTTTGGTTGTTGGAGGGAGTTCATCATAAAAACCTACATTTGAATAGGTAGATTGTAGTTCCTTGCGATTACTCACCATTGCCTACTTAGGGAAGTTACTTCAATCACAAAAAATAAAATTAGTCAGTATCTTAGTTTCTCTGATTTTTTTTTATCTTTGCATAAAATATATTAAATTATGAAATACGCAATTATAGCAACAGAGAAGGGCGATATGAAAGCCGAACTCTATGATAATGAGACACCTATTACAGCAGGTAACTTCATTAAATTAATAAACGAAGGTTTCTACGATGGACTAGCTTTCCACCGAGTGATTCCAAATTTCGTTATTCAGGGAGGTTGCCCAGACGGAACTGGAGCAGGAGGTCCTGGTTACTCTATTCAGTGTGAGACATCAGCAGATAAGCAGTACCATGATAGAGGTGCATTGTCTATGGCACACAGAGGTAAAAATACTGGAGGTTCACAATTCTTCATTTGTCATAGCAGAACTAATACTGCTCACCTTGATGGAGTTCACACAGTGTTCGGAAAAGTATTTGAAGGACTAGATGTTTTGGATTCTATTGAGCAAGGAGACCTTATTTTATCAATTAAAATAGTTGAATAGTCATGGAGTTTGACGGATCAGTATATAAAGTTCTACCTGTAGTAAAGGGAACAAGTGCTAGAGGAGAGTGGGTTAAGCAGGATGTTGTATTTGAACTACCTGGAGAGTTTAGTCGTAAGGCGTGTGTTAGTTTTTGGGGGGATAAAGCCGAAGATGCAGCAAAACTACGAGAAGGAGAACAATTGAATATCTCAGTAAATATCGAATCAAGAGAGTTTAATGGTCGTTGGTTTACAGAGCTTAGAGCATGGAAAATTACTCGTAAAGCGGAGTCTGTAGGTTCTAGTGCACCTGCAACAGATTTCCCACCGATTGTAGCAGACGATATGCCATATAAGAATGACAGTGTCGATGATATTCCATTTTAGTCGAATGCTAAAATTATAAATTAGGAGAGTTACTTTATATGTATACCTCTCCTGCGATCACACAACGCCGCCCGCGTATGGAAGTTCTTAGTTTGAAAGAACAGCCCTACACGGGCGGCGTTGCATAGTCGGAGTAACTAATAAGAAATTTAATAATTATCTATACTATGATAAGTTACCTGCAAGTTGAAGGATTGACTAAATCGTTTGGCGATTTAGTCTTGTTTGAAAATATTTCATTTGGAATTGGAGAGGGTCAGCGAGTGGCTTTGATTGCAAAGAATGGTACTGGCAAGAGTACCCTTTTGAATATTATTGCCTCTAAAGAGAGTGCCGATTCAGGCGTTGTGATTGCGCGTCGAGATTTAAGAGTTGCCTATTTAGATCAAAACCCTATTTTCCCAGATGGAATGACAATTCTTCAGGCTTGTTTCTATTCAGATAATCCTGCACTTAAAGCGATTGGAGAGTATGAGGTTGCATTGGAGTCTGGTGATTCGGATAGACTCCAAGAGGCTATGTCTAATATGGATACATTAAGTGCATGGGACTATGAGCAGAGGGCAAAGCAGATATTATCAAGACTTAAAATAGGTCGTTTTGATACACTTGTTGATAAACTTTCTGGAGGTGAATTGAAGCGAGTTGCACTTGCGAGGGTATTGATTAGTGAGTCCGATTTGATTATATTGGATGAGCCAACTAACCACTTGGACATGGATATGACAAATTGGTTAGAGGAGTATTTGGCTGGGACAAGAGCAGCTTTGTTGATGGTTACCCATGATAGATATTTTCTGGATAGAGTGTGTAGTGATATTATCGAGATTGATGATATGGTTACTTATACGTATAAGGGGAATTATAGTTACTATCTTGAGAAGCGTCAAGAGCGTATTGAGGCTACTAATGCAAGGCGAGATAGTGAGTTTAATCTATATAAGAGAGAGTTAGAGTGGGTTCGTCGTCAACCTCAGGCTAGAGCAACAAAGGCTAAATCGAGAGTTGATGCTTTCTCGGATTTAGAGCAGAGGGTCAAGAGTACTCAAAATAATGAAAGAGTTACTATTGATGTGAAATCGGCTCGCGTTGGAACAAAAATATTTGAAGCTAAGAATCTTTCAAAAAGTTTTGGAGATCTAAAGATACTTAACGATTTTAATTATAACTTCCAGCGATGTGATAAGCTTGGAATTGTAGGAGATAATGGTTGTGGTAAATCTACATTCTTAAAGATCTTGATGGGTGAAATAATGCCTGATGGAGGTGTTATTGATATTGGTGAGAGTGTTAGATTTGGTTACTACTCTCAGCAGGGGTTGAAGTTTGATGACAATATAAAGGTGATTGATGTTGTTACTAATATAGCAGAGCATATTGATTTGGGTGATGGTAGAGTCTTGAGCGCATCTCAATTTTTACAACACTTTTTGTTTGCCCCTGCCGTTCAGCACAACTTTGTATCAAGATTGAGTGGAGGAGAGAGACGTCGACTGTATTTATGTACTATCTTGATGCAGATGCCCAACTTTTTGATTTTAGATGAGCCTACGAATGATCTTGATATTGTCACTTTAGGCGTATTAGAGGAGTATTTAAGTAACTTTAAGGGTTGCTTGATGGTTGTCTCTCACGATAGATACTTTATGGATAGGGTCGTTGACCATCTATTGATATTTGCAGGTAATGGATATATCAAGGAGTTTTCTGGTAATTATACAGACTATGTGGATTGGAAAAAGGCATATGAAATCCAGAAGAGACAATTGGAGTTGGATGCAAAGCCAAAGCGTGAAGAGGTACAGCAGCCAAAGAGGGTTGAAAGTGTGCGAAAGCTAACATATAAGGAGAGTAAAGAGCTAGAGTCTTTAGAGGTTGAGATACCTAAATTAGAGACAGAGAGAGCAGAGTTGGAGCAGACGATGAGTAGTGGAATAACAGATGTTGATGAGTTGATGGTTATGGCAAATAGGGTTGCAGAGTTGATTGATATGGTTGATGAGAAGTCTATGCGATGGTTGGAGCTGAGTGAGGTGTAGAGTAGTTATTTATGACTAAATACGATAATATAGTTTAATTTATTAATAACGATATATGACAATTGTTCAGTTAGAATATTTCCTTGCAGTTGCCAATTGTGGTAACTTTTCCATCGCTGCGGAGCAGTGTTTTGTTACTCAGCCTTCGCTCAGTATGCAGATAAAGAACCTAGAAGAGGAGTTAGGTGTGATTTTATTGGACAGAACTCGCAAGCCTGTAATTCCAACGGAGGCTGGAATTGTTGTGTTGGATAATGTTCGCGAGACATTAAAGGCATATAACTATATCAAAGAGTCTGTGTCGTTATTGAAGGGTGAGATTTCAGGAGTTCTAAGATTAGGAGTTATTCCAACTATTGCTCCTTATTTACTACACCGTTTTGTTCCTGCATTTGTAAAGAAGTATGATAATGTAGATCTTCAGATTAAAGAGATGGTGACTCCAGATATAATGAAGGCTTTAGAGTTGGATAAGCTGGATGCTGCAATCATTGCAGGTGGTACTTGTACAGGGACAGTTACAGAGGAGGAGTTGTTTGATGATAAATTTTACGCATACGTCTCTCCTATGAATAAATTATATGCAAGAACCTCGGTTCGAGTTGAAGATATTGATGTTGAAAAGTTGATGTTACTGTCTGATGGTAATTGCTTGAGGGATCAAATTTTAGAATTGTGTCAACCTCGTCGTAATTCTCATTGTAATACACTTTTTGAGAGTGGATCTTTGGATACACTAATGCGCTTAGTTGATAATACAGATGCCGTAACTATAATTCCAGAGATGGCAGCGATGTATATTCCCGAAGATAAGAAGATGCAGCTAAAGCCCTTTGCAAAGGGAGCTACTTCTCGAAAAATAGCAGTTGTCGTTCGTCGTACATATGTTAAGTATTCGCTTGTGGAGGTATTGAAGAAAGAGATATTAAAGAGTGTTTCTAAGATGTAATTTAATTTGGATTAAATAGAATCAAATCACATAAAAAATATCGTTTTTTTACGTGAAATCATCGAGTATTAATGATAATTTGTATCTTAATAGCTGGTATTATATCAATATAATTACTTTTGTAGCTAAAATATACAATAAATTAGTATCTTTGTGTTGATTTTTTCCGTTTCTAACGGAAGGTTTGTACCCTAAATTTATAGGGTGAATATGTATAAAACAATAAGATAAATAGAGTTTATGAGTAAATTATTAGATGTAATCATTGAGGCAGCTCAAGATAAGAAAGCGAAAAATATTATTTCTTTAGATTTAACAGAAATTGATGGTGCAATTTGTGACCATTTTGTAGTGTGTAATGCAGAGTCAACAACTCAAGTAAGTGCTATTGCTGAGGGTATTGAGTTTGAGACAAAGACAAAAATTGATGAGAGAGTTTGGAGAGTTGAAGGTATGACAAATGGGTTATGGGTTGTTATGGATTATGGAAATATTATGGTTCATGTTTTCCAAACAGAGATGCGTGACTTCTATAAGTTAGAAGAGCTTTGGTCAAAAGCACCTATAATGGAGTATTTAAGCGAAGAGTAGATCACTCTGTTTTTTTGGCCGTACTGTATTTTTAGATGTCATAAGTTGCAAAAGGATATTTTTGTATGTTTTTATTGTGTTCTAATTTTTAAGAATAAATGAGCGAAAAGAAAAATAATAAAGGAATAAACTCTTTAAAATCACAAATCCCAAAATTTAATATATTTTGGGTTTATGGTTCTATTGCTGTTTTGTTAATTGGATGGAGTCTGTTTGGTGATAGTAGTATTCCACAAGAGGTTAGTTGGAATCAGATTGATTCTATGATTGTTAGTGGAGATGTAGAGAAAATCCATGTTGTAAAAAATAAAGAGATAGCAGAAGTTACGCTTAAAAAAGATGCTATTGAAAAGTACGCTGAAAGATATAAGTATCTACCAACCACTGGAGTGCAGTTTACGTCTGACATTTTAAGCCTAGATGTTTTTAATGATAATGTAGTTGCGGTTGAGGAGAAGACAGGTGTAATCGTACCAGTATCATCTAGTAATAGAGAGGGTATATGGGATATTATATTTGGCCCTATTGGTACAATACTTATTATGGTGGTAGTATGGATTGTCATTATGAAACTTATGTCCAAAGGTAACGGCGGAGGTAGTGGTGGCGTATTCAGTGTGGGTAAAGCTAAAGCTCAACTATTTGATAAAGAGAACGGAACGAAAATTTCGTTTAAAAATGTTGCTGGATTAGAAGAGGCTAAGGTCGAGATAATGGAGATTGTAGATTTCCTTAAAAGACCAGAAAAATATAAAGAGTTAGGTGGTAAAATACCTAAAGGTGCTCTACTTGTAGGACCTCCAGGAACTGGTAAAACATTGTTGGCAAAGGCTGTGGCTGGTGAGGCAAATGTACCATTTTTCTCAATTAGTGGTTCTGATTTTGTCGAGATGTTTGTTGGAGTTGGAGCTTCTCGTGTGAGGGATCTCTTTAAACAAGCAAAAGAGAAAGCGCCTTGTATTGTATTTATTGACGAGATTGATGCAATTGGTCGTGCTAGAGGTAAAAATGCTGGATTTTCATCTAATGATGAGCGTGAAAATACTCTTAATCAGTTATTAACTGAGATGGATGGTTTCGGAACAAATGCTGGTGTTATAATCCTTGCTGCAACAAATCGTGCTGATATCTTGGATAAAGCTCTATTGCGTGCAGGTCGTTTTGATAGACAAATTGAGGTTGGTTTGCCTGATCTTATAGAACGTAAGGCTATTTTTGAGGTGCATTTACAAAAATTGAAGTTAGTTGATGGGGTTGATGTTGAGTTTTTGGCTAAACAAACTCCAGGCTTCTCAGGTGCTGATATCGCAAATGTTTGTAATGAAGCTGCGTTGATTGCTGCAAGACATGATAAGTCTGCGGTTGAGAGTGAAGACTTCCTAAGTGCTGTCGATAGAATTGTTGGTGGCTTAGAGCGTAAAAATAGAATTATGACTAAGGATGAGAAGCGTATTATTGCTTTCCATGAGTCGGGTCACGCAACTGTTAGTTGGTTGCTCGAACATGCAAATCCTTTGATTAAAGTTACGATTATACCTAGAGGCAAGGCATTAGGTGCTGCTTGGTATCTGCCTGAGGAGAGACAGATCACAACAAGAGAGCAGATGATGGATGAGATGGCTTCAATACTCGGTGGTCGAGTTGCAGAGCAATTAATGTTTGGTCATCTATCAACTGGAGCGTTAAATGATCTTGAGAGAGTGACTAAAATGGCATATGCTATGGTTGCTTATTATGGCATGAGTCAAAAGGTGGGAACTCTTAGTTACTATGACTCTTCTGGTCAGGGTGACATGAACTTTACAAAGCCTTATAGTGAATTGACAGCACAAAGTATTGATTCTGAAACAAGAGCAATTATTGACGAGGCTTATGCTATGGCTAGAGGTGTTCTTGAAGAGAAGCGTGAGGGTTGGATTAAATTAGCGGAGTTACTTCTTGAAAAAGAGGTTGTTTTTACAGATGATTTAGTTGATATATTCGGTAAAAGAGAAAAAGATATCAAGCGTGAGATTGAAGAGGCAAAGATTGCTGCTGAGTTAGCTGAAACTATTACTGAAGTTGTAGTTGTTGAAGATGGTAGTGTAGAGGACGAGAAGATTGCGAAGGTTCTTGATGATGAAAAAAAAATCTCTGAGCCTTTGGCTTAGAGTGAATGTTTTGGTGATAACCATCAAAATGATGTAGAGAATAGAGAGTATTCTATAAAGTTGAATATATTTTAGTCGTATTTCAAAACTGTAGTTTAATGAATTATTATATATAATGGGTAAGGTTGATGTAAGGAGTTTAATTGTGCGATCCCTTAGTGGTGTAGCCCTTTTTGTTGTGGTACTGTTGTCGTTATTATCTGTATATAGCTTCATCGCTTTGATGTTAGTTATATCCGTTGGTTCTCTGCTTGAATTCTATAGAATGGTGAAGACCGCAGGCTATAAACCAATGGCGAAGTATGGGATTATTACTACTGTTAGTATTGTATTGTTGAATTCTCTTATCGCAATTGAACTAATTCCCGCTCAGTTCATTGCTGTCATTGCTTTACTTCTTATTATTCCGTTTGCGTTGCAGTTGTATAACAAAGATGGAAATCCATTTGTAGATGTATCTATATCCTTGATGGGAATTATATATGTTGCACTACCAATATCTCTTATGATTTGGATTGCAATAGGCTCTCTTATTGAGATTAACTTATATTGTTTAGGTGATGTAGTTTTAAATTTCATCGCATCTGAAGGCCTGTTATATGACCCTGTGGTGGTTTTATTCTGCATATTTATAATTTGGATAAATGATGTTGGTGCATATTTAGTTGGTGTAACAATTGGGCGAAATAAGCTTTTTGAAAGAATTTCACCTAAGAAATCTTGGGAAGGCTTTTTTGGAGGGGTTGTAGCATCTATTCTATTTGGAGTGTTTGCAGGATTTATCATGGATGAACCTATGGCTAAATGGGGGATTCTTGGTGTTATAGTTGCTGTAACGGGGGTTTATGGAGACCTCGTAGAGAGTATGTTTAAGCGTTTTGTGGGAGTTAAAGACTCTGGTAGTATAATGCCAGGACATGGTGGTTTTCTTGATAGATTCGATGCACTGTTATTCGCTATGCCATTCATTTTTGTCTATCTTACTATTTTTGCATCTTGGAACTAATGACTGTAAGTTGTTAAGGAAAGATTAGTTATATTTATTTATATCAATTATTTAAAGTATGAAAATTAATAAAGAAGGTTATAAAATTATATGTAATTCATTGCTAATCTTATTAGCTTTATTTCTTGGAGTCTATTTCACTTGTGTCGAATTTGTACATTCATTCATATTATGTGGATTTGGAGTTGTAGTATTTCTATTTTGGGTATTTATTATTATGTTCTTTAGAGAGCCTAAAAGAGATTTATTAAATGATGAAGAGTATATATTCTCTCCTGCTGATGGTCGAATTGTTGCTATAGAGCAGGTGTTTGAGGGTGAGTACCTTAAAACAGAGTGTATACAAGTTTCAGTATTCATGTCCGTTACAAATGTTCACGTAAATTGGTTTCCTGTAAGTGGTGTGGTTGAGTACTTTAAATACCATCCAGGTAAATTTCTTGTTGCTTGGCATCCTAAATCTTCAGAAGAGAACGAAAGAACGACAACTGTGGTAAATACTGGAGTTCATAATATTCTATTCCGTCAGATCGCTGGTTTTGTGGCTAGACGAATTGTTAATTATGTGAAAGTAGATGGATCAAAAGTTACTCAGAATACTAAATTTGGTTTCATTAAATTTGGTTCTCGAATCGACCTTTTCTTACCTTTAGATAGTGAAATCCTTGTTAAAATAGACGATAAAGTTACGGGTACTCAAACTAAATTGGCAAAACTTAGTAAATAATATAAAGTTAAATATAACTTTGATGTAGTGAATAAACTGGTCAAATATATTATAGGTGTAGCAATTACAGCCATTATACTATCTCTGTTATGGTATTTTAGTAATGTTGTTGCCTATATTTTAGTCTCAGCAGTTCTCGCAATTATAGGGAAACCACTAGTTGTTTTGTTGTCAAAGTTTAGGATTCGTAATGTTCGATTACCCAGAGTTGTGATAGCTCTGATAACATTAGGTACTATTTGGGCTGTTGCTATTACTTTTTTCGCTCTATTTATTCCTCTTATATCGAGTAATATTAGTCAATTGGCATCTATTGACTTGACAAAGATTATAGCATCTTTTACAAAACCTCTGGAGTCTTTACAATCATTCATTCAAGAGTTCTTCGCTGTTAAAACGACAACTTTTTCAATTGTAAATTCAATCACAACACAACTATCTTCGATATTTAATGTCGAAGATATTAATAAATTTTTCAACTCAATTATTGGTACAATATCTAATGGGGTAGTTGCACTATTCTCAATATCGTTCATAACATTTTTCTTTTTGAAGGAGGATAAACTCTTCTATCAGATGGTTATTTCAATGTTTCCTACGAAGTATGAAGATAATGTAGCGAGAGCATTAGAGTCAATTTCAGAGCTGTTAATTCGCTACTTTACAGGTATTCTCGCTGAAAGTACTATTGTTATGCTTGTATTATCAACCACGCTTACTCTATTCGGTATGCACGTTGAAACAGCATTTTTTATTGGACTTATGGTTGGAGTCCTAAATGTAGTACCATATATTGGACCTCTTATTGGAGGTGGAATAGGTCTATTTATTGGAGGATTGAATCCGATTGATGGAATGACCATCTTTGAAACAGCTACGGTTATTATGGGTGCAGTACTCTTTACACAATCTGTTGATAACTTTCTTTTACAACCCGTATTGTACTCAAATAGAGTTCGGGCACACCCTTTAGAGATATTTATTGTCATATTAATGGCAGGAAGTATGGCGGGTGTTCTGGGTATGCTGCTTGCAATACCTTCTTACAATGTTATTAGAGTATTTGCAAAAGAGTTTTTTAATAATTTAAAATTAGTGCAGAGACTTACAGGTAAAATGTAAAGCAGTCTGCGTCTAAATAGTCTCCTTGAGTGGGGTTTACTGCGTAATAGTAGTAAACCCCACTCAATTTATACATAGCTTACATAATAGTGTATTATTGGACTTTAGGAGAAAAAATGAAAATAGTTTGAATTCACTCCTATTTGTGTTGGGTGTTTCTGTAAAAAATACTATCTTTGTATTGATAATGGACAAAAGTGTGCCTATGTGTAACTTATTCTTATGATCTATGGATGATGTTCCGAGGGAAAATAGCAGCGGTATCTTATTTGAATACGATCCCGTTTATTTACGGTATAGAGTATGCGAGAAAATTGCGTACCACACTTTTATTGCATCCGCCCAGCCATTGCGCTGAGTTATTTAAGAGAGGTGAGGCTGATATAGCACTTGTCCCTGTGGGGTCACTGTATAATCTTGAAGAGTATAAAATCATAACTTCTTTCTGTATTGGAGCTAGTGCGAGTGTTCGTACTGTTGTTATTATGTCTAATACTCAAATTCAAAACGTTCAAACTCTTTGGCTTGATAGCCACTCTCGTAGCTCTGCATTACTTGCTAAAATATTATGTGAAGAGTATTGGAATATATCTCCAAATTATAAATATTTGGACGATTATTCTGTGCTAGATAATCCAAGTACAAATGAAGCATTCTTATTGATTGGTGATAAAGTATTTGATTATGAAGGCAAATTTAAATATAGTTACGACTTAGCCGAAGAGTGGCAGAGTGAGACTAATTTGCCTATTGTATTTGCAGTATGGATTGCCAAAAATAGCGTGCCCGATGACGTTGTTGATAAATTACAAGAGTCGCTAGCATACGGAGTTGAGAATATTCAAGATGCAATAGACTCTTTTAAGTGTAATACTAATGGGTATGAATATGAGTATTTGACTCAAAATATTGATTTTATTTTTGATGAACAAAAACAAGTCGCACTAGATCTATTCTTGGCGAAAGGGTTGAAGTTCCAAAAATTGATTAATCCTGGCTAAACATCTATTTTTTAATCGTTTAGAATAAGTCAATTAGTAACTCACAAAAAAGATAGATGATATGATTACTATATATCTAAAACAATATAATAAAATTGTACGCAACGCAGATGTCAAGTTATTTGACGAGTTGGGGTATGATGACATACTGTGGATTGATCTACTATCTCCAACGATAGAGGAGCAAAAAACAGTGGAGAGCTTCATGGAGATAAACCTGCAAACAAAACAACAGGTAGAGGAGATTGAGAGTACTTCTAAGTATTCTGAGACTGAAAATGCAATATTCTCTAACTCCAATTTTTTTATTCCTGAAGAGGCAGGGTTTGCAATCGAACCAGCATCATTCGTGATTTGCGAGGGGGTGTTGATTACTGTGAGAAGTTCTAAATTTAGAACCTTTAGTGAGGCTGCAAAGAAATTACAGATGAATTACAGAAGTTACCCTACTGGGTACCACCTGTTTATACTAATACTAGAGGTGCGAATAGATTTTGATGCCGATCTTGTTGAGATGCACGCTAGACAAGTTGCAAATCTTAGTAAGGATATTAGTCTTAATGAGAATATTAACAAAGAGTCTATAAAGAGGATTAACCACCTTCAGGAGAATACAATGTTGATTCGTGAGAATATATTTGACCGACAAAGAGTGCTATCGGGAATTTTGCGAAGTGAGCGTTTCCCTAATGATATTTATCCTAAATTGACTCTGATGATTAAGGATGTTAGCTCTTTGATTAGTCACGCTGATTTTAGTTCTGATCGTTTGGACTACCTGCAAGATACTGCATTGGGACTTATTAATATTGAGCAGAGTAATGTCACTAAGATATTTACTGTTGGAGCACTATTTTTTATGCCTCCAACTATGATCGCAAGTGTATACGGAATGAATTTTAAGTATATGCCACAACTCAACTGGGAGTATGGATACTATTTTGCACTATCTTTAATGGTAGCTGTTTTATTATTTACTTACCTATATTTTAGATGGAAAAAATGGTTGTAGTGGATAATATTACTATTAGTTTATTTTAACCTATTTTGACAAGATAAATTCTTAAAATATAACACTTCAAATATTCTTTTTTTATATAACTTTTTTTAAATTTGTATAGATGGATTTAGTTATCAAATTTAATGAATAACTTACTTTGTTCATTAAATTTGAAAGTATGTAATTGAAGATTATTAATTGTTAATAAGAGTGTTAATAACTTTGTCAGTAATACCTTAATTTAAGTAAATATAATAAAATTATGGCAGTATTTGAAATATATGGAGGAAACTCCTTAGAGGGTGAACTTACTCCGCAAGGAGCTAAGAATGAGGCATTACAGATTTTGTGTGCTGTGTTATTAACACCGCAAAGGGTGGTTGTTAACAACGTTCCAGAAATTGTTGATATCTTACAACTCATAGAGCTTTTACAGGCGATGGGAGTTGTTGTAGAGAAGCTAAAACCTGAATCATATGCCTTTTGTGCAAAAGATATTAATATTGATTATCTTAAAACTGAGGACTATATAAAAAGAGCGATGCGTCTTAGAGGCTCTGTTATGTTAATCGGACCTATGTTAACTCGATTTGGTGTTGGATATATGCCAAAACCAGGGGGTGATAAGATTGGGCGAAGAAGGTTAGATACTCACTTTATAGGATTTGAGAAACTTGGTGCTAAATTTAATTTTGACTCTGCGGAGAGCTGCTTCTCGGTAAAAGCGGATAGATTAAAGGGAGCTTATATGCTATTAGATGAGGCTTCGGTTACGGGTACTGCAAATATAGTGATGGCGGCTGTTCTTGCTAAGGGGACGACCACAATATATAATGCAGCTTGTGAACCATATCTTCAGCAGCTGTGTAAGATGTTGAATCGCATGGGGGCTCGTATATCTGGAATTTCTTCAAATCTATTAGTTATTGAAGGAGTTGATGAACTTGGAGGTACAGAACATACTATGTTGCCTGATATGATTGAGATTGGTAGTTTTATAGGACTCGCTGCTATGACTAAATCTCAGATTACAATTAAAAATGTTTCGTTTGATAATCTAGGTATTATACCTGCTCAATTTGCTCGTATGGGAATTGAGATGGAGCGTAGAGGTGATGATCTATTTATTCCTCGTCAGGAGAGTTATCAAATCGAAAACTTTATTGATGGTTCAATAATGACGATTGCCGATGCTCCATGGCCTGGATTGACTCCCGATTTATTATCTATTTTCCTTGTTGTGGCTACGCAAGCTAAAGGTGCTGTGTTGATCCACCAGAAAATGTTTGAAAGTCGACTGTTTTTTGTTGACAACTTGATAAGCATGGGAGCGCAAGTAATTCTTTGTGATCCTCATCGTGCCACAGTGATTGGGCATAACCATCAGATGAATCTTAGAGCAACGAATATGTCTTCTCCAGATATTCGTGCTGGGGTTGCACTTTTGATTGCAGCTCTATCGGCTGATGGAAAGAGTATAATTCAAAATGTAGAGCAGATTGATCGAGGTTATAAAAATATTGATGGACGCCTAAATAGTATTGGAGCTAAAATATTTAGACGTGATTAAATTAAAATAATTAAAAGTTTATTGCAAACGGCTATTTGTAGTATGGTTTGATAAACTCAATTTTAAATCATTAAGTATAATTTTATTAAATATTATGAAAAAACAGTTATTATTTATATTTGTATTAAATTTACTCTTTGGAAGTCAGGTAGTTACAGCAAAGGAGCTTAATTTGTTACCACTACCCCAGGAGTATACATCGACTAAAGGACAATTTTCTTTTGGTAAAGTAGATTTGCATACTTCTGTATTAGAGGGAGATTGGACGATGTTTATCCAGCAAAATGGTGGAGTAGTTGATGGTAATGCAAACTCTAAAATTACTGTTAATATAGTTTCTGAGTTAGGAAATGTACCTTTAAATAGAGATGAGGCATATCGTCTGATCGTTAAATCTAGTGAGATCCTGATTGAAGCTGAGACAGAGCGTGGGGTTTATTGGGCACTGCAAACATTGACTCAGCTAGTTGAAGATAAAGGGAAAAGAAAAGTTATTAAATCTTGTGAAATTATAGATTGGCCAGCATTTCGTGTTCGTGGATTCATGCAAGATGTAGGACGAAGTTTCATATCTTTAGATGAACTAAAAAGAGAGGTTGCCGCTTTATCTCGTTATAAAATAAATGTATTTCATTGGCATCTGACAGAAAATCAAGCGTGGAGATTAGAGAGTAAGCTATTCCCAATGTTGACTGATAGTGTAAATATGACTCGTTTTAAAGGAGAGTACTACACTGTTGAAGAGGCTAAGGAGTTGGTTGAATTCTGTAAAGCACATCACGTAACATTGATACCTGAACTCGATATGCCTGGGCATAGCGCAGCATTTATTAGAGCTTTTAGACATGATATGCAGAGCAAAGAGGGGATGGTAATATTAAAGCTATTGATGGATGAGATTTGTGAGAATCTTGATGTCCCGTACATTCATATTGGTACTGATGAGGTAAGGTTTACAAATCCAACTTTTGTATCAGAGATGGTTGAACATATACGTGCTCATGGTAAAAAAGTAATATCTTGGAATCCAGGATGGCATTATAAGCCAGGTGAGATTGATATGACTCATATGTGGAGTTATAGAGGTAAGGCTCAAAAGGGTATTGCTGCAATAGATTCAAAATTTCACTACCTAAACCACTTTGATACTTTTGGTGATATTATTGCTCTTTATAACAGCCGTATATATAACTCTGAGTGCGGTAGCGAAGATTTGGCTGGTGTGATTATGGCAATTTGGAATGACCGTGTTATATTAGACGAGACTGATAATGTTAGACAGAATAATTTTTATCCGAATATGTTGGCTATTGCAGAACGTGCATGGCGAGGTGGTGGATCTGAATACTTTGATAAAAAAGGGGTGATACTATCTGACAAAAATAGTGTAGAATTTAAAGAGTTTGCAGACTTTGAACGAAGAATGTTGTGGCATAAGATTAACTCATTTAAAGGGTATCCATTCTCTTATGTGAAACAAACAAATGTAAATTGGAGTGTCACTGATGCTTTCCCAAATGGAGGTGATTTATCTAAAGTATTTCCTCCTGAAAGTAATTTAGATAAGAGTTATAATTATGAAGGTAAAGAGTACGGGACAACTCCAGTTACTGGTGCCGGTATATATTTAAGACATGTTTGGGGTGGTCTTGTACCTGCTCTATTTAAAGAGCCTAAAGAGAATCATACGGCTTATGCTTATACTTGGGTCTACTCTCCAAAAGCACAAAAAGTTGGCATGTGGATAGAGTTCCAAAATTATGGACGTTCTGAAATGGATCTACCCCCTCTTGCTGGAACTTGGGACTATAAAGGTAGTAAGATATGGTTGAACGATCAAGAAATCCTTCCTCCAACTTGGAGTGCAAAGCATACGCAACGAAGTAATGAAATTGCATTAGAAAATGAAAACTGTGTTGTGCGTGACCCAATTGCAGTTGATTTGAAAAAGGGATGGAATAAAGTCTTTTTGAAGCTACCTGTTGGTAAGTTTAGCACTCCACAAGTTAGATTGGTGAAGTGGATGTTTACTACGGTATTTGTAACTTTAGATGGAGAGTCTGAAGTCGATGGACTTATTTACTCTCCAAACAAGAGCAGATAAAAGATTAAGAGATACCCTGAGGTGTAATAATGTAGAGTGATGAGTGTAAACTAATCACTCTACATATGTATTATACCTCTTAACTATACCAATAAATATAATTATATTATTTTGTCTTCGCAATATACTGTATGGTTTCAAAAAAATTATACCTTTGTAGAGTACATTTATAGAGAGCATTAAGAATGAATAATTTTGTAGTATCAGCAAGGAAATATCGTCCAACAACCTTTCAAACTGTCATCGGGCAGTCGCATATAACATCAACACTAAAAAATGCGATTAATCGAGACCAATTAGCACATGCTTATCTATTTTGTGGTCCAAGAGGGGTAGGTAAAACTACGTGTGCGAGGATATTTGCAAAAACGATAAATTGTCTCTCTCCTATTGAGAGTGAGGCTTGTGGTGTGTGTGAGTCTTGTCTCGCTTTTGATGAGGGGCGTAGCTTTAATATACACGAACTTGATGCTGCTTCAAATAACTCAGTGGATGATATTCGATCGTTAACCGAACAGGTGAGAATCCCACCGCAGATTGGTAAATATAGCGTATATATTATTGATGAGGTCCATATGTTGTCTACTTCAGCATTCAATGCGTTTCTTAAAACACTTGAAGAGCCGCCGATGCACGCTATATTTATATTGGCGACGACTGAAAAACATAAAATATTACCAACTATATTATCGAGATGCCAAATCTTTGACTTCAATAGAATTAGAGTCGAAGATGGTGTGTTTTATCTTAAATATATTGCTCGTGAAGAGGGTATAACTGTTGATGATGAGTCGCTACACCTCATATCTCAAAAAGCTGATGGTGGAATGAGAGATGCCCTATCTATGTTTGATAAGGCAGTATCATTCTGTGGAACGACTCTAACACTTAAAGAGGTGGCTAAAACGCTTAATATCCTCGATTATGATACATATTTTGATATAACAAATGCAATATTAGAGGGTGATTATCAAAAGACTTTGATATTGTTTGATGAGGTGTTGAGAGGTGGATTCTCTGGGCGATTATTTATATCTGGACTCGGAAACCACTTTAGAGATATGTTGATGTGTAAAACCCCACAGACAATAAAACTTCTTGAAGTTACAGGGACATTAATGCAGAAATATAGTGCACAGGGTGAGAAATGTGATGTTAGCTCTCTTTTTGGTGCTATTTCTTTATTGACGACAATCGATGGTACGCTTAAAACAGCTACAAATCAGCGACTTAATATTGAATTAGGGTTAATGAAATTATGTGGATTAGGTAAAAAAAAAACTAATGAAGATATCTCGATAGAGTCTCTAAAATTACCTGAGTTACAGAGTGAAAGTGCTAATGTTAAGGTAACTAAGAGAGTGGCTGCTGCTCCTAAGGAGAAAGTCGCACCAAAGGTGGAGTCAAAGAGTGAAGATGTTATTGCTGTAGTTGAGAAAGTGCAGGACAATAACGAAGTAATAGGTGTTAAGCCTGAGATTAAGTCTAAGATTGAACCTAAAGTCACTCCTAAAGTTCAACCGATAGTTATTGAAAAAGAACCATTTGAAGTTGCGCCAGCTATTAAGCCTTTTTCTCAATCAATTTCAGGGCACTCTATTGCTGATATATTGAATATAAATGGAACTGTTGAGGATGGGGAGGCTGTGCTCGATGCAGTTGTACCAGGTGTAGATACAGATACTCAGCAGAAAATAACTACGTTCAGAGAGCGATTTTTGAAAAACCTGAATGTGGAGAGACCGAGTCTTACAATGGTCTTCTCTGAAATGAGTGTTGTTGATAATGTCGTTACGATTAATGTTCCTCATACTACTATGTATGAAGATATTGTGAGAAGTAAAATAGAGATATTAACTATTTTGAAAAACTCGACTGGAGTTAAAGGTAGTATCGATTTAGTTGTTAATATTAAAGAAGAGGATCCGTCTAAGCGTGCACCTATAAAAGTTGAAGATCGATTAAAGTTCTTGACAGATAAGAATCCAAATATTACGCATCTTCGTAAAGTCTTGAATCTTGAGTTAGATTAGCCACATATTTTAATAAACATAAGTATAAAGTAGTATTTAAAATTGCTTTGTAAATGTTATTTTTGTAGATTATTAAATAATATAATGTACAAATGACAAAAAATAGTTTTATAAAGCAACTTAGAAGCGAAGATTGGGTAATAGTTTTTGCTGGTTTAGCAATATTGCTACTTGCAAGTTTATTCCCTCAGGCAATGCCAATAATGCCAAAGCATTTAACGTCCGTTGATAGTGTGATGAATGCGGTTTATATGTTCCTTTTCCTTACGGGATTAACATTCATTACATCAATATCACTGAAACGTTCAGTTAAATGTATTGTCGCTTCAATGTTAGTTATATTTATTGTCGCATTGGTTGCTCAATTAGTTGCAAATATCCCTATATGTAAAAAGTATGGATTAGAACCAGTATTCTTTTCTGTGATATTTGGATTAGCAATTAATAACTTGTTTGGTGTTCCTGACTGGCTTAAAAGAGGAATCCAAAGTGAGTTTTATATCAAAATAGGTATTATTGCCCTTGGTTCTACAATTATATTTAGTGAGGTGCTAAAAGCAGGAATGTTTGGATTTGCTCAATCTTTAATCGTAGTTGTAATTGTGTGGTACTTCGCTTTCTGGATCTCGCGTAAGGTATTTAAAGTGGATGATGAGATGTCAACAATGTTGGCTAGTGCAGTATCAATATGTGGTGTAAGTGCTGCAATTGCAACTTGTGGAGCAATTAAAGGTGATAATAAAAAGCTATCTTATGTAATATCATTAGTGCTTGTTACTGCAATTCCAATGATGTATATAATGCCTTGGCTCTCAAACCTTATGGGACTGTCTCAAGCAGTAGGTGGAGCTTGGATGGGTGGTACAATAGATACTACTGGAGCTGTCGCTGCATCTGGAACTCTTCTTGGAGAAGAGGCTGCTCAAATTGCTATTATAGTTAAATCTTCACAAAATGTTTTGTTAGGTATTGCTGCTTTCGCTATTTCACTTATGTGGTCGTTAAAGGGGAGTAATGGTGCGGAAAGACCTACGTTGGCTACAATATGGGAGAGATTCCCTAAGTTCGTAGTTGGATTCATTGCCGCATCTCTTATTTTTAGTATATGTTTCCCAATAGAGGAGGCAAAGGCAATAGGTAAAATCACAAAAGGATTTAGTACAACTCTATTTAGTATAGCATTTGTTTGTATCGGTTTAGAGACTAATTTTAAAGACTTGTTTAATCAAGAGAATAGAGCTCCATTAAAAGCATTTATGTCTGCACAGCTATTTAATGTGATTGTCACTCTTATAGTATCTTATCTGATATTTGGATTCTTGTTATAAGAAGACAAAGGTGTAAAATGAACTTATAGCTCTAGTTAGATGAATAAAAAAAGGTGATCCCATATAGGATCACCTTTTTTAAAACAGTATAATAAATTACTTCTTCTTAGTAGATACGTAACGTTTCTCCTTGATACGAGCTTTTTTACCTGTAAGCTCACGGAAGTAATAGATTCTAGCACGTCTAACAACACCTACTTTGTTAATCTCGATAGTGTCGATAAGAGGAGAGTTAAGAGGGAAAATACGCTCTACACCTACACCATTAGACATCTTACGAATAGTAAACATTTTAGTAACACCAGTACCTTTGATTTGAATTACAACACCACGGAAACTTTGAACACGTTCTTTGTTTCCCTCTACGATTTTGTAACTAACTGTAATAGTATCACCACTTTTAAAAGCAGGAACTTCTTTCTTTGCCCAAGTAGCTTCTTGAGCGATTCTCATTAAATTATCCATCGGAATAAATCTATTAAATTATATTTGAGGAATATTACGGACTTCTTAATATTCGCACAAGAGATTCCTCAATTAGGGGGCAAAGATACCATCTATTTTAATAAAAACAAAATAATTCAATTAATCTAACTCCATAAATCATCGTTTTATGGAGAAATTATAGATGGTATTTACTTCAATGTATTCTACTTTCACCATATTTATTGGAAAACTTCATTTTCTGTAATAAGTTTAATTAAATATATATATCTTTGAGATGTTAGTTACTCAAATAGGTTTAATATAGTAGAAAAATAATGAAAGATAGATTGATATTTATCACTAATGATGATGGATTTGATTCATTAGGAATCAAGAGTGTTATTGATGTTGCTAAAGAGTTTGGAAGAGTTGTTGTTATTGCGCCTGAAACTATGCAGTCGGGGCAATCACACGCAATTACAATGTTTAGTCCGCTGAGTTTAAGGTGTGTAAGTAAGAGTGAAGGTGTTGAAATTTATGCTTGTAATGGAACTCCTGTTGATTGCGTTAAAATGGCATTCGACCACGTATTACTAGATCAAAAGGTTGATTTAGTTATATCGGGTATTAATCATGGCTCTAACTCGGCGATCAATGTTCTATACTCTGGAACTATGGGAGCAGCAATCGAAGGTAGCTTTTATGGATGTCCGACAATCGGATTCTCGTTGTTGGATCATGATGAAAATGCAGATTTTACAACGTCTAAGCACTATTGTAGTGAGATTATTACTAGCGTACTAGGTGGTGATGTGGATCTTCCGATGTGTCTGAATGTTAATATCCCTAAGGGTGAGTTGGAGACAATTAAAGGTGTTAAGGTTTGCCGTCAATGTAAGGGATTTTGGAGAGAGAGATTTGTTTGTCGTCAAGATCCTCGTGGTCAAGACTACTTCTGGTTGACAGGTGAATTTTTTAACGAAGAACCTCTTGCAGAAGATACGGATAATTGGGCTTTATATAATAATTATGTATCGGTAGTGCCAATTAAGGTTGATCTAACGGATTATTCAAAGATGAGTTCTTTACAGAATATCTTGCATTCTGAGAAATAAAGTTTGTAGCAGTTCTCTGGGATTATGCAATTTAGTATATGGGGAGCAGTTCAATTAAAGTAAATAAAAAAACGAAGCCTAGTGAATAGAGCTTCGTTTTTTTTATTTAATATTTGTTAGAACATCTTTTTTGTTGACTTCATAGCTACGAAATCTTTTAAATAGAATGGTTCAAAATAGGCTAGATCTTTAAAATCTTTATTTACGTACGCTTTATGAGCGGCATTAACAAGTCCCTTTGCTGATGTAGTTATATCAATTAAAGATACCTTCTCATTACTCAGAATCTCAACTGTCTTAGCTGCTCCGTTTCCAAAGATTAAAAATTCTTTTGTTTTATTAATCTCTTCACTAAAGCTCTCATCTGTAATAATCTCTGCACAAACATCCGTAATGGGATTGAGTGATGTATCGAGAACTTGGGTGTAAACCTCCATTCTTCGTGCATCAATCATTGGGCATAATAGGGCATTATCCCAATCTTTCACCTGGATATCTCCCGCTTTGTAGCTCTCAAGGGCAATTGCTGCCATCGACTCCAAAGAGTTAACTCCAATAAGAGGGATATTTAGTGCATAACATAGACCTTTAGCCATAGATACTCCGATTCGGAGTCCTGTGTATGAGCCTGGACCCATGCCAACTGATATAGCATCTAGTTTGTCGGTAGTATAATTATGTTCGGTTAAGACATCATTTATATATACACCTAGTTTTGTTGCATGGTCTCTCTCTGAACCACTCTCTCGCAAAGAGATAACTTTATTATCTTCAGATAGAGCAACAGAACATACGTCTGTTCCAGTTTCAATGTGCAGTATTAGCGCCATTTAATATTTTATCTATAAAGTTGCTTTCATAAATTCCTCAATCTCCTCTACTGTTACGGGGATACGCTCATCTCCAAGCATTCTATTACCACTCTCTGTGATAAGTATGTCGTCTTCAATACGGATACCTCCGAAATCAAGATATGGCTCAAGTTTGTCAAAGTTAATAAACTTAGAATTTAACCCTTCATTTTTCCACTTTTCGATAAGTGCTGGAATAAAGTATAAACCTGGCTCTACGGTCATAACCATACCTGCCTCTAATCTGCGTCCCATTCTTAGAGAGCTAACTCCTAATTGAGTACTGCGCTCTGTCTCAAGGTCATATCCTACATATTTTTCACCTATGTCCTCCATGTCGTGAACATCAAGACCCATCATGTGACCTAATCCGTGAGGCATAAATAGTGCGTGAGCACCAGCAGCAACGGCTTCGTCTGTATCTCCACACATCAATCCTAGTGCTTTAAGACCATTAACGAGAACCTTTGCACACTCTAAGTGTATATCTTTATATAGTTTTCCTGGAGCTGATAGCTCAAATGCTTTGTTATTAGCTGCAAGTACAATATTGTACACATCTTTTTGTAGTTGAGTAAACTTACCTCCTACTGGAATTGTTCTAGTGAAGTCACTAGCATATCCCATTGTTGTTTGTGCACCTGCGTCAACTAGTAGTAATCGTCCCTTTGTTAGTGTTCCGTCATAGCAGTGGTTGTGAAGAGTCTCTCCATGTTGAGATACAATAGAAGAGAATGATGTTCCGCCACCTTGCTGCATTGAGATACCTTCAATTGCTCCTGCAATCTCACGCTCAACTACACCCTCGCGACACATCTCCATAGCCTTTGTGTGCATTTCATATCCGATACGGCAAGCCTTTTCGATCTCTACAATCTCTTCGTCACTCTTTTTATCTCTCAATGAGACGATGGCAATAGCTAATTCAACTGAAATATAGTCTGCAACAGCTGCTGGCTTTATGCTTAGTAGGTCGCTAATTCTTAATTTGTTTTCGGCTCTGTATGGTGGTAAAAAGTGGATTCTTCTTCCTTTACGTATTGCAAGGTTTATCTGCTCCCATAGAGATGACAATGGTTTCGTGTCACTTATTCCAGCTTTAGCTCCTAGTTCTGAGATTGTTGGTTGAGGACCTGTCCATATTATATCATCAATCGTAAGATCGTCTCCGTATAGAGTTTCAGTATTGTTATCAATGTCTATAACTCCGACCATATCTGGAAGTTGCAATCCGAAAAAGTAGAGAAAACTACTATCTTGTCTAAAATGATATACATTACTTGGATAGTTAATTGAAGACTCTCCGTTTCCTGGCAACAGAATAAGACCTCCTGAAAGAACTCTCTCTGCGAGTTGAGCTCTTCTTGTTTGATATATTTCTTTTGAGAACATATTTTTTATATATTTACGGTTTGAATTTCAAATATACGATTTTTTTTTTAGAAACTTAGTTTTCATGATTGAGTTTTATTATAAATATTATTATAATGTTAGAAAACTTGGAACAAATTATTAAACTTCTATCAGATATATGTGCTATTAATGTATCGTCTGTAAAGGCTGTCGTAAAGTTACTCGATGAAGGTGCTACAGTGCCATTTATTAGTCGCTACCGTAAAGAAGCAACGGGATCTTTGGATGAGGTACAGGTTGGGGCGATTAAGTTGCATCTTGAAAAAACAAGGGAACTTTTGAGTCGTAAAGAGAGTATTCTAACTACGATAGAGCAACAAGGGAAATTGACGGATGAGTTGAGAGCTAAGATTGAGAGGTGTTTTGACTCTGTTCAGTTGGAAGATATATACTTGCCATACAAGCCAAAGCGTAGGACACGTGCTATGATTGCTTGTGAAAAGGGTTTGGAGCCATTAGCAGCCCTTGTAATGAGCCAAGATGGTCAGAAGCCAGAGATAGTGGCAAAACGATTTATAAATGATGCTGTGCCAACTACTGAGGAGGCACTGGGTGGAGTTAATGATATTATTGCGGAGTGGGTGAGTGAGTCAGAGCAAGGGCGTAACTCTATGCGTAGATTATTCAAAAATGAAGCGAATATAGCAACTAAAGTTGTAAAAGGAAAAGCTGAAGAGGGGGTAAAGTACTCAGATTATTTTGAGTGTCAAGAGCCATTTAAACGCATATCTTCGCATAGGTTATTGGCTATGATAAGAGCTGAGAGAGAGGGATATATTCGACTTAATATAGCACCTGATAGTGATCGAGCAGTAGAGCAACTAGAGAGAATATTTATAAAAGGTAATTCACCGTCACGTAGCGTTATTGAGGGTGCAATAAAAGATAGTTATAAGAGACTCTTAAAGCCATCTATTGAGAATGAAGCTCTAGCAGCGGCAAAGGTGAGTGCTGATGAGGCGGCAATTGCAATATTTGCTGAGAATCTTAGACAATTACTACTATCTGCACCTCTAGGTCAGAAGCGACTTTTGGCAATTGATCCTGGGTTTAGAACGGGGTGTAAAGTTGTATGCCTGAATGAGCAGGGAGATTTGATCCACAATACTACAATATATCCTCATGCTCCGCAGAATCAATCTGAAAAGGCATCTTCGGAGCTTAATTCTTTGATTTCGAAGTTTAGAATAGATGCTATTGCAATTGGAGATGGAACGGCAGGGAGAGAGACAGAGCAACTTGTAAAGAACTTAGTTCACTCTGAACCGCTAGAGATATTTATGGTTAGTGAGGATGGTGCAAGTATATACTCTGCGTCTGATGTCGCAAGAGAGGAGTTTCCCGATTATGATATTACGGTGAGAGGGTCAGTGTCGATTGGTCGTAGACTGATTGACCCATTAGCTGAGTTGGTTAAAATTGACCCTAAATCTATTGGAGTAGGGCAGTATCAACATGATGTAGATCAGGGACGATTGAAATCTGCACTTGATACAGTCGTAGAGAGTTGTGTGAATGGAGTGGGTGTTAATTTAAATACGGCATCAAAGCAACTTCTTTCGTATGTATCGGGGGTTGGTGCGTCTCTTGCAAAGAATATTGTGGAGTATCGAGCTATGAATGGCTCATTTACTCGCAGGAATCAACTGTTAAAAGTTCCTAGACTTGGGGCAAAAGCGTATGAACAGTGCGCAGGGTTTTTACGTATCGAAAATGCAAAAAATCCACTAGATAATAGTGCGGTACACCCTGAAGCATACTCTATTGTTGAGAAGATTGCAAAGGATATTAATGTGACTATCGGTGAGTTGATTAGTAATAAAGAGGTTATTACTAAAATTGATCTATCTAAATATGTAACAGATAAAATTGGTATTCCAACGCTTACGGATATTGTGAGTGAGCTTGAAAAGCCAGGTAGAGATCCTCGTGGAGTAAAGGAGAGTTTCTCGTTTGCGGAGAGTGTGCGCACGATTGATGATCTATATGAGGGTATGGTTGTCCCTGGTATTGTAACAAATATGACAGCATTTGGAGCTTTTGTTGATATAGGAATTAAACAAGATGGGCTTGTTCACATATCTCAAATTGCAAATAAGTTTATAACTGCACCATCTGAAGTATTGAAGTTGCATGAGCAAGTTGAGGTGAAGGTGATAGGGATAGATAAGGTCAGAGGGCGATTAAGCCTATCAATTAAAGAGGTTTAACAGTTCACTGCGACCACGCAGCACCGCCCGCAGAGGGCAGTTCAAAGTCTAGTTTTATAGACACATGGAACTGTTATCTGCGGGCGGTGCTGTATGATTACAGGGAATAATGTTTCTTATTTATGTCTCTTAACGAGTTCTTTCTCAACATCTGCAATAGAGCAGTCCATTGACTCAAGTAGAACTAAAAGATGGTAGACTAAATCTGATGCTTCGTAGATAAACGCATCTTTATTTCCTGCAACTGCCTCAATTACTGTCTCAACAGCCTCTTCGCCAACTTTCTGAGCTATCTTTGGAATACCTTTGTTATAAAGATAGGTTGTGTAAGATCCCTCTGGCATCTCTTTGTGTCTTGTTGCCACAACATTACCTAATTTTCTTACAAATCCTTCGTCTCCATTGTTGTCAAAACAGCTAATATCGCCAGTATGACAAGTTGCTCCGATTGGGTTTACTCTAATAAGAAGAGTATCATTGTCACAATCAACTGCAATTGAGACTATGTTAAGGAAATTACCACTGCTCTCGCCCTTTGTCCATAGTCTGTTTTTTGTGCGGCTGAAAAATGTAACACGCATCTCTTCTTGACTCTTTTGTAGAGCCTCTTCATTCATGTAGCCTAACATTAACACCTTTAGTGTCACATCATCTTGAATTACGACTGGAAGCAATCCTTCGCAACTTTTCGCTACATCTAATTCGTTAAATTTTAACATATTTTTATTTTTTTGTTTGCTTGACGTAGTGAACTACCCTATGTGGGCGGCACTACGTGGTCGCAGTTAACTTACTTTCTTACGTTGATTCCTTTTCTTAGTAGCTCTGTTTTTAGGTCTGGGATTAGTATCTCTCCATAGTGGAATATAGACGCCGCAAGGGCTGCATCTGCATATCCTTTCTCGAAAACATCTACAATATGATCTACATTCCCAGCTCCTCCCGATGCTATTATCGGAATTGATAGCTTATCTGATAGCTGAGCGTATATGTCACAAGCATAACCACTCTTCGTTCCATCGTGATCCATAGATGTGAATAAAAGCTCTCCTGCTCCTCGCTCTTGTGCCTCATATGCCCAACTAAATAGCTCCTTATCGGATAGCTTACTCCCTCCATGAGTCGTTACACACCATTTGCCATCAACACACTTAGCATCTATTGCTATAACAACAAATTGATTACCATATCGTGATGCAATTTCGCTTATAAGCTCAGGTCTATTTACGGCAGCGCTATTTACAGATACTTTGTCTGCTCCAGCTAAAAGTAACCTTTCGGCATCTCCTAGTGCTGAAATACCTCCGCCAACAGTGAAAGGGATATTGATATTTGCAGCAATGCGTTCAACTAGTGCAGCAAAAGTTTGTCGCTGCTCAATTGTTGCACTAATATCCAGAAATACTAGCTCGTCTGCACCTTGTTGTGCGTAGGCTCTAGCGAGTTCAATCGGATCACCGACACTCTTTATTTCTAAAAAATTAATACCCTTTACAGTCTCTCCATTCTTTATATCAAGACATGGAATTATCCTCTTTGCAACCATTCTCTTAGATCCTCCAATTTTATATGACCTTCATAAATCGCCTTGCCAATGATTACACTGCGCAGATTCATATCATTTAATCTCTCAATATCTGCCATTGAGCTAATGCCTCCACTAATTGTGACGTTTATTCCATCATAGCGACTCTGCATCTCTTCATATAGATCGAAAGTAGGTCCTTGCAACATTCCATCTTTAGATATGTCTGTACAGATGACTTGCGTTAATCCACTCTCCAAAAAGCTGTCTATTAACTCATATACAGATGTTGAAGAGTTCTCCAGCCATCCGTTTGTTGAGACAAATCCATCTTTAATATCTGCACCTAAGATTATTTTGTCAGGGCCAAATGCAGCTAACCAATCTCTAAATAGTTCAGGGCTTTTTACTGCAATACTGCCGCAAATAGCTCTGTTTGCTCCACTTGAAAATACACTGCTCAGAGCTTCACTACTCTTAATACCCCCTCCATATTGGATATCTAGGGATGTATTGCTTCTAATGCGCTCTAAAACAGCTAGATTTTTTGGTGTAGAACACTTTGCTCCATCTAAATCAACAACGTGTAGACGCTTGATTCCAACATCTTCATACTGCTTGGCAATCTCTAATGGATCTTTGAAATATGTGCTCTTTTTATTGTAGTCTCCTTGAGAAAGGCGTACGCACTCCCCATTAATTATATCAATTGCAGGAATTAATTCTATCATAAGTTAAGAAAATTTTTGATTAATCTCTCTCCAGCCTCACCACTCTTCTCAGGGTGGAATTGTGTGCCATAGAAGTTATTTACATTAAGTGCCCCGCTAAAAGTTACTCCATGTTCTGATGTCGCAATTGTATCTGCACATAGCTCTGGAGCATATGAGTGAACATAGTAGAAGTATGAACCGCTCTCTATTGATTCAAAAAGAGGCGTCTTCAATTCGTTGACACTATTCCATCCCATGTGAGGGATTTTTAGTAATCTACCATCTGAGTCAAGATGTCCTTGTTTGAATTTTGTAACATTTGCATCAAAAATACCCATACACTCAATGTCTCCCTCTTCACTATGTTTACACATAAGTTGAAGTCCAATACATATGCCCAAAACGGGTTGTGTAAGGGTCGGGATTAGTTTGTCTAGTCCAAGGCTCTTTAATGAATCCATAGCAACTGAGGCTGCTCCAACTCCAGGTATAATTAACTTATCTGCACGTCTGATCTCCGCAGGATCAGATGTGATAATTGCATCACATCCAACTCTATGTACAGCATCCATTACAGATCTAATATTTCCAGCAGAGTAGTCTAATATCGCTATCATAATACCCCTTTGCTACTTGGTAGTTCGTATTTGAACGCATCTCTTTTGATGGCGCGCTTTAAACTTCTTGCAAATGCTTTGAATACCCCCTCTATTTTGTGGTGGTCATTCTCTCCCGTAGCCTCTATATGTAGATTGCACTTTGCAGATTGTGAAAAACTCTTGAAAAAGTGCGAAAACATCTCCGTAGGAACATCTCCAACCATCTCTCTCGAAAATTCAACTCTCCAATCAAAGTCTATTCTTCCTCCAAAATCCAAGACAACTAAAGCTCTACACTCATCCATAGGAAGTGCATATCCGTAGCGTTCAATACCTCTCTTGTCTCCCAGGGCAGTCGATACTAGCTCTCCCAATACAATAGCAACATCTTCCATTGTGTGGTGTTCGTCAACGTGAAGGTCTCCCTTTGCAACTAATTCTAGTGATACTCCTGCATGGTGTACTATCTGTTCAATCATATGATTGAGGAAGTTCAATCCTGTATCTATATTTGAGTTTCCTCTGCCATCTAAATCAATAGAAGATGAAATTTTAGTCTCTCGTGTATCTCTCACAACAGTTGCTGTGCGCGCTCCACATCTTATGTACTCTGCAATCTCCGTCCAATCGTCGGATATTAAACAACAAACATCACTACATGATGCGCTCTCTAACATCTCAACTCCAACTTCTGGCTTCTGCATTAAGATCCCCTTTGCACCAAGGTTTTTTGCTAGAATAATATCTGTAACTCTATCTCCGATTACAAAACTTCCCGCTAAATCATACTCAGGTGTCATATATTTTGAGAACATTCCTGTGCGTGGTTTACGTGTTGGAGCGTTCTCTTCTTCAAAACTCTTATCTATAAGAACATCATCAAACGTTATACCTTCACCCTCTAATGTCTTCATCATCTTATTTTGAGCTCCCCAAAAGGTATCCTCTGGAAATGATGATGTGCCCAATCCATCTTGATTTGATGCCATTACAAACTCGTAATCAAGATTGGATAACATCGCTAGTGATGATATTGCTCTTGGTACAAACTCTAACTTCTCTAATGAGTCAATTTGATAATCAATAGGGGGCTCTGTGATTATAGTTCCATCACGATCTATGATTAATGCTCTTCTCTTTATAATCTCCATAACTTACTATTTACTTAGCTCTTTTAAGCTATTCAATGTCATTAAATTCTCTTGAGGTGTTCCAATTGTTATGCGCAAACATCCGCTACATCCAATAACAGAGCTGCGATCTCTAACTATAATTCCTAGCTCTATTAAGCTGTTGTATATCGCTTTTGGCTCTTCAACCTCCACTAAAAGGAAATTTGCACTCGATGGATATATCTTCTTTACAATTGAAAGTTTACTTAACTCATCAAAAAGCAATTTGCGTTCACTAACAATCTCCTCTATCTGTGCACTTCGGCTCTCTTGTAGCTGCTCTAGTACGATGTTTTGAGTCGTTACATTAATGTTATATGGATATTTTACTCTTGACATTATCGTGATTGTATCTGCACACGCAAATGCCAACCCTAATCTTAGTCCTGCTAAACCCCAAGCCTTTGATAAGGTTTGTAGTACAATAAGATTGTTGTAGTTGTCTAAATCCTCGATTAGTGATGCTTGCTCCGAAAAGTCAATATATGCCTCATCAACCACAACAACACCATCAAATTTCTCTAATATCTCTAATATAACACTTCGAGGGATATCATTTCCTGTTGGGTTGTTAGGTGAACATAAAAATATCGCTTTTGTAGAGTCATCACATGCAGATAGTAACTTTGTTACATCTACCGAAAAATCAGACTCTAGCTGTACTTCACGAACCTCTACGTCATTAATAGATGCCGAGACTTTATACATTCCGTAGCTTGGTGCAATACAAACAACATTATCTAGTCTAGGCTCACAAAAGACCCTAAAGACTAAATCTATCGCCTCATCACTTCCGTTGCCAACAAAGATGTTCTCTACGTTAACCCCTTTTAACTTACCAATAGATTTTTTAAGTTCTATTTGATGCGGGTCAGGGTAGCGGTTATATCCATTCTCATATGGATTCTCATTAGCATCTAAGTAGACTCCCAAATCGCCCTGGTATTCATCTCTTGCAGTTGAGTATGGAGCTAGATTTAGTATATTGCCACGCATCTTTTTGCGAATATCAAACATAACTTATTCCTCCTTTAGTCTTATATTAACAGCTTCAGCGTGAGCGGTAAGACCCTCAGCATATGCCATTGTTGTAATTGTTTTACCTAAATTCTCTAGACCTTGCTTAGTAGCCTCTTGTATTGTAACTTTCCTTACAAAACTATCTATGTTGACTCCACTGAAAGATTTTGCCCAACCTGCTGTTGGTAGAGTATGGTTTGTTCCTGAAGCGTAGTCTCCCGCACTTTCAGGTGTGTAGTTTCCTATAAATATACTACCCGCAGCAGTTATCTTTGATGCTATTTCCCATGGATTGTTCATTGATATAATAAGGTGCTCTGACGCATATGTGTTTGCAAACTCGATCATCTCACTCTCGTTCTCAATCACTATAATCTTACTATTGTCAAGTGCTTGTGAGGCGATTACCTCTCTTGAAAGACCTTTCAGTTGCTCTTCAACGCAAAGTTGAACCTCTTTGGCAATATCCATAGAGTTGGTAACTAAAATTGCTTGACTATCTCCTCCATGCTCAACCTGTGATAGTAAATCTGATGCAACAAAATTAGATTGAGAAGTCGAATCCGCTAGTACCATAACCTCTGAAGGTCCTGCTGGCATATCTATGGCAACTTGTGATAGACCAAGCATCTGCTTCGCTTTAGTTACATATCTATTACCAGGTCCGAAAATTTTATCAACCTTACCAATTGTCTCTGTACCATATGCCATTGCTGCAATAGCTTGTGCACCTCCAATTTTATATATATTGTCAACACCACAAAGTGATGCAGCATAGAGTATCTCTGGTGCAATTGTTCCGTCACTACGTGGTGGTGTGCATAGTGTAATGCTCTTGCACCCTGCAACTCGTGCAGGGATTGCCAACATTAATACTGTAGACAATAGCGGAGCACTGCCACCTGGGATGTACAATCCAACTCTCTCTATTGGGATAGCTCTTTGCACACATCGAACCCCCTGTGTAGTCTCAATGTCGATCTCTTTGGGTATCTGTGCTGAGTGGAATTTCCAAATATTTGACATTGCAACCTCCATTGCATCCTTTAGGTCGGATGCAACAGTGCCAAATGAGAGTTTAAGCTCTCTCTGAGTTGCTTGTAGTGACTCTAACTCTACGTTGTCAATACTCTTTGATAGTTCAAATATTGCTTTGTCACCATCTTTTTTAACCCTCTCAACGATCTCTTTAACTCTACTCTCTATGATAGAGTCGTCGAACATTGCACGCTCTTGTAGTTTACTCCAATCTTCTCTGGATGGATATGTAAATATATTAATCATCGTATCATCTTTTCAAGTGCTAATATCAGGATATCTTCTGCATCAACGCTCTTTAACTCCTCAATTTTTTGCCATAATTCACTATCTTTAATCACAGCGTGAAGTGAACACCATCCCTCTTGTGCCAAAGGTAGTATCGTTGGACTCTTCATTCCAGGAAGAATCGCCACAGCAGCATCAACTCTATCACATGGTATATTCATTAGGACATATTTCATCCCTTGACTTCTTTCGATTGATTCAAATCTGAATAACATCTGCTCTAGTAGAGCTTTGTTTTCGTCACTTAAATTTTTATTTGCTACTATTACAGCCTCAGAGAAGAATACCTTTTCAACCTCTTTCAATCCATTAGTAACTAGAGTGCTTCCAGAACTAACGATGTCAAAGATAGCATCTGCCATACCTACCGATGGCGCAACCTCTACTGATCCCGAAATTTCATGAATCTCAGCTGTAATACCTTGCTCTGCGAAATATTGTGCTAAAATTTTAGGATATGATGTTGCAACTCTTTTACCATTAAAATATGAAGTTCCATTGTACTCATCTTCTCTTGGAATAGCTAATGATATACGACATTTACTAAATCCTAGCTTATGAGCAATATCAACATCTTGTTCCTTCTCAGAAACCTCATTCATTCCAACAATTCCGATATCTGCAATACCCATTGCTACTGCTTGAGGAATATCATCGTCACGTAGATATAGTACTTCAATTGGGAAATCTGCTGATTGGGTTAGTAATTTACGCTTACTTTTTCCTACAGACATTCCTGCTTCTTTCAATAGTTCAGTACTATCTTCATTAAGTCTACCTTTTGCTTGAATTGCTAATCTTATCATATTATTATTTTTAATGTGTTGTTAAACAAAAAAGAGCCCACCTCTTATGAGGTGGGCTCTGAACTATATCAATGCAACTTAAAACTACATATACACAGCAAAACCTACCTCAAATGAAGAGGATGATGGATGCAATGATGTATGTGGATTTGAATTGTCATATTTTCTACTTGTATTATATACACAAAGGTATATATATATTTATAAAAAAAAAACTTTAGAGATGAAAAATAGATATTTTCTCTATTTTATTAGATCAAATATTGTTTTTTTTATACTTGAATTGCAATATTAGGCTATGTTACTCGTTGTTTTAAATTTGCATTGATCTTCTGAGTGTGGATATAACTGTATTGTAAACTCTCTGAGGGGCAAAACTTTTATTAAATTCTGAGAAGAGTGTGTCTAAATCTATAAAAAAATACATATCTTGCGCAGTTATTAAGACTCTAAATATTGAGAGGACTTAGGATATAGTGAAAAAAATATGTTTAGTTATGGAATATACAGGTAGATTAAAAGAGTACGGCGTAGTATCGACTCAACAACAAGTGAGTGATTTGGTCAAAGAGGTGAAGAGTATCTCTGCAAAGAATTGTAATCCTGATGTGTATAAAATTTGTTATAGCTGTATTGATTTAACATCTTTAAATGTTTCTGATTCTGTTGAATCTATAACTGAATTTACTACTAAAGTTGTTCAGTTTCCGATAAACTTCCCAGCAATACCAAATGTAGCTTCAATTTGTGTATATCCACTATTTGTTGATGCTGTCGGATTGGTAGTTGGTGAGTCGAGTATCTCTATTACTAGTGTGTCTGGAGGATTCCCATCATCTCAAACATATGTTGAGGTTAAAATGTTGGAGACTGCCATGGCTGTTGAGAACGGTGCTGATGAGATAGATATTGTTATTAATGTCGGACAGCTACTTGGAGGAGATTATGAGCAACTTGCAAATGAAATAGAGACGATTGGTGTTGAAGTCGGTGCTGAGGTTATTTTGAAAGTTATTATAGAGTGTGGTGTGCTAAAAACGCCTGAACTAATTCGCAATGCTTCGCTATTAGCTATGTTAGCTGGTGCAGACTTTATTAAAACATCAACGGGTAAAGTTGATTCTGCTGCAACTCCAGAAGCTGCAATTATTATGTGTCAAGCTATCAAAGAGTACTTTGAGAAAACAGGTCGTATGGTTGGATTCAAAGTTGCTGGAGGAGTTAAAACGGCTCAAGATGCCGCTTTATACTATACTATAGTAGAGAGTATATTAGGGGAGGAGTGGTTGTCGTCAGATCTATTTAGAATTGGGACTAGTTCAGCTGCTAATAATATATTATCGGCAATTGAGAGTAAAGATATAGCCTACTTTTAGGTGATTTATTAATATAAGGTAATATGTAATCATGGATATAAATATAAATGGTATATTTATTGGTCTCGCAACGTTCCTAATTATAGGGCTTTTTCATCCAATTGTTGTTAAGGCTGAGTATTATTGGGGTGTCAAATGCTGGTGGATATTTTTAATTACGGGTATTATTGGATTAGGACTATCTATTATTGTTGATGATATTGCAATATCGGCTATATTAGGTGTGTTTTCATTTTCATCATTTTGGACTATAAAAGAGGTTTTCGAACAACGTGAAAGAGTGAAAAAAGGGTGGTTCCCTGCGAATCCGAAGAAAAAGAGATAACAGAGAATAAAAAATATAATATAGAGTAGGAAAGCATTGTTTATTGAAAATTTATTAATATCTTTGCAGCCTAATATTACACAATTAAAAAACACACAACATGAAAAAAGGAATTCATCCTGAAAATTATCGTTTGGTAGCATTCAAAGATATGTCTAATAATGAAGTGTTTTTGTGCAGGTCCGCCGTACAGTCTAAAGAGACTCTAGAAGTGAATGGCGAAACCTATCCCGTGTACAAAATGGAGATCTCAAGCTCTTCTCACCCGTTCTATACTGGTAAGATGAAACTTGTTGATACTGCAGGTCGCGTTGATAAGTTTATGACTCGCTATCAAAAGCATTACGATAAGAGAAGTGACGTAAAAT
This sequence comes from uncultured Rikenellaceae bacterium, assembly GCA_947038405.1. GTDB lineage: Bacteria > Bacteroidota > Bacteroidia > Bacteroidales > Rikenellaceae > CAMQVY01. The sequence goes on along the minus strand of CAMQVY010000006.1, from coordinate 22,545 downwards.
AGATTTTACATAATCACTTTAGGTTAAAAGTCTCTCTAATTTATTTAGAGAGACTTTTTTTTTGTATCTAATTTTGATGGAATTGACATCTACTAGTTGTGCGTATGCAGTGAATAATTATTTCCTATATTTCAACTAGATTGTTTTTTATTGAGTAAACTACGAGGTTAGCTGTATTCTTACTATTTGTTTTGCTCAGAATGTTGGCTCTATGTTTATCTACTGTTCTCTTTGATATGTATAGTTTCTCTGCAATTTCATTGTTGGACAACCCTTTACATATGAGTAGCAATATCTCTAGTTCCCTTTGAGATAGAGTCTCGCAAGAGTCATCATCACATTTATCGATGCTCTTCAGACTTCCGACAAGATCACATAGAAGTTCTTGCGAAAAATAACTTCCTCCACTAGCAACAGTTGTGATTGCAAGTTTTACCTCATCGAAGTTTGAGCTCTTCAGAAGAAAACCTTTTACCCCTAATGAGACCATTTTAAAGTAATAATCTTGATCACTGTGCATTGATAATGTGATTATTTTGACATTAGGATTATCTTTCATTGCACGTTTAGCAGCTTCGGCACCATCCATAATGGGCATATCAATATCTAGTAATATTACATCTGGAGTGTTAATCTCAAGTAGAGATAGTAACTCTCTGCCATCAGGAGCTTCTCCAATTACGATGAATTCTGGACAGTTATTTAGTAACCCTTTGAGTCCATTACGAAACAGAGTGTGGTCATCTGCAATTATAATACTATATTTTACCTCGTTCATTATTGCTTATATCAACAGTTATATTCGTGTACATTCCATTATCTGGAGAGCTGACTATTTCACATTGACCCTTTAATGAGCTAATGCGTGAATTTATATTTGAAAGTCCCATACCAACGTCCATAACAGCTTGGGGGTTGAAGCCTTTGCCATCATCTTTATAGTTGATAAATATTATTGAGTTTTCGTAAAATAGTTTGAGTGTTATATTACTACATTGAGCATGTTTTAGTGAGTTGTTGATTAATTCGCAAATTACACGATATAATATAACTTCAACTTCGGTGTCGAAACGCTCTTTTTTTAGATTTGTAGAGAACTTAATCTCAATATCAGACCCTTTAGTTGATCTATTTATAAAGTTTTGAGTTGCTCTAGCTAGTCCAAAATCTGTAAGAGTATGTGGACTTAGGTTATTTGAAACCTCTCTGAGACTGCGAATAGCTTCCTCTAGTACATATAGTGTATTGTTAACAATGTCATTGTTATATTGAGATAACTCATCTTTCTTTAGTGCGGTCAAAGACATCTTTGTTGAAGATAGTAGTGGACCAAGTCCATCATGTAGCTCTTTTGAAAATCGCCATCTCTCTTTCTCTTCGGTACTAAGTATTGCACTTAATATCCGCTTTTCAGTTTGAGCCTTTATGTGATTAGATATTGTTATGTTATTAAATATTTTCTTTACAAAAAAGACTCCTACTGCAAAGCATACAGATGTGGTAGCACCTAGCCACACAAAAAAATCTGTGGGTAGTTTCATGTTTTTATCTCCAACTAACTGAAGATACTCTCCACATCTCATAAATGCCATAGAGGTGAGAGCGATGGTGAATAGCATCCATGAAAAGTTGAATTTTGTAATTTTAGTTAATTTTATTGCTGTTAGAACGGCAATAAGTTGCAATATGATAGATAATAGTAATAGTATTTTTAGCACCATAATAGTTTCCAGATTGGTATAGTTACAAAGATATGTTTTTTATCTGTAATTTTATTCGCTTAGATTCGACAATTAATGTTTTGTTTGGTAGAACACTTGTGTGTGTATGGAGTTGTGTGGACGTAGGAAACGAATATTTTGCTATCTTTGCACTCTTAAAATTAATTATAGTGCATAAAAAAATACTTAACTTAGCTATACCCAACGCAATATCGAGTATAACAGTTCCTTTACTTGGAATGGTGGATATTGCAATTGCAGGAAGATTACCTTATGGTGATACTGCCATCGGAGCATTAGCAGTCGGAACAACAATCTTTAATTTTATGTACTGGAACTGCGTGTTCATTAGGATGGGCAATAGTGGTTTAACTGCACAAGCATATGGCGCAAGAGATTTTAAGGAGTGTATAAATATTCTATCTCGTTCAATATTTCTATCTATATTAATGGCTGTGCTGTTGATGTTATTTCAAAAAATTATTGGGGAGTTGTCCTTCTCTGTTATGGATGGAAGTCAGGCGATACATGATTTAGGAAGAGAGTATTTTTATGCTAGAATATGGGCGGCTCCTGCAACTATAACACTATTTGCAATACATGGTTGGTTTATAGGGATGCAGAATGCAAAGACCCCAATGTGGACATCCGTAATTGTTAATATCGTTAACATTGTTCTTGGATTATTATTTGTATTTAAGTATGATATGGGGATTAGTGGTATTGCATGGGCTACGGTTGCAGCACAATATAGTGGATTATTATTCTCTGTTGTTGTTTGGTTCTTGAAATATAGTCGTTTTTTAGAGTATTTGGATTTAAAGGAGAGTTTAAATCTGTCATCACTAATACACTTTCTAAATATAAATAAGGATATTCTACTTAGAACGAGTTGTATTGTGATGGTATATACATTTTTTACGGTTGCTTCGACATCAATGGGTGACACAATATTAACCGTTAATATATTATTGATGCAGTTGGTTACTCTGTTTTCATATCTATCGGATGGGGTTGGCTATGCGGCTGAGTCTCTAATTGGAAAGTATTTTGGTGCAAAAAATAAGATCGCAATTAAAGAGTGTATAAATAAGTTATTTCTGTGGGCGGGAATTATTGCTGTTATATTCTCAGTAGTATATGCTACCTCGTGGAGCTTTGTGTTAAGTATATTCACAGATTCTCCTGCAATAATAGAGGAGTCTAAAAATTATATCGTGTGGTTAGTTGTAGTCCCTTTGGCTGGCTTTGCTCCATTTCTTATGGATGGAATCCTTATAGGTGCAACTCAAACAAAGGTTTTGAGAGATACAACATTCCTAGCAATGGCACTATTCTTTATCGTCTACTATACATTTGTAGATACGATAGGAAATAATGCACTTTGGTTTGCATTTGTGACGTTTATGGTATCAAGGTGTATATTCCAACTCATAGCAACTAAAAGACTTTCGATATTAACGAAATAGAGGAAAAAAAAGTTAAGCACTGTAGTGCTTAACTTTTTTGTTATTACTTATATTTATCGATTACTTTGTAGAACTCCTTAACGTCGCTCTCGGTTAGATAACCTCTCTTTAAAAAGGCTATTTCACGATCTTTTGTAATAAACATAATTGTGAATGTATCGTCTACTTCTCCTAGATTCCAACCATCTTTGATTGCATGATTAGGGTCGAAGAATATTTGTGCACCAGTTTTTTTTATCTTCTGTCTTGCGATAAATCTTACAAGAGCATTGGGGAAGAATGGTGCATCCTTTAGGTTGACAATACCAAATGCGTATATACTATCACTCTCAATTTGGTTCTCCTCCAGATAATCAGTTAGATGACTATTTTGTGACGCTGCTTCTGGGTCTGGGTAGAATATTAATAGGTGTTTCTCTCCGAGTAGGGGAACTCCCATATTATTGTTTTTAGAGTCTGTAATTGTAACTTGAGAAACTCTCTTTAGAGTATCGTTTTGAGCAAAGCTATTCAGACTAATCAACGATAGTATGAGTGTTATAAATAATCTAGTCATTTTTCTTTTTTACATTTAAACGTAATAATAGGTGTAAAATTATATATTTTTTAGCAAATATTTGTTAGAAAATATAATAAAATGTGGTTTTTAGCGAAGGTTATTGAAAAGAGTGAGCTGTATCGTTGTGTTATACGTGTATATATAATTTGAAAACATTATAATTATGAGAGGCAAAGAGCTTTATTAAAACCTAAAAATGACTACATTTGCTATTTATTGATCTAAATATAGTAGTGTGCGTAGATGGCTTTGTATAATATTACTCCTATCTCTTTGTATTTCGGTACAAGGTGATGATGGTTATATTGTTTTCGAAGAGGATAATCGTATCTCCGAGGAGGATATGGATTACTCGATATTTTTAAAAGCAACGTATGCACCTAGACTTCTTTCTGAGTTCGATAGTTATAATCTTGGCTTTGTGCGTTACACACGTAGGGGATACGACTCTAAATACTCCAAGCAATACACTATAAATGATATATCTATTTTTAATCCACTCTCAGGTGATCCTATTTGGAATCTACTTGGTGCTTCAAGTCGTGTGAGATTTCTGAGTCGTGATAATATTGAGGGAGATTACAATTATATATCGCCATTAGGATTTGGATCTATTATGACTCAAAATATCAATGCAATGCCATCTGAGCAGCGTGTGGTTTCGACACTTTCATCAAAGAGATATAGGTACAGAGTTGGAGGGCACTCTTCTGGTTCTATTGGTCATAGGTCTCGATACTCTTTGGGTGTTGAGGTGAAAGATGGTTATGATGGTGATATTTCAGGAGTATTTACTCGAAGTGTTGTAGCTTATGCAGGGTTTTCGACTAATTTTAGATGGGGTGGAGAGTTGAGTCTATCTTTTATTGGTTCGCCAACCCAAAGAGGAGGACGAAGTTCAATCACAAAACAAGCCGCAGAACTTTTAGAGGATAATTTGTATAATCCATCATGGGGATATGTTGATGGGAAAATGCGTAATAGCTCTATATCTAGTGATTTTCAGCCTATTGCTATGGCAACGTATAGAGATAAAATTAATAAAAAGACAGATCTGCAAGTGTCATTATCCCTACGAATGGGGCGGGAAGCTCAAGGTGCTCTGTCATGGGGAGATGCACCCGACCCAAGACCAGACTACTATAGATATATGCCTGACTTTATGACTGGAGACTATCTCCAAGAGGTGGCAAATAATATGTGGATTGCAAATCCTCAAATAAATTGGACTCATCTATATAATTTAAATCAATTGTCATCGACAGGAGAATCTCTATATTTCTGTGAAGAGAGAGTTAAAGAGGATATTGATGGTGGGGTGTTTGTGAGTCTAAAGAGTTTGGTTAATGATAAGATCTCTTTTAGATATGGTGTTAAAGCTAGAGTAATCACTAGTTCAAACTACAAGGTGATGAGAGATCTTATGGGTGGTGAATTTTATACAGATCTTGATAGATACATGGTTGATAATCTTCTATACGGAGATAAAGTTGAGAATAATGTTCTTGACCCATCTCGTAAAATTGAGGTTGGTGACCATTTTGGGTATGATTATGTTCTTGACTATAATGATTACAGTGGATTTGTAAACTTTAGATCAGACTTTGGATATCTTCTAATTGATGCTGGGTTAGATGTTGGAACGACCTCTTTTAAACGTAATGGAGTGTATGAGAAGGAACTTTATGAAGGGGATCGCTCTTTTGGAGAGTCGAACCTTCATAAGTTTAATCATCTTGCACTCCAAACATCTGCACTATTTAGGGTGACTACTGCACACCAACTATCATTGTCTTTGGCTTACGATAGTGACGCACCAAATATTAATGATGTACTACTATCTCCACGTTACAGAAATATGAGTAGTGGAAACGCAACGAACTCAAACAGCTCTGGGGCTGATTTTAGATATAGTTATTTAAGTGAGTGGATATCTTGTCAATTAACACTTTATGCAACAATGTTTAATAACGGTGCAGATGTGTATAGTTATTATGACGATATGTTTGAGGAGTATTGTAATGTTAATGTATATGATATAGAGAAGTTTCATCGAGGTGTTGAAGCCTCTGTGTTGTTATCTTTCAGCTCTTTTCTTGATGTGAAGATCGTGGCTGGCATAGGGCGGTTTACTTACAACAATAATCCTAGTGTTGATATTATATCAGATGTCTCTGAATTATATCTATTAAAGGGAGACATTGCTCATATGTCTGGATATGTTGAGGGGAATGCACCTCAAAGAGTGTTATCTACAGAGGTAGAGTATAGTCAAAGGGGTTGGAATTTATCTGTGATTGGGAGTGTTCTTGGTGGTCGTTATATTGAGCCTGTTGTTACAAGGAGAATGAAGCGGGTTTATGAAATGGCTTCATCACCTGAGTCTCAAAACGCTATAGTCTTGCAGGAGAAATTACCCGCAGCAGTAAATATTTCGTTACGCATATTGAAAAATATTAGACTTGGAGATGAACAACTACTATCGTTATATGTTATGGTTGATAATGTTCTTGGAGCTAGAGATAATATATATAGTGGCTATGAATCTAGTAGAGTCCGAAGGCACTCTGTTGATGGGTTAACATTTTATACTCCAATGGAGAGCCGTTATATGTATGCTGATGGGCGAGGAGTATTATGTGGACTATCATATAGATTTTAATAATTATATAGCTATTGGAGTAGATATGTCGAGTATTGTTTTTATGTTCATTGTATTGAGTTTCTAAATTTGTGTTCATCATCAATTATTCGTATAATTGTATTACACCATATATTAATGGGTGGATTTTGTGTAATTTATAAAAATAGTAAAAAATGAAGAAAATATTAGTACTATTATTTGTAATAATTTGTTTTGGAGCTAAGGCTCAGAACGGAAGATACCTTAAACTTGATGGTGTTGATTCAAATGTTAGCCTCGGTATGGATACTTTAAATTGTAACTGGTCTGTTGAGGCTTGGGTACGTGGAGATGATACTACATGGAGAGATAGTGAGGTAATTATCGGAGGTGGATATTATAGTAATATAAATATTGTTGATAAATTACCCGTTGTTATTAAAAATGGTAAATTACATAATACGTACAGTGGAGCAACTTCACCTCAGGTGTTAAGTGATAAATGGCAGCATATAGCTGTAACTTGTGGAGTTGGTGGAACTAATCTCTACATAAATGGTGAGAGTGTAGCACATAGCGATAAAGTGAGTTCGATAATTCCAGGAGTAGTTGGAGCCGATGAATCTAAAGAGTCGGTATTTGGTGGAGATATTGACGAGTTAAGAATTTGGAGGTGTAAACTCTCGGACGAAGCCATAAAAGAGTGGATGAAAAGACCTTTGACTACATCTCATCCTGAATTTGAATACTTAAAAGGGTACTATCCATTTGATGAGCCTTCGTCGGATATGTATCTAAACTGGGCTGCAAATGGTCCTATATCTTTTCATGCACGTAACGATAGAATGGATTATTATGGTAGTTCAAATATAAGTCCGACTGAGAGTAGTGATAATAGAGAGTTTGAGAGTGGGAAAAAGAGGAAGGAACTATTTAATGCAGTAGAAATTGCTAGTGAGTGGGATTCGCCACAGGGGAGTATAGATCAACAGATAATAAAATTACGTATTGCAATATCAGGGTCTAAAGGTGTTAGTGAGTTAACAAATATGGTATTAGATCTATCTCAAAATAGAGATTTATCCGACATTGATAACATATCACTATATTATACTGGTTCAATGCCAAAGTCTGATGTAAAGGATAAAATTGCGACTTTTAAGCCTCAAGATAAAATTGAGTTGGATCTATCTTATAATTTGAATAGCGGAATTAACTACTTCTTACTTACATTTGATATTAGTGAGAGTGCAAAGTGTTCGAATAGATTAGCAGCTACAATTGAATCTTTCTCAATTAATAACAATATACATACTCCTACAAAGTCTAATGATTTCTATGCAAAGCAGGTAACTCCAGCCGCTAGTGATAAATCTTTGCTTAGAGTTCTTCAGTGGAATATATGGCATGGAGGTGTTCATGTTGGTAAAGATGGTAGAGCACATGTTATAGACCTACTTAAAGAGGTTGATGCAGATGTAATAACACTCCAAGAGGCATATGGTGCACAGGAGCGTATTGCTAAAGAGTTAGGATTTAATCTCCAGACTGAATCTTCAGGAGATAATTTAGCTATGTTTAGTCGTTACCCTATAACTAAAGTTGCAACTAAAAATGGGTTTAAGTCAAATCCTGCATTTATTACCCTTCCAAATAGTCAGGATATTTATATTAATGATTGTTGGTTGCGTTACTCGTATAATCCAGAGTACACTTGCTGTTATGGGTCACAAGGCTTAGATACAGATGTATGGGTTGCAGAAGACGAAGAAAAACCTGTTGCTGATTTGAATGAAATATTTAATGATGATATGTTGCCATATATAAAAAATGATATGGTACAGTTAATATGTGGCGATTTTAACTCTTGTTCGCATTTAGATTGGACTGAAAGAGCGAAACATCTTCACTACGGTTATGGAAAAGTAGACTTCCCAACATCTAAATTTATGTACAAAAATGGTTTTGTTGATAGTTATAGAGTTGTAAATCCAGATGAGGTGACGCATCAAGGGAGTACTTATGCTGTTATATATGGACAGTTGCAAAATTCTCGTATAGATTTCATATACCATAAAGGTGATATAAAACCTATATACTCAAAGATAATAAGAACTTCTGAAGAGATTGACTCTGTTTGGGCTTCTGACCACGCTGCTGTGTATGTTATATTTCAGATGTAGTAAACACGCTCAGATAGATGAAAAATAGATATATGGGTAGATTGATTATTTTATTTACGGTGACACTATTTGTATCATGTGTGAAAGATATAAGAGTCGCCCCTCAATTAGATGGCAAATGCGGTCAAGGAAATAATGTTTCGGTACAAGATATTCGAGAGGCGATAGGGCAGGGGAGTCTATATATTGATGAAGATATGGTATTGGAGGTTACTGTTATTGCCAATGATATATATAATAATTTCTTTAAAAAGATTGTAGCTTCGGATGAGACAGGTGGATTGGAACTCCTTGTAGGGATGTACGATTCACACCAACAGTTCCCTATTGGACGAAATATTCATATATCAATGAAGGGGTTAACGGTTGATCTATATAATGAGGTTATGAGAGTTGGTCTGTCTGAACACTCATTAGAAGTTGAACCTCCTGGTTATTTTAATTACTACTACATACTTGATAAATATGTTTGCGATTGTACCTATTATCCAGAGGTGCAATCGCCAAAACCACTCTCAGTATTGGAGCTAAGTAGTGATATGTCTGGTCAATTAGTAACAGTTAAAGGTATTGTTAATAATAGGTATGGCTTGGAGTGGGCAAAAGTGGGTCGAGAATATATATACTTTAATGATAAGGTTGGGAACAGAATTGTGGTAGAGACCTCTGCATATGCTGAGTTTGCTTCCGAGATAGTCCCTAATGTTGAGGTATCAATTACGGGTGTATTGAGCTTACAGAATATAGATGAAGAGTTGTTTTATACACTAAAAATGCGTGACTTATATGATGTTTCGAGTAGTATATAGATACCTATTTGTGGCTATCATTATATTAATGATAGGGTGTGATAAGCCTGTAGTGATAGATTATAAACCTAGTGATTCAACCTTAGTATCTATTGCGTCCTTAATGGAGCAGGCGAGTACTACACCTAATATCATAATTGGTGATGTATATATTGAGGGTATAGTGTTGAGTAGTGATGATAATTGGAATATTAGAGGCTCAATTTATATTACAGACCGTACAGCAACTGTTGAGGTGAGAGTTGAAGAAGGGGATCTATATAAACTATTTCCATGTGGTTCTAAAATTAGAATATCGTGTAACTCTCTACATATGTATATATATAGTGGTATGATGCGTATAGGGTTGGATCGTGAGAATTTTTGGGTTACATCTATTCCAAAGGATAAAATCCCAGTCTATATAGAGTCAATCCCTGCACCATTAGAGATTATAACTCTCGATAAAACAATCGGTCAATTAGATAGTAAAACTTTGGGTTATTATATCCAGATTAGTGATGTTCAGTTTGAGGAGAATGAATCTATTTGTTCATGGGTTGAGAATAATGAGGTCACAAAAAGAGTCATTATTGACAAATTTGGAGATAGTTTATCTGTTAAAACTCTTCCTACTGCATCTTTTGCACAATATAGACTACCTTCAGGAAGTGGTGAAATTGGAGGTATATTGATCTTTGAAGATGATAAATATCAACTTATTATTACAAACTATAGAGATGTTGCGATGAATAATCCTAGATTTTAGCAATCTAAAAAAATACTAAAAAAACATTAGTGTTATACTCCCCATAGAGTTGGTTCTATGAATTTGGAACAGAATGTGCGTCTATGATATGGAGATATTCCATGCTCCATAATAGCTTTTCGGTGTTCAAGTGTTGGGTATCCCTTGTTTTTTGCCCATTTGTATTCGGGGTACTCCTCCGCAATCTTAATCATATAATCATCTCTATATGTCTTTGCAAGTACGGATGCTGCAGCTATATTTGCATATTTTCCATCCCCTTTAATTATACACTCAAATGGGATTGTAAGCTCAGACTTAAATCTATTACCATCAATAAGTAGTAATTCAGGTGGAGTGGATAGCTTTTGAGTAGCCCTACTCATCCCAAGGAATGAGGCATTCAGAATGTTTATTCGATCTATCTCCTCAATTGTAACCTCATCTACCGCCCATGCGATAGCTTCACGTTCAATTATAGATCTCAGTTTATATCTATGTTTTTCAGTCATCTTCTTAGAGTCGTTAAGTAGAGGATCATGGAAATCAAAAGGTAGTATTACTGAAGCCGCAAAGAGGCTCCCTGATAGGGGGCCTCTTCCTGCTTCATCACATCCTGCTTCGAGGAGTATGTTTTGGTATGTTGTATCTAGTAACATAGCGTAAATTCAGTTCGGATCAAATATTATAATTGATGCTTTTCAAATAGATTGTATATTCTGCTTGCTTGTTCCTTTTGACCAGACTCCTCTGCTATACTATATAGATTGCTAAGTAATTGCAAGTTATAGTTAAAGTCATTTGAGATTAAATCAGCCTTACTATTTGGGAATGTAACGTAATAGTCAATATACTCCTCTAGCACTCTAGTGTAGTCATCCATTAAAACATTACCTTTATCAAAGGCATTAGCCGCATAATATACCTGAATCATTGATATTGTTGTATTGGCATCGTGCTTTAATCTAGATATTGGCATCACTTCAAGACCTCTATCTAGCACCTCTATTGCACGAGTTGTGTCTCCCTCTATAAGTAGCTCTTTAGCTAGGCGTGGGAATGCAAATCTAATATCCGAAGCGTTCATATTTAAATCTACAAAGTAATCAACATAAACATCAGGATCACTAATATTCCCATACTTAAATTCATTCATCAATTTAGAGTATAAGTACTCTGTATCTATACGTCCCCTCTCTCTACGATTTTCAGTTTGTGTCTTTATCGGAACGAATCGATATGCTAATCCGTCGAATTGAAGATAATCAAGTAACCCAAATTTTTGGAGAGTACTCAATTGTGTAAAGTATATTGGACGTTTCCAATCGAAGTTTGCAAAAAGGTCAATTAGCATTAACTCGTTTTTGCCAATAACATTACTATTTACACTCATGTAGACAGTGTCAACCATTAAGTGCGCATCCTCCTCCGAAACAATTCCACTTGCAATAGCATTCTTTTTGTTAACAGGAATAGCAAGGTTTTTTGCTGCAAGGAAGTCAACAGGTTTATCATCTCCTTGTAGATGAACCTTTGTTCTCGGGTCATCGCTATTAATCATATATATAGCAGATGCAATATCAACTGCTTTTCCATCGAATTTGTCATGGACATACATTTGACTATATTGAGAACATTTACTCTTTGAAATAGAGAATGGTACTGGCATAGATTCGTTTGACTTGATTCTCATCTGATCAACATACCAATCCCTACTAAGATAACTCTCATTCATTATCTTTACATCAAGTCTTGTACCTTCTACCTCTTGGCTATACCAAAGTGGGAAGGTATCATTATCTCCCATATTTATGATAATTGAATTTGGGAGAGTTGAGTTAAGGTAGTTTGCTCCAAGATCACGTGTGAAATACCTTCCAGAACGATCGTGGTCATCCCAGTTTTGTACAGCTAAGATTATAGGGACACTACTTGCAATAGCAATAGCAACAACTGATATAACTACGCTATCTTTTTTGAGATACTTAGTTAGATTATCCTTCAGCCAAATAACTCCAAGTCCTATCCATATACAGAACGCATAGAATGATCCTGCGAATATGTAGTCTCTCTCTCTTGGCTCATATGGTTTGTTGTTGAAGTATAGCACAAGTACAACTCCCATCATAAGAAACATCATCATAACGATAGCGAAGTTTTTCTTATCTCTTTTAAGTTGATATAAAAGTCCCAGTAGTCCTAAAATAAACGGTAGGAAATAGTAGGTGTTTCGACTTTTGCTCTCTCCCATCTCTGATGGTAGGTTATCTTGTGGACCTAAATATAGTTCATCAATTAGATCTATTCCTGAGATCCAGTTGCCATTTGTAACATCGCCATGGCCTTGGGTGTCATTTTGTCTACCTACGAAGTTCCATAAGAAGTATCTCCAGTACATAAAATTCATCTGATACCTAAAGAAAAATTGAAGATTCTCCCCAAATGTTGGAACAGTTATTATTTCATCTCTAAACTGCACTTGCTTACCTTTTATGTCAACCCACGACTTATAACCTCTAATGTGTCGAGCATCATCTGACCATAATCGCGGAAAGAAAGTGGTAAATTGTGATGGGTATTCAGTGTAGTTAACTTCAGATGTTTCATGGTATTTCCCATCTTCACCTAGCATATAACTCTCTTTGTAATTGTAACTAATTGCAGGTGCTGAGTAGTATGGACCAGTTAATAGTGGAGTTTGCCCATATTGATCTCTATTAAGGAGACTCAATAGAGCGTATGGATCACTTGGGTTATTTGAGTTCATCGGTGGGTTTGCACTTGCACGAATAACAACAGAGGCATAAGAGCTATAACCGATTAATATTACTGTTGTACACAATATTATTGTGTTGGCAATAACTCGTCCTTTTGTGTGAGTGTAGTATATTCCCCATGCAGCTAGTGCAAAGACTATTAGTACAAAGAGTGTAAGTCCGCTATTAACAGGTAGATCAAAACTATTTACAAATATCCTATCAAGCCATGCTCCAATTGCAATAGTATAAGGGATTATAATTGCATTGATAGCAAGAAGGATTGCACCAGATACGACCAATGCTTTGAATATTCCAAATTTTGTTACATTTGGCTCTTTCTTGAAGTAGTAAACAAATACAAGAGCTGGGATGGTTAACAAGTTTAGGATATGGACACCTATTGATAGTCCCATTAGGTATGCTATCAGAACTAACCATCTTGTTGAGTGTGGTTTATCTGCAATATTCTCCCATTGTAGAATAGCCCAAAAAGCAATTGCTGTGAAGAGAGATGACATAGCATAAACTTCACCTTCAATAGCTGAAAACCAGAATGTGTCAGAAAATGTGTATGCAAGAGCTCCAACAGCACCAGCACCGATAGCACTCCACATCTGAGATTTAGATAGTTGCTCGATGGTAGGAGCGTATATTTTCCTTGCCAAGTGAGTGATACTCCAAAAAAGGAAGAGAATTGTGAAGGCACTAGCTAATGAAGACATTAGGTTTACCATCATTGCTGCATTTGCAGGAGATCCTCCGATAGCAGTAAATAATCTTGCAATCATCATAAATAGGGGAGCACCAGGAGGGTGTCCAACCTCAAGTTTATATGAAGTTGCAATAAACTCCGCACAGTCCCATAGACTGGTTGTTGGCTCCATTGTAAGAATATAGACTGTTGCTGCAATTGCAAAAACTATCCAACCTACAAGTAGATTCCATTTTTTAAAGTAATTCATTCTTTTGTTTTTGGGTTATTATTTTAATTTTAACGTTTTTTATCTCTTCTAAGTGTATGATAATCACTTAATGTTAGTGCAAAAATAAAAAAAATATCATCAAAATGAGTATTTAGTCTTAACTTATTAATAAAGTTATTAATTTTGTAGCTTAATATAATTATTTAGGCGATGGAAAGAGAACAAAAGCTGTCTATTTACAATACACTATCAAGAAAAAAAGAGGAGTTCAAACCCTATAACCCGCCATTTGTTGGGTTGTACGTTTGTGGTCCAACTGTATATGGTGATGCTCACTTAGGGCATGCTCGACCTGCTGTGACGTTTGACGTGCTGTTCCGTTATCTTCAGGATATTGGATATAAGGTACGCTATGTCAGAAATATTACAGATGTTGGACACCTGGAGAATGATGCTGATGAGGGTGAAGACAAAATTAGTAAAAAAGCTCGTATTGATAAATTAGAGCCGATGGAGGTTTCACACTTCTTTACGGAGAGATACCATGATGCAATGAGGATGCTTGAGGTTAAATCTCCAAGTATTGAGCCTCGTGCTTCAGGTCATATCTTAGAGCAGATTGAACTTATTGAACAGCTCCTTGAGAAAGGGTTTGCTTATGTCTCAAACGGATCTGTATATTTTGATGTTGCGAAATATGATAAGCAGTATCACTATGGCAAATTATCTGGTCGTGTACTAGAGGATATGGTTGCAAATACTAGAACTTTGGATGGACAGAGTGATAAACGTAACTCGTTTGACTTTGCTCTATGGAAACAAGCTCCTGCGGAGCATATTATGAGATGGAACTCTCCTTGGAGCGTAGGATTTCCTGGATGGCACCTTGAGTGTTCGGCTATGAGTACGAAGTATCTTGGTGCTCGATTCGATATTCATGGAGGTGGAATGGATTTAATGTTTCCTCACCATGAGTGTGAAATCGCACAGAGTGTAGCTGCTTGTGGACATGATGCCGCAAAGTATTGGATGCATAATAATATGATTACCATCAATGGTCAAAAGATGGGTAAGAGTTTAGGTAACTTTATAACATTAGAGGAGCTATTTGAGGGTAGTCACAAACTACTCGTTCAATCATACTCTCCAATGACTATACGTTTCTTTGTACTTCAAGCTCACTATCGTAGTACTTTGGACTTCTCGAATGAAGCATTACAAGCTTCAGAAAAAGGGTTGGAGCGTTTGATGAGAGCTGTGCAAACTCTCTCTAAAATTGAACCTAAAGCGACATCTTCAGTAGATATTTCAGATTTGGAGAGTAGATATTTAGATGCAATGAATGACGACTTAAATACTCCGATTGTAATATCTGCACTTTTTGACTGGGTGAAGATTATCAATCAACTACATGATGGTCAGCAGTCAATTAATAGTACTGATTTAGAGAGTTTAACTTCTTTGGTTAAAAAGATTGTATTTGATGTTCTTGGTCTTAAAGATGAGAAGGTAGATCAATCTAATGACTTGGTATCTCCTTTGGTTGAGATGTTAATTGAGGTGAGAAGTGAGGCTAAAGTGAATAAAGATTGGGCAACGTCAGATCTTATTAGAGATAAATTGGCTGAGATTGGAGTTCAGGTTAAGGATCGCAAAGATGGTTGCGATTGGGAAATCATATAAATAAACAGAATTAATTGAGAGTGAAGTTTTCAAAAAAGTTTTAATTTAATCTTTTTTGGAAACTTCCTTTTTATTATCTTAATAAGAGTTTATTGGAACATAGTATATTGTATGGCAAATAATAAGAGTTATATTTCATATAGTTTTTGGATGGCACTAATGGTTATCGGAGTTCTTTTGAGTGCTACGGTGATTCCTCGTGTAGAGTTTGGTGAATATAAAACTAAGAAAGTAAATATTCTTAGTGATATAATTACATTTGAAGATGATACAACAGGGGTTGAGGGTGCCGAATTGCTATTAGATACAACATTTATGGTTAATGTCCCAGATACATTAGATACTACTGTTGTTGATACGGTTGAGGTTGTTGAACATAATTGGAGTGTTAAAACTCCGAAAGTTGAGCCTTTGATTACAAGAGATATTTCAAAGGTTAATATAGCTTCAATTCCGATTGAGGAGTTTGATACCATAAGATCTAGTAGTTCTGTATCGGAATTTTATGCTAAAATGGTTGATTCTTCGAAAACTGATATGAGAATCGCATTTTTTGGAGATTCATTTATTGAGGGTGATCTATTTACGGCTGATGTGAGAGAGCTGTTGCAAAGTCGATTCTCTGGTAGGGGTGTTGGCTTTGTGCCGATCACTTCGATTGTATCTCAGTTTAGGGGGAGCGTTAAGCATACGTTCAACGCATGGAAACGTCACTCTCTGTTAACCCCAAAATCGATACCAGAGGAGCTTAAAGATAAATTTTATGTTTCGGGTGAGATATTTGAGGCGTTGGAAGGTGCATCTGTTCGATATGAAGGGGTTAAATATCGAAAATATCTGAAAAATTGCTCTTTAGCTAGATTTATATTTATGAATAGGGGTGAGAGTATTATCACCGTTGTTATTAATGACTCTATTTCGCAGATATTTACACCGCAAACAAGTGACAAAGTTCAGAAAATAAATATTACTGGAGATATTTGCTCTTTGGAGATAAAGATCGATAACCATGATGGCTTCATTGGATATGGTGTTACGTTTGAAGATGGAGTAGGAGTGGTGGTTGATAACTACTCTTTGAGGGGTAATTCAGGATTATCTCTATGTGGAAGTAGCCACTCTATTAATCGACAGATTAATGAATCTCTTAAATATGATATGATTGTTCTGCAATATGGACTTAATATACTTACTGCTGAAGTGAGTGATTACAGCGGTTATGCGCGACTGATGCGTAGAGTTGTTACTCATATGAAGAGGTCATTCCCTAATAGTTCTATTCTTTTGATGGGTGTTAGTGATCGAAGTATTCAAGTTGATGGTGAGTTTATAACTATGCCGACACTGAAAAAAATGATAGAGGCTCAACGTTCTGTTGCAGATAGTTGTGGAATCGCATTTTGGAATACTTTTCAAGCTATGGGTGGCGAGAATAGTATGGTTGAGTTCGTAAATAAGAGATGGGGTGCAAAAGATTATACGCACTTTAGTCAATCTGGAGGGAAGTTTTTAGCAAATAAATTTGTAGCCTCTCTGTTTAAAGAGGCTGAAGATTTTATGATGGGAGTTGAATCAGACTCTACACATATTAATAATTTATATGGAGGTGCAACTATTAAGAGGGTAGACCATAAGCCTATTACTTACAACATAGATCCAATACCACCTCGATATAAGATATCTTTAATAGATATTCATACTACTATAAATTAATGAAAATACGCTGTTTCTACATCTCAATATCTATACTTGTACTTGCACTTTTGAGTTTTATTCCATTTGATGATGAGTCGAATGAGAATATTGAGCAAGTAAGTAATGATGCTTATATGTGTCATCTTAATGACTCTCTATCTTGTATTGCAAGGTATAATCGTATTGATCGTGATCTTAATAGGATTGAAGGGGATACTTCGACGTTAAATAAACTTTTTGATAAACTACTACGTATTAAGAGAGGGAGTGAAGAGGTTGTTTCTATTCTTCATATTGGTGACTCTCACATTCAAGGAGGTTATTTTACAAATAAGACCAGAGACCTATTAGCTTCTGAGTTTGGATTTGCAGGTAATGGCTTAATTATGCCTTACCAAATTATCAAAACAAATGGATCATTAGGCTACTCAATAAAGTCTGTTAATAACTGGACGAAGTTTGATATAACTCGATTTGCTCAGAGAGCAAAGGCGGGATTTACAGGATATACTATTGAATCTACTAATCGGGCAGTGGAATTTGTTATTGATTCCGATAGTTCATATAACCTAATACGAGTCTTGCATGGGGAGAAAGCTCCATTGCTTATGGCTGATACCTCTTTGGCTGATTTGACAATTCCTAACATTGCAACAGTTGAGAGTACTGACATACTTTTAAATAAGAGTGTAAATAGTGCTGCGTTGCGTGGGCGAGTGTGGGGTGAGTATAATAACCATAGTTATTATGGTTTTATTTTGGAGAATGGTAAGCCTGGGGTGTTGTATCATACGCTAGGGGTAAATGGTGCGTGTTTCAAACATTATGATGATTCGATTAAATTTAAGTCACTAGAGATATTTAATCCAGATTTAATTATTGTATCGCTAGGGACTAACGATAGTTTTTATACTCCGATAAAAGAGTCGGAGATTGAGGGTAGTATCATAGGAGTTGTAGAAAATCTGAAGAAAATTGCGCCTGAGACTCCAATTATAATGACTACTCCTGTGGAGAACTTTAGAAGTTATAGCTCTAGTGGGCGTGCTCGTAAAGAACCTAATGCACATATTGATGATGTTTCAACGATTATCGAGAGTGTTGTTCACAATGATAGTTTGCTTTTGTGGGATTTTCGTTCGATTATGGGGGGAGACGGGTCAAGCCGTTGGTTAACACAAAGTGGTATAATCAGGAGAGATGGAATACATTTCACTGTGGAAGGATATGAGATACAGGGAGAGTTGTTGTATGATGCTATTGCTCGAGCTTATAATAATTATATTTTAGGGCTTAATTAAGTTTTTAGTTTGGTGTAATACTCTTGTGCAGGCGGTGATGCGTGATTGCATGGAAAAATAATTTTTATATTATGATAGATTTTACTTCGATTGGTAGTGCTGTTTTAGAACAGTTGAAATATAACCCAAGTAGTCCTTTAATATTCTCTAGTGGATTATTTTTGTTTGTATTCTGTCTGTTTGCCCTTTTTTATCCACTACTTCAAAAGAGATATCTGGGTAGAGTTTTATACCTTACTCTATTTTCACTATTTTTTTACTATAAAACAAGTGGGATTTTCTTTCTACTCCTTGTTGCGTTATCATTGTCGGACTATACTCTTGGATATTTAATTGCTAGGACGAAGAGTAAATTGAGGGCGAAGTTGATTATCGCATTGAGTATCTCAATAAATTTAGGTATTCTGTGTTATTTCAAATATACAAACTTCTTCATATCAATTGTAAATGATGTTTCAGGAGGGAATTGGTTAGATTTCCAAAATATATTTCTACCAGTAGGGGTGTCATTCTTCACCTTTCAATCTATGAGTTATATTATAGATATATATAGAAAGGAGATCACTCCCGTTAAGAGATGGATTGATTACCTCTTTTATCTATCGTTTTTTCCTCAATTGGTGGCAGGTCCAATTGTTCGAGCAAAAGATTTTATTCCACAAATATATAGAGATACAGTTGTTACGAAGGCGATGTTTAACTATGGGTTCTTTTTAATTATTACTGGACTATTCAAAAAAGCTATAATTTCGGACTATATAAGTCTTAACTTTGTTGATAGGGTATTCGATGCCCCTCTTTTATATAGTGGCTTTGAGAATTTGATGGGTGTATATGCGTATGCGTTGCAGATTTATTGTGATTTTTCGGGGTATTCAGATATGGCGATTGGTATCGCACTTATATTGGGCTTCCATTTCCCAAAGAACTTTGACTCTCCATATAAATCGGCAACTATTACTGAATTTTGGAGAAGATGGCACATTTCTCTCTCTAGTTGGTTGAGGGATTATCTCTATATCTCTTTGGGAGGTAATCGCAAAGGTAAGTTGCGAACATACATGAATCTATTTATGACAATGCTTCTTGGTGGATTGTGGCATGGTGCTGCGATGCGTTTTGTGTTGTGGGGGGCATTGCATGGTGTTGCGTTAGCTATACATAAATTCTCAATGACAATGTGGAGTTCATTTAAACCAGATGGGTCGTTGATGTCTCCATGGCGAAGAGTTATAGGGGTGTTTATTACATTTCATATAGTATGTCTTAGTTGGATACTATTTAGGGCAGACAATATGACTGTCGTAAAGCAAGTGCTTTCTCAGATATTTACTAACTTTAAATTTGAGTTGATCCCAGAGGTTGTACTTGGGTATAAAGAGTTCTTCTTACTATTTACAATCGGATATGCTCTACATTTTACTCGTTCAGGAGTTACTGTTCGTTTTCGCTCTTTGATGGATAAGATGCCGTTGTTTGTAAAGGCTCTTATGTTGGCACTTCTTATATGGACTGTTATGCAGATTAAATCATCAACGATACAGCCGTTCATATATTTTCAATTCTAATATATATACCTATTATATTTGATTCCACAGCGTCGCCAGAGCAGTATAGTTTTTTTAAGCTACCCTCCTCTGGCGATGCTGTGTGTTATTGGGTGACAAACACTCTTTTAATTATGATGTTTTTTCAGTTTTAATTACTATATTTGAAACGATAAGAGAGTCGATATGTAAATTATTATTATGGAAGAGGTTGAATACGGAGGAATTGTAGTAGGAGTAATCTGGATCATAGGAGGAGTTTTAGTTCTGCTTTATCCTAAATATATATTTGGTTATCGTAAATGGACTAAAGAGAAGCAAGAGTCATTTAATATTAAGGGGTTTGCTAGATTGTTAAGTGTTGTGTGTATTATATTCGGTATTAATTATATAGTCACTTCTATCTTTGGAGATGTATTTAGACTCAAATATATCATGCCATCCATCTATTTATTTGTCATTATCTTTAAGGATAGGCTGTTTACTAAAAAGCCTAAAACTAAAACCTAATTACTATGAAACAATTGGATGATGCTCGTTTTGTTTTGGGAATGCTATTTATATTCTCAGGCGTAGTTAGGTAGTATGTATTATATAAAGGTATATTGAGAAGCATGCTCTATTTATATTATACGTATACTATTTACTTCAATCACGTAGCTCTGTTAGTGGGGGCTTAGTGAGTATTAATTTAAACTAATTATTATGGATTCAATAAACAACAGTTTATTCTTATTATTAAATTTTGACGGAGGAGATTTTCTAGACAACTTCTTCTTTATTGTCTCAGGCAAATTGACCTGGATTCCCCTATATATATATATACTATATATGATATATAAAAAGTATGGAGTAAAGAGTATGTTGTTATCACTACTTTTTATGGGAATTGGAATTGGAATTGCAGACCAAGTGTGTAATTTGTTCAAAAATAACTTACCAACTCTTCGACCAACTCATGATCCGATGTTAGATGGTATGGTGCACACTGTTCGCGGATATGTCGGAGGTTTATACGGAACCGTTTCTGCTCATGCTGCTACAACCTTTTCGGTAGCACTCTTCAGCTCATATGTTATAAAATGTAAATGGGTAACTTTGGGATTGATACTTTGGGCGTTATTGGTCGCTTATAGTAGAATCTATTTAGGAGTCCATTTTCCTGAGGACATTCTGTATGGTTCAGTTTTGGGTTTCACAATAGGTACCGTTATGTATAAGCTATATTCAATTGTATTACTAAAGATAACTAAATAATGATTTTTAAGAATAAGTTTATAAAGGCAGGCAGGATACTGTGTCGTAATAGGGTTTTGCTCCCTATTATATATGTAGGGATAATAGTTCTATATATATTAATGAACCCTCCGTTCATATTTAGTGATAGCAGTTTGTGGAATGATATCTTTTCGGGACTAGTTCTGTTGTTGAGCTTCCGAATTCGTTGGGCCGCCGAGAACCGAGACTCAAATACGTTACAATCGGTTGTTGATGCAAAAGGTATATATTCCGTAATAAGGTTTCCTTACTATTTGTCCGACTTCTTGATGATGCTTGGGATAACAATCTATGTAGGGTCTTCGTCACTGATATTTGTCTTTGTTCTGATCTCTATAATAATTATAGAACGAATGCTAATGTTTGAAGAGGGTATCTCTTTTAATAAGCTAGGAGATGTATATGTTAAATGGTACAGGTCTACGAATGCAATTATACCTATAATTTGGAACTGGACAGGTGCTGTTTATACTAAAAACATAGTTCGTAAGTTGATATTGATGCTAAAGCCACTACTATTTACTCTGTTTACGTTGAATTTGATACATATACTTAAAGGTTATCGATTAAATTTTGCATTTGAGGTTGACTATTTTTTGATTGTACTGTTTTTGATTGCGTTATTTGGTTATATCTCTACCCTCGTTGTAGGGCGTAGATAGGGCTTTTTGAGGAATAAACGATATTTCTTGAAAAAAAGCATCGAAAAAGTTTGCAAGTTTAAAAAATGTCCATATATTTGCATCCGCTTTGAACGATAAGCGAACAATGTGTATCGAAAAAAATATTTAAAAAACTTTCAATAAAGTTTGGAAGTTAAAAAATAATGTTTACCTTTGCACTCGCTAATAAGATAAAGCATTCTAACGAGAATGGTTTAGATTAAATTAAACGAGAGCAGCTAACGAAAAAAACTTTAAATTATTTTCACTTAAAGTTTGGAAGTTAAAAAAAAAGGTTTACCTTTGCACTCGCTTTGATAACGAAGCATTAACAAATAAGTTCTTTACTAAATTTGAAATTTAGACAACGAGTTTATGCTCTGAGTCACTTTTGAAAAAACATCGATGTTTTTCAA
Organism: uncultured Rikenellaceae bacterium; assembly: GCA_947038405.1. GTDB lineage: Bacteria > Bacteroidota > Bacteroidia > Bacteroidales > Rikenellaceae > CAMQVY01. The sequence continues at coordinate 190 of CAMQVY010000006.1, read as the reverse complement.
AAGGCAAATTAAGTTTCAAATTTAACGAACACGGTTCTTTGATTTACTGGTTAACAAGAGAGAAAAAAAACAAGTATTTATCAATTCTTTTTATATAAAAAGATAAATAAGTAGTCAGGACTCATACAATATTATAACAAAAATTTTTACAATGGAGAGTTTGATCCTGGCTCAGGATGAACGCTAGCGG
>CAMQVY010000005.1 GCA_947038405.1 uncultured Rikenellaceae bacterium | reverse complement strand
GATTTCGGTAACCTATTTTTTATACCATACTAGATGTAGTTCGCAGAGGGGATACCCTATAATACTTCAAAGTTAAGTATTATAGGTGGCTTTTATCATATATTGTACTCTTATATTAAAAATCCGAACAAATCTGGATTATCATTTAAGTATTGGTATCTAATATTCGAGGCGTTAAACCTAGCCATAAGCCCAATTAAATCGTCAGCACATTTAAGTTCTACACCTATCATTGCAGGTCCATTTTCTCTATGAGTTTTCTTTTTATACTCAAAGAATGTGATATCATCATTTGGCCCAAGTATAGTAGATGCAAAGTATGATAATGCACCCGATCTTTGAGGGAAGTTCACAATAAAGTAGTGTTTTAGCCCCTCATATAGTAGAGATCTCTCTTTAATCTCCTCCATTCGAGTAATATCATTATTACCACCACTAACGATACACACGACATTTTTACCTTTAATCTCATCCTTAAATGAGTCTAATGCAGCGACACTAAGTGCTCCAGCAGGCTCAACAACAATAGCATCTCTCTCATACATATCTAATATTGTTGTACATATTTTGCCTTCAGGAACTGCAATCAACTTAGATACCACTTGTTGCGCAATTTCAAATGTTATTGTACCTACTCTTTTCACCGCTGCACCATCAACAAAAGTATCAATTTCATCCATTGTTGTGTTACATCCATTCTCAAAAGATAGCGCCATTGATGCAGCCCCAGCGGGTTCAACACCAATAATTTTTGTATCTGGGCTAACCAACTTAAAGTAAGAACCAACACCAGAGATCATTCCCCCACCCCCGATAGGAGCAAAAAGGTAATCAATCGGCACATCAATATCATTAATTATTTCAGCACCTACAGTTGCTTGTCCCTCAATAATTTTAGGATCATCAAATGGGTGAATAAAGGTCATTTTTTTACTTGTGCAATACTCCCTCGCACTCTCTGAGCACAAATCAAAAGAGTCTCCCACAAGAATAATCTCGACGAACTCTCCACCAAACACATTTACTTGTCTTATTTTTTGTTTAGGCGTTGTAAGAGGCATGAATATTTTGCCATAAATCTTCAACGTATTACAAGAGTGAGCCACCCCTTGTGCATGATTTCCTGCACTGGCGCAGACTATACCGTTTCCGGTCTCTTCCGCCGAAAGCGATCTTATTTTATTGTAAGCACCTCTTATCTTGTATGATCTTACAATTTGCAAATCTTCTCTTTTTAAGAATACATTTGCTTCATATTTATTAGACAGATGTCTATTTCTTTGCAGTGGAGTTGAAGAGATAATCTCTTTTAATGTAGCTTCTGCACTTTCGATATCTTTTAATGTAGGGAAATAAGTTGTACTCATCATTCTAACTATTAAATGTTTATTTATAATACAATATTATTCATAAAAAATGACAACCGCAAGGGAAATAGCAACTAAATATTTTAAGGTTTGTTATATAGATCTATTTTAAGGTTTATTAATCCATATAAAATAACTTACCAAACGACGCGCTATTTCCATTCGATTAAAGTTCAACTACAAGATACTTAATATATACTTAAAACTACTGTATATTATTAAAATAAATATCTATTTTTCGATAAAAATTTCATGTTTTATAAAATTTAATCATTTTACTTTGCGTTAATACATAAAATTAATAACTTTGATTTTAGCTATTTGCAATTGATGTACTACTAAAAACACATATATACCATGAAGCACGAAAATAGAGTTGAATTAAATGATGTGGTAATTCGTTTCTCTGGAGACTCTGGAGATGGGATGCAACTTACGGGGACACTATTCTCCGACACCTCAGCATTATTAGGAAATGGCATCAGTACCTTTCCAGACTATCCATCAGAGATCCGAGCACCTCAGGGTACTGTAGCAGGAGTTTCGGGTTTCCAAGTCCACTTCGGGAACGATAAGGTAATTACACCTGGAGACTATTGTGATGTATTAGTTGCGATGAATCCAGCGGCACTAAAGTCAAACGCTTGTTGGTTAAAACAAGGTACAGCAACTATAATTATAGATTCTAATTCGTTTAATGAAAAGAGCGTTGTAAAAGCAGGCTTCAAGAGCTTAGATCCTATAAAGGAACTTAATCTTGAGGGCTACAACATTGTATCTCCCGACATTGTTACGATGACTAAAGAGGTACTCAAAGACTTTGATTTAGATCCTAAGAGTATTGTTCGATGCAAAAATATGTTTGCTTTGGGGATGTGTTTTTTCATGTTTGACCGACCAATGGAGCACGCCCTTAATTACATAGAGAATAGGCTCTCAAAAAAGAACCCACTTATAGCATCAGCGAATAAATTGGTACTAAAAGCTGGATACAATTACGCATCTAATACACATGAGTTAGCTAATACCTATACAGTATTACCAGCCAAAAACCTCCCAAAGGGTAGGTATCGCAGCATAAATGGGAATCAGGCCACAGCATGGGGACTAATTGCAGCATCTGAGAAGAGTGGACGACCACTCTTTTGTGGGTCCTACCCAATAACACCAGCAACATCTATATTCGAGGAACTAGCAAAGCGCAAAGACTTAGGAGTGAAGAGTCTTCAGGCTGAAGATGAGATTGCAGGAATTTGCACCTCAATTGGTGCATCATTTGCGGGAAACCTAGCAGTTACAACCACTTCTGGACCAGGTTTATCACTAAAGAGTGAAGCTATTGGGTTAGCCGTAATGACAGAATTACCTTTGGTAATAATCAACGTACAGCGAGGTGGCCCCTCTACTGGTCTTCCCACTAAAACAGAGCAAAGTGACTTAAATCAAGCTCTTTGGGGTCGAAATGGAGAGTGCCCCTTAGTTGTTATTGCAGCGAGTTCACCTTCAGATTGCTTTCATTACGCATTTTGGTCTGGCAAAATTGCAATGGAACATATGACACCAGTCCTTCTACTTTCAGATGGCTTCATTGCGAATGGTAGTGAGCCATGGAAAATCCCATCAATGTCAGAATACCCCAAAATAATACCACCGATTATACTTGAGTCACCAGAAGGAGGATTTATGCCCTATGCTAGAGATGCTCATAAATTGGCACGAAAATGGGCAATCCCTGGGACAAAAGGGGTGGAACATAGAGTTGGTGGGCTAGAGAAGGACTTTTTAACAGGTGCAGTATCACACGACCCACTGAACCATCAACGCATGGTTGATATAAGGGCGGAAAAAGTTTTGCGCGTAAAAGATTTTATTCCAAAACAAGAGGTTATAGGAGCTGATAGTGGAGATATTTTAGTTATCGGTTGGGGTGGAACAAAAGGACACCTTCAGTCTGCTGTCAACGAACTCCAGTCCGAATCACATGAGGTATCATTATGCCACTTCAACTACATCAACCCTCTTCCCAATGGAGTTGAAGAGATTTTTTCTAAGTTCAAGCAGCTTATTGTTTGCGAGCTAAATAGTGGACAATTTGCAAACTATTTACGGATGATCTACCCACAATACACATATTTACAGTATAACAAAACACAAGGACTCCCTTTTACAATTACAGAGATTAAAGATAAGGTTGTATCACTTTTAGATAACTAGTATTATTATGAATGATAAATACAAATACACTCCTGATAATTTCAAGAGCGATCAAGAGATAAAGTGGTGTCCAGGCTGTGGAGACTATGCGATTCTAAATTCAGTATTGAAGGCTATGCCAGAGGTTGCCCTAGAGTTGAAGTATAAGCATGAACGCTTTACTTTTATATCTGGAATTGGCTGCTCTTCACGCTTCCCATATTATCTAAATACCTTTGGATTTCACAGTATTCATGGTAGAGCGGCAGCAATATCCACAGGTGTCAAGGTAGCCAATCCGCTTCTTACCGTATGGGTAACTACTGGAGATGGTGATTCATTAGCAATTGGGGGAAATCACTTTATTCACGCAATAAGGCGTAATATTGACATAAACATACTACTATTCAATAATGAAATATATGGACTAACCAAGGGGCAATACTCCCCGACCTCTGTTCTGGGTAAAGTCACAAAGACATCTCCATTTGGAACAGTTGAACATCCATTTAATCCTGGCGAGGTTGTACTTGGAGCTAGGGGGACATTTTTTGCTCGCTCTATAGACATGGAAGTTGAGCTTACAAAAAAATGTTTAGTCTCATCAGCGAAACATGATGGCACATCGGTAGTTGAGATATTACAAAATTGTGTAATTTTCAACGATAAAACGCACTATAGTTTTGCTAAAGACAAAGACACACGACAAGATAATACCATTGTACTAAAACATGGAGAGAAGATGATTTTCGGCAAGAATAAAGATAAAGGACTTATTCAAATTGGCATGAAGCTGATGGTTGTCAAGATTGGAGAGGGAGGTATTACAATTGACGATATTTTAAGACATAATGCAACTGAACCCAACCCTGGCGTACATATGATGTTAGTTAACATGAAGTATCCGAACTACCCTGTTGCACTGGGTGTCATACGTGATGTTGTAGATGTAACTTACGACGATGGAGTCAGAGACCAAGTTGAATCAGTCAGATCTCACGGAAGTATTCACTGCGTTGAAGATCTACTTAACAGCGGTAGCACTTGGGAAATATAACATATTTAGTGTTATCAAGGTCAAAATACATACCTCAAAATTACTCTAAGACTAGAGTCTGATTAGATATAAACAAATCCATTCAATAAAAAAGAGTTAGAGATTTTATCTCTAACTCTTTAATTTATCTAAAGTCTATAAATTCATAGTCTTTATATTTTGACTTTGTAAATTTGAATTTGCCATCACTATCAGAATCCACATTTTTTACGATTTTATTCAAAATAACCTCAATAATATTTTCTGAGTCATTTACTTTATATACAATTTTATAAGGTAGTCCAGATATCGTATTTAAATATAAGTCAACATACATAATAGCTGAGTTTTTGTCCTTTGCAACTAGTTTTAGCAAATCGTATTTTTGATTTAAAATATCAATTTCACCAACGTAAGTATGCGTATATAGAGTTGATAGCTCATTAAATGCGTTTGCAGGGTTCGATAATACGTCTCTCTCCTTTGAATCGACCTTATCAATAATAACTTCCCTCTCATCGTTATTTACATCATACTGAACCTTTCCGTCACTAAAAATTTGTTTTTCTAAAATTTCGATATAAAATTTATCTCCGTCTACAAGATACTCACCGACTCCGATATCATCACCATCTACTATCACATTAAACGTTGCCTTGTACGTCTCTAACTTATTCAATTTAGAAGATAATTGCAATAATAGTTTATCTGAATTACTATCAGCATAACAACACAAAGCAGAGATATAGAAAATTACAATAAATAGATATTTCATATTATATTTTATTAAAAGTTTAACCTAGCAAGTATTCCTTCCAGGGTCTGAACATCATAAACTAGCACCTCTCTCGGTTTACTACCCTCAGCACGACCCACAATACCAGCACCTTCAAGTTGATCCATTATTCTACCTGCACGATTATATCCGATAGAGAATCTACGTTGAATTGCTGAAGTAGACCCTTGCTGTCCAATAACTACAGATCTAGCAACCTCTTCAAACATTGTATCAAGTTGACTCATATCCGCATTTTTTGAGTTCGAAGAGTCCCCTTCAGGTACGTAATCAGGTAATTCATATGCCGTACCATATCCTTTTTGATTTCCAATAAACTCAGTTATAGCTTCAATCTCAGGAGTATCGATGAATGCACATTGTACACGAGTTACTTCACCATTAATTGAGACTAACATATCTCCTCGTCCAATAAGTTGATTAGCTCCAGGTTGATCTAATATCGTTCTTGAGTCAATCATTGAAGATACACGGAACGCTATTCTAGCAGGGAAGTTAGCTTTAATAAGTCCAGTAATAACCTTTACATCAGGTCTTTGAGTTGCAATAACTAGGTGTATTCCAATCGCACGAGCTAACTGAGCCAATCGAGTAATCGGAACTTCAACGTCACGGCCAGCAGTCATAATCATATCCGCAAACTCATCAATAATAACGACGATATACGGCATAAATCTATGCCCTTTATTAGGGTTCAATCTTCGTGATGTAAATTTGGCATTGTATTCACTAATCTTCTTCACACTAGCCAATCTAAGCAGATTATAACGCTCATCCATCTCTACGCATAGAGCATTTAGGGTGTATACAGCCTTTTGAGTATCAGTTAGTATCGCCTCCTCCTCGCTCTCCATTTTAGCTAAAAAGTGTCTTTCAAGCTTTGAGTAAAGAGACAATTCAACCTTTTTAGGGTCAACCATTACAAATTTCAATTCGGCAGGATGCTTTCTATACAACAATGAAGATACGATTGCATTTAGGCCCACAGACTTACCCTGTCCTGTTGCACCAGCAACAAGCAAGTGAGGCATCTTAGCTAAATCAATAATAAATGTATCGTTTTGTATTGTACGGCCCAAAACAACAGGTAGTTCATAATCACACTCTTGAAACTTAACTGTTTTAATTACAGAGTACATTGAAACGACCTCCTTATGCTTATTTGGCACTTCAATTCCGATAGTTCCCTCACCAGGCATAGGAGCAATAATCCTAATTCCTAGTGCTTTAAGACTTAAAGCGATATCATCTTCAAGATTTTTAATCTTAGATATTTTCACACCCGCAGATGGGACAATCTCATATAGAGTTACAGTTGGTCCAATTGTAGCTTTAATCTTGTCAATTTTGATTCCAAAGTTGCTAAGAGTTCTTTCGATTTGATTTTTATTTTCGACAATCTCTTCTTCAGACACTTTAATTCCAATACTATGGTCCTCAAGAATTTCGATAGGCGGTCTTTGGTATGATGAAAGATCTAATGTTGGGTCGTAAATTCTCGCTTCAATATCCTCATCAGAAATTACAGAATCGTCATATTTACTCTGTATAATCTCTAATTGATCTCCGAATCCCTCTACTACTCCACCGATAGATAGTACCTCTCCAGCTGTTTCAGTTAAGTTATTAGTATCTATAATCTCAAAACTTGGACTTGGTTTAATTGAATTATCCGCTACATACAACGGTTTAGGCTTTGGATCTACGCTAAATTCAATGATATTAGGTTCGTTATCACCACTAGTAACATCATTTATTTCAAATGATTTATCTATTTGTATTGTTCCAACTTTATGCTCAGAATCAATTTTAGGTTCAGTCTTAGGCTCGATCCCAAAAGATGAGTTCTCACGATACATATCATTTAATGTAACAACTTGATTCTTTCCTAAGAAATTTAGGTCATCATTAGAAATATTTACAATCTCGAAAATAGCTTGTGATTCTGGTTTTTCATCACTTATTTCATCTATAATCAAAGGCTCAATCTCCTCAATATTAGACTCAACATGTTCAGCAGGGTCAATAGCAACAACAGGATCTAGTATATCTGGCTTAATTTCACCAACCTCTTGTCCTTGTTCATTATTATGTTTATGTACTAATTCAGAGGCTTGATGTATAACAACCTCTCCAACCATAACACTTTTATCGACAATATTCTTACTAATTCTATTAACAAATAGTATTGTACTACTATTAATGTATATAGCCAATAACATCCAGCATATACCTAGTAATATCACAGCTCCGAATATCCCTAATATTGAAACTATCCACTCTGCGACAAATATACCTTGAGCCCCACCGATTCCGCTACCGAATAAACCCCCTGCACCGAATAGACCTAAACTAATAGAGCCTAAAATCATTGCAATAACAGTTATTCGGACTAATTTCTGCAAAAACATTGGTTTTGCTCTAATGATTCTTATAGCAATAACACCTAAAATGATAGGTATTGCAATACCGAAAAATCCGAACCACTGACCAATTACAGTATTAGCCAACAGTGCACCCAATTTACCACTAGGATTAAGTACTTGCGTGGAGTTTACATCCCAAAAATTCTGCCAGTAAATTACACCCTGGTCATCATTCCAATAGAAAAAGAAGTATATTACTGATATTAATAAATATAATGAAAATCCACATAATAGGAATCCAAAAATCCACCTCTTCATTCCAGAAGGGGTTTTAGTGGTGTCTACTTTAGTTTTTTTTTTTTGCATCTATTATTTAAGCTGGATAATCTATTATTAAATTTTAGCAGACGAGGCTTTATTTTTCAATTTCAATAAATACTCATTATTATGAGCCGTAAGAAACTCGTAATTAGCAACATTATCTTTATCTGCAAATATATCGCCTTGTTTCAAGATAAATTTAACTCTTGATTTTACAGCAGAAGCAGAGTCAATGATTTGTATATCCCTATTGGCTATTACTTTATTTATAGTATTAACCAAGAATGGATAGTGCGTACACCCAAGAACGATTTTATCTACTCCAGCATTTATCAGAGGAAGGATAACTGCCTCTACCCTACTCTGAGCAATCGGAGTATCTTCCATATCCCCCTCTACAAGTTCAACGAAGCCTCTACCAACAGATGATAGTATCGTTGCTTGATTTGAGTATTTTTTATAAGTATTGTGAAACAGTTGACCATTTAATGTTGCAGCAGTAGCAACAATACCAACGATTTTGGATTTAGACTCCAAAACCGCTGGTTTTATAGCAGGCTCCATACCAACTATTGGTATGGAGTACTTTTCTCTAAGAACATCAATTGTATATGCTGTTGCTGCATTACAAGCAATAACAAGCATTTTAATATCATGGTTAATTAGCTCATCAACGGCATTAATAACATATGTCAATACCTCCTCTTTCGATTGATCTCCATATGGGCAATTCTTACCATCCCCGAAATAACATAGTGACTCATTTGGCAATCCATGCTGCAACTCACGCCACACACTCAATCCTCCAAGACCAGAGTCAAATACTCCAATCGGTCTATTATCCATAATATTCTTATTTAATTATTTTTGCGCTTTAATCCACTTAGCTGCATTAGTAAACATCTCAATCCAAGGAGTTACCTCATCATTTTGTCTCTCTTCAGGGTAGTAAGCCCAGTTCCAAGGAGAGATTGCTCTCTCAGGATGAGGCATCATTGCAAGATGTCTACCATCAGCACTAACGATACCAGCAGTACTGTAATCACTACCATTAGGATTTGCAGGATACTCTGCGTAAGAGTATTTAGCTGCTATATTATACTTTTCCTCTGCGTATGGAAGGTTAAATTTACCCTCACCGTGAGCAATCCACACACCTAACTTACTACCAGTCAAAGACTCTAACATTATCGAGCTAGTAGGTAATATATCAACACCAACAAAATTTGACTCAAATTTATGGGTATCGTTATGTAACATTGTAGGTCTTTCTGCGTGGTCAGGAGTAATAAGATTCAACTCGACCATCAATTGACAACCATTACAAATACCTAATGACATTGTATTAGGACGAGCAAAGAAGTTATCTAGAGCTAATTTAGCTTTTTCGTTATATAAGAAAGCACCAGCCCAACCTTTAGCAGATCCTAAAACGTCCGAGTTAGAGAACCCTCCAACAAAAACAATTAGGTTAATATCCTCTAAAGTTTCACGTCCATTAACAAGGTCAGTCATGTGAACATCCTTCACATCCATACCTGCAAGGAACATAGCCCAAGCCATCTCTCTATCACCATTACCACCTTTTTCACGAATTATCGCAGCTTTCAAGCCACTCTTAACGCGACGTTTAGGGTCAATACCACATGACTCATAAGTTCCTTTGAAGTTTTCAGGGAATTTATAGTTTAGCTCTTGGTTTTTATAGTTAGTATATCTTTCTAAAGCTTTTTTATCTCCACTCTGTTTTTTGTCAAGTAAATACGAGCTTTTGAACCAAAGGTCACGAAGGTGATTAATATCAAGTTTGAAATCAACACCATTGTTATTCACTTCAAATTCTCTATCAAAATTAACCTCACCTATTATAGAAGCGTTAACTCCTGCACCTTTCAATGTAGCAACAACATTTTTGCCACTCTCTACTTGAAGTAGAATCGAAGGTTTCTCACTAAACATAAGTTTAATAAGATCTTTCTCGTTAAGTGCATCAAGATTCAACTTAATACCACTCTTATTATCAGCGAAAGTCATCTCAAGAAGGGCCGTAATCAAACCACCACCAGAAATATCATGTCCAGCAAGCACTTCACCATTCGTAATTAAACTCTGAATAGCATCAAAACCTTGAGCAAAATATTTAGGGCTCTCAACAGTTGGTGTATTGTTACCAATCTTACCAACGATTTGCGCAAAGCTACTACCCCCTAGAGCAAATTCACTGTTAGAAAGATCTACATAAACGATCTCACTTCTAGTATGTTTAAGAGCTGGAGATATAGTCTGTTTCACATCCGACACCTCAGCAACAGATGTAATAATAACCGTACCTGGCGCATAAACCAACTCACCATCTCTATATTTTTGAGTCATCGATAAAGAGTCTTTACCCGTTGGGATATTGATTCCTAATTCGATTGCGAAATCACTAGCAGCTTCAACAGCTTTATAAAGTCTAGCATCTTCACCCTCATTTTTACAAGGCCACATCCAGTTTGCACTCAAAGATATACCTTTAATACCCAGTGAAAGAGGAGCAAAAACGATGTTAGTTAATGACTCAGCAATAGCAAGTACCGAACCTTTAGCAGGATCAATCATTGCAGCTAAAGGTGCATGACCAAGAGCAGTTGCGATACCACCTTTTCCTTGATAATCCATAGCAACTACAGCACAATCATTCAAAGGTACTTGAACACTACCAGCCGTTTGTTGCATTGCAACTCTACCAGTAACCGATCTATCTACTTTATTAGTAAGCCAATCTTTACAAGCAACAGACTCTAATTGCAAAATATTTTCGATGTAGCTAACAACTTTAGATGTATCATATTTCACTTCATCATAATTCTCTACAACACTCTTATCATTCAATACAGTTTTAGGTACTTTACCAAACATATCAGCTAATTGCCAATCGATAGGTTTTTCGCCTGTTCTGTTATCAACAAAAGTAAATTGCATATCACCAGTAGCCTCACCAATAACATTTATAGGAGATCTTTCACGATCAGCAATTCTAGTGAATTTATCAATATGCTTAGCATCAATAACTAATCCCATACGCTCTTGTGACTCATTACCAGCGATTTCTCTACCACTAAGAGTTGGGTCACCAATAGGTAATTTATCAATATCGATTCTACCACCAGTAGCCTCTACAAGCTCACTTAAACAGTTAAGATGCCCACCAGCACCGTGGTCATGTATAGAAATAATTGGGTTGTTATCCTCTTCACTAATTGCTCTAATCGCATTATAAGCTCTTTTCTGCATTTCAGGATTTGAACGTTGGATTGCGTTAAGCTCAATATCGTTAGCATACTCACCAGTTGCAACACTAGATACAGCACCACCACCCATACCAATACGGTAGTTATCACCACCTAAAAGCACAACTTTATCGCCTTTAGTTGGTTCATCTTTCATACTATCAATTTTCTTTCCGTAACCAACACCACCAGCTTGCATAATCACTTTATCATACCCAAATGTTTTACCATTTTCAGAGTGTTCAAAAGTTAATAGTGATCCACAGATTAGTGGTTGTCCGAATTTATTACCGAAGTCAGAAGCCCCATTTGATGCTTTGATTAAGATATCCTTTGGAGTTTGGTATAACCATTTACGCTCGTCAGTACCTTTTTCCCACTCACGATCATCGTCCAATCTTGGATAAGAAGTCATGTATACAGCCGTACCAGCTACTGGGAAAGCTCCTTTTCCACCAGCGATACGGTCACGAATTTCACCACCAGTACCAGTTGCAGCACCATTAAAAGGCTCAACTGTAGTTGGGAAGTTATGTGTTTCCGCTTTTATAGAAATAACACTTTCAAAATCAGTAACTTCAAAGAAATCAGCAGTATCGTGAGTTTTCGGAGCAAATTGCTCAGCCATAGGACCTTGCAAGAATGCACAATTATCAGAATAAGCAGAAGTTACTTGATTAGGATTTGTTTTAGTCGTTTTCTTAATTAATTTAAATAAGCTATCAGGCTTAACCTCACCGTCAATAATAAACTCGCCGTTAAAGATTTTATGACGACAGTGCTCAGAGTTAACTTGAGAAAAACCAAAAACTTCACTATCAGTAAGGCTACGCTTTAATCTAGTAGCAACACTTTCAAGGTAAGCGATTTCATCGCCGTTAAGAGCTAATCCCTCTTTTTTGTTATACTCTGCAATATTTTCAATATATACAATTGGGTCAGGTTTTTTATCAATAGTAAAAATTGTCTGATCAATTCCGTCATATCGACGATTAAGCATTGGGTCAAATGGAGTATTCTCACCTTCGATAAAGAACTCTTCTATTCTAAGAATTCCTTCGAGTCCCATATTTTGTGTAATTTCGACAGCATTCGTACTCCAAGGCGTAATCATTTCGCGACGAGGTCCGATGAACTTACCATCAATACTCTCAACATTCAAATATTTTGCATCTGAAAATAGCCAGCTAAGGCTAGAGATTTGCTTTTCGTTAAAATTTTGTGTTGCATCAACAGCAAACACTTTTTCGGAGTTCCCAAATAGTAATATCATATCTAAAGTTGAAATTATAATTATTCTAATTTAAGTTTTAAAAGACAAAGGTACATTATACTGAACAAATGGGCAAAAATATATCATTATATTTTGCATATAGTTATCAGTTTTGTAACGTTTCGTCAAATTTTTGTTCACTACACCCACACATCTCGTGTGCATAAGTTCGTTCTTTTGAATTTCTGTTCACTGCGCCCATACAGTAGTATCTTCATCTGCCAAACACCTCAGACTAATTTATGTGACAAATAGCTCTTAATATGACTAGCAATATACTCCTCTGTAACGCCATCGCAATCGATAAGAAGAGATGCTTTATTATAGAACACCTCTCTAGGAGATAGAGTCTCCTCTATAAATGTTAAGAGTTCGACATCATTTAGCTCTTTTATTTTAGGTCTATTCTCTCGACCTCTTTTAAGTCGACCAAATAGGTTTTCAGTAGATACTTTAAAATATATCGTATGTCCGATTTGATTCATAATATCCATATTGTCGCCAAAACAAGGAACACCTCCACCCGTTGCAACAATAATATTTTTTTGATCTACGAATTCATTCAAGACCTCTCTCTCCAACGCTCGAAACCACGCCTCTCCTTTAATATTAAAAATTTCACTTATGGATATAGAGACTCTACTCTCTATAATATTATCCATATCAACAAATTTCCAATCAGTAGAATTAGCCAATTTCTTTCCAATGCTACTCTTACCGCACCCCATAAAGCCTACAAGGAAAACAACCATAATATTAACCTTATCTAATTAGTTAAATAAATCCAATTGAGGCACATTATCACTCTCCTTACTCTCTTGTATTTCAGGGATTGTGACTCCCCCACTAATACTCATATCGCTATCTAAATCATCATTTTGAGTTGGTGCAAATCTAGCACGAGGTTCAATAAATTCTAATTTTGCGACATCAAGAGTTGTAACTCTTTTTCCTTTAGCTCTATGGCTTTTCACCCCAATAAACTGCTCTACATCGATTATTTCATTGGTTCTAGCGACATTAGCACCACCAAATTGCACTTCTAATAATGGAGCGAAATCGTCAGTAATTTCGATTAATCTACTACCCAAAACCTCAAGATCTAAAAATTGTTGCATTTTATCAGACATTTCAGCCATGAAACGCTTTACGTAGAAATATTTCTGCTCTGCATCATAATATGTAACAGAGTATATTCTCTGCGGATCATACTTCTCCACTTTCATAGTATTTTCAGGGAAGTGATGACCTAAGTCATATCCAGTTATATAGTATTGACTCTTTGAGGTAATTACAATAATTTTGTCATCTCCAACAAACTCACCTAACAACATACCTCTTTCATCACTATTTAATTTACGTACCTCATCATCGTACCAAATATTTTGGCTAGAAAGAGTTGAAGCCCCCTTCTCTTTAATTTTAAACTTATGGATTCCATATCTTGCGAATAGGTTACCTTGACTCTGTCTCCCTTTTATAATAAGTTGACTAAAATCTAAATCTACAATAAGTTTTTTAAGTCTAGGTCTCGGTTTAAAGTAAACCTTTAACACCTCAGCTTCACCATTAGGATTAACGCTCATGTACAATATATCACTATTCGGCGTACCTTTCGTAATATTGTACTCTTTATCTCTAGTAACACCTTTAATTGCACAACGTTTAATCATCAAAGGTCCGTTCTTACCATCCTGATACATAACATTATATATCGTACGTTCATCATTACGTTTAAACACACCAATGTAGTATATACCCCCATCGAAGAATGCTTTTTCAGTAACTTTCATTATACGATACTGTCCAGACTTATTAAAGACAATAATATCGTCTATATCAGAGCAATCACATACATAATCAAACTTTCTCATCTCAGTACCAATACCAAAGAATCCATCCGCTTTATTTACATATAATTTAGCATTTGCGACAACAACTTTAGTCGCCTCAATTGAGTCGAACCCTCTAATCTCACTTTTACGCTCTCGCCCTTTACTATACTGTTTTTTAATTCGTTCGTAATAAGCAATTGCATATTTAACCAAGCTATCAAGATTACTCTGTACTTCGAGCATACTCTCTTCTAACCCCTTAATGTACTCATCGGCTTTAAACGAATCAAATTTAGATATTCGTTTAATCTTAATTTCCGTAAGTTTTATAATATCCTCTTGAGTAACCACACGCTTTAGGAGCTTTTTAAATGGTTCTAAACTAGTATCAATAGTTTCAAGAACACTCTCCCACGTTGTACACTCCTCAATATTATGGTATATCCTCTCCTCTATAAATATTTTTTCAAGTGAAATTGTGTGCCAACTCTCATTAAGTTCAGCAAGTTTAATTTCAAGTTCTCTTTTCAGTAACTCCTTTGTATTAGCTACACTAAGACGTAGAATTTCAGCGACACCAATAAATAGAGGTTTATTATCAAAAATAACGCACGCATTTGGAGATATAGATACTTCACAATCAGTAAAGGCGTATAGAGCATCAATTGTCTTGTCCGAAGATTCGTCATTGCTAACAGATATAATAATATCTACATTTTGCGCTGTATTATCGTCAACTTTTTTAATTTTGATCTTACCCTTATCGTTTGCTTTTATAATCGAGTCCTTAATCGACTCAGTAGTAGTTCCATATGGAATCTCTGTAATAGCTAGTGTACCTTTATCAATTTTAGATATTTTAGCTCTAACTTTTACACTACCCCCTCTGAGTCCATCATTATATTTACTACAATCAACAATTCCACCAGTAAGGAAATCAGGATATAATTCAAACTCTTTTCCCTTTAGAGTTGCAATACAAGCATCAATTATTTCGATAAAGTTATGTGGTAATATTTTTGAAGCTAAACCCACAGCAATACCCTCTACTCCTTGCGCAAGTAACAGTGGGAATTTAACAGGTAAAGTCACAGGCTCTTGATTTCTACCATCATACGACAGCATCCACTCCGTTGTTTTGGGATTAAAAACCACATCCAAAGCGAACTTAGTCAATCTAGCCTCAATATAACGACCAGCAGCAGCTCTATCACCCGTAAATATATTACCCCAGTTACCCTGACAATCTATTAATATATTTTTCTGTCCAAGTTGGACAAGCGCATCAATAATTGACGCATCACCATGCGGGTGGTAAGACATAGTCTGCCCTGCCACATTTGCAACTTTATTATATCGACCATCATCAAGCTTACGCATTGAGTGTAGTATACGACGCTGAACAGGCTTCAATCCATCCTCTAAATGAGGAACCGCACGTTCAAGTATTACATAAGAGGCGTAGTCTAAAAACCACTCCTTATACATACCCGTCATTTTCAGCTTACCTCCTTTTTCATTCATAAGAGATGTAAACTTACTCACTTTCACAGGATTCTCCTCTTCTTGCAACACCTCAGCCACCTCTACATCTTCTATATTGACATCTTGGCTTTCACTATCCATAGTTTCGTCCAAATCGTTTATATCGTCTTTATTCATAACTAAATTATTAGGAGTTTATTAACTTACAATAAATCGTCAATTTTATCTGAATCAACTTTCAAATTATTCACAATAAAACTTTGACGTTCCATTGTATTCTTTCCCATATAAAACTCTAACATATCTTGTATTGGGTCATTTTTTGAGAGTCTTACTTTATCTAATCTCATATTCTCTCCAATAAACTCCTTAAACTCATAATCGGAGATCTCTCCCAATCCCTTAAATCGTGTAATTTCGGGATTAACCCCAAGTTTCTCGACCGCTTTCATTTTTTCATCCTCCGAATAACAATATATTGTAGTCTTTTTATTTCTCACCCTAAATAGCGGTGTTTGTAAGACATACAGGTGCTCTTGTCTAACTACATCAGGAAAAAACTGTAAAAAGAATGTCATAAGTAGTAATCTGATGTGCATACCATCGACATCGGCATCGGTAGCAATTATAATCTTATTATATCTTAAATTCTCTATATCCTCTTCAATATTTAGTGCAGCTTGCAGAAGGTTGAACTCTTCATTTTCATACACCACCTTCTTAGTCATTCCATAACAGTTCAAAGGCTTACCTCTCAAAGAGAACACTGCTTGAGTCTGTGCATCTCTACTAGAGGTAATAGAACCACTTGCAGAGTTACCCTCAGTGATAAAAATCATAGACTCTTCTTGACGTCTATTCTTAGTTTTATCATTAAGGTGAACCTTACAGTCTCTCAATTTTTTATTATTAAGGCTCACTTTTTTAGCTAAGTCACGAGCTTTTTTCCTTACCCCCGATATTGCTTTTCTATCCTTTTCGTTCTCGACAATTTTTTTATTAAGCAGTTCAGCTATATCTAAATTTTTGTGCAAGAAGTTATCTAAGTTCTCCTTAACGAAGTCTACAATAAAATTCCTAACCGTAGGACCATCTTTCCCCATCTCTTTCGATCCGAGTTTGATCTTCGTTTGACTCTCAAATATTGGGTTTGAAACACGCACACTTATTGCGGCAATAATAGAAGTTCTAATATCCGATGGATCATAATCCTTGCGATAAAACTCTTTTAATGTCTTTGCAATCGCCTCTCTAAATGCAGATTGGTGCGTACCACCTTGGGATGTATACTGTCCATTTGCAAATGAGTAGTAGTTCTCTCCATATCCTGTACCATGTGTTATAACTATCTCAATATCCTCTCCAATAAGGTGTATCGGTTTATAAGATGGTTCAGCAGACATATTTTCAGTAAGGAGATCAAGCAGTCCATTTTTAGACTTATAAGTCACACCATTAAGTTCTATAGCTAATCCTTTATTTAGATAAGTATAGTTCTTGACCATTGCCTCTACATACTCTAAATTGTACTCAGAAAAATCAGTGAACACATCAGTATCAACTACATATGATATAAAAGTACCATTTTTCTCATTGACACCTTTTTCCCACGTATCATTAACCTCAATACCCGATTCGAAATATACTGTATGAGCTTCATTATCACGCACAGATCTAGCGGAAAAATTTTTCGAAAGAAAGTTCACAGCTTTAATACCTACGCCATTAAGACCGACAGATTTTTCAAATGCACCTTCACTATATTTTCCACCTGTATTCATTTTAGACACAGCGGCAGATAAACTATTCAGAGGGATACCACGTCCATAATCTCTAATAGACACTACATCTTGACTAATTTTAATATCAATTTTATTTCCGACCCCCATTCTAAACTCATCAATAGAGTTATCTACAACCTCTTTAATGAGTACATAGATACCGTCATCACTTTGCGTACCATCACCCAATTTACCAATATACATACCAGGTCTTATCCTGATATGCTCTCTAGGAGTTAATGATTTAATATCGTCGTCAGTATATCCTACTCTAGCACTCATATTGTTTTACTTCTATTTGTTACCATTAAATTGTGTTGATCGATCATCTGTTTTTCAACTAACTTCGCTAACTCTTTAGCCGAAGATTGATTAACAATCTCTTTTGATACTGGAGGTAATACCTTTATTGTAAAAGAGTGTTTTCTACGCAATTTACAGTAATTAATAATAGCGTCACCACTTCCATCAATAACGCAAGGCAATACAGCTACTTGCGAACTTTTAGCTAGAGTAAACGCACCCTCTTTAAATCTTCTAATTTTACCCTCTTTAGATCTTGTACCCTCTGGGAATATCACTATTGAAGTTCCACCGCGAATCCACTTACTCCCTTCGTTAATAAATTTCTTTGCAGCATTAACAGAACCACGTTTAATTGTAATATCACCGTGCATTTTCATCATCCACCCAAAAACAGGGAGTCTACACACCTCTTCTTTAGCAACCCACTTAAAGTTTAGAGGTATAGCATACATAAGCGGAATATCTATCATAGATTGGTGATTAACCGTAATTACATACGTTTGCTCTGGATCGATATTTTCGAGCCCTTCCACTTTAATTTTCCAACCGAACTGCAATCCAAGAAATACTTTCACCCAAAGTTTAGAAAAACCATGAATATAAATACCCTGAGGATCAGATCGTTTCGTTACTAGATATATGATTGCAGTAATACCCACCAAACAGATTGTTATTGCAGTAATAATTATGTAATATAATATTGTCATTATTCGTCCAAAGAATTATATAAAAAAATATGCTACAAAAGTACAATTTTTTTCGCAGATTATAAAACAAAATAAGCCAAGTTTTCAACATATATCGACCAAATCGTTATTATTATTTAGGATACTAAATTTGTGCTCCCTAAACGACGATAATCAGTGATAGTATACGCAAGATATAAGCTAAGTTAATGAAAGTCGTTTCAAAATTCGCCTTTAAATTTTGGCATCTAAAAAAGTATTTGTAATTTTACGCGATATTTGATAAGTAATGTAGTATAATAACATCACCATTATTATACTCACATATCAAAGTTTCACCGAACCAATTAAATTATATTAAGATGAAAACATTTATTTTCCCTGGTCAGGGCGCCCAATTTATTGGCATGGGTCAAGATTTATATGACAATGTTCCAATGGCAAAAGAGTTATTTGAGAAAGCGAATGATATATTAGGTTTCCGAATCACAGACATTATGTTCTCAGGAACAGATGAGCAACTAAAGCAGACTAACGTAACACAGCCAGCTATATTTTTACATTCAGTAATTCTTGCGAAGTCACTAGGCGAAGATTTCAAACCAGAGATGACTGCGGGACATTCACTTGGCGAATTTAGCGCACTAGTATCAGCTGGAGCACTTAGCTTTGAGGATGGACTGAAGTTAGTTGCAAAACGTGCAGATGCAATGCAGAAAGCGTGCGAGCAGACTCCATCAACAATGGCAGCAGTTCTTGCTCTACCAGACAATGTTGTAGAAGAGGTTTGCGCATCAATTGATGATATTGTTGTTGCAGCAAACTACAACTGCCCAGGACAATTAGTTATCTCAGGAACAAATGAGGGTATCGACAAAGCGTGTGTTAAGTTACTAGAAGCAGGAGCAAAACGCGCACTAAAACTAAATGTTGGAGGCGCTTTCCACTCACCACTAATGGAACCAGCGAGAGTAGAGCTAGAGGCAGCAATAAACAATGCACCTTTTACTACACCAGTATGTCCTGTATATCAGAATGTTGATGCAAAACCACACACAGACCCAGAAGAGATAAAGAACAATCTTATTTCACAATTAACTGCTCCAGTTCGTTGGACACAAATTGTAGAGAATATGCTTGCAGACGGAGCTAGTGAATTTATAGAACTAGGTCCAGGTAGCGTACTTCAAGGTCTTGTAAAGAAAGTTAAGCGTGATGCAGTTTGTCAATCAAAGAGCACTTTATAATATTAAAGTCAACGCATAAGCAGTAAAAAAATTGAGCGTCGTAAATGGTTTATATCAATCCATTTACGACGCTCAATTTTTAAATATATAACCAGTACTACAATCTACTAGATATGTAGCAACCTATCCACCGACAGACTTTAGGAACTTTTCAGTAACAATAACCCTCACACCTCTATCTATCATATTAAACTCAAAAGGCGAGTATCCTAACGCTTCACCATCTACTTCAACCGCAATTTCAGGAGTTGAATCAATTCGTATTTTACGTCCTCGATAGTGATCAATCATACTATTTTTATATATATTCCCATTAAAGAGAGATCTAAATCGAATCAATACTCCCAGTTTACTAACTTTACGAATTACCGTCACATCAAACAAGCCATCATCAGCAATAGCTTCAGGCATCTGAATCATCCCTCCACCATTATACTTTCCAATACCAATGGTAGCACTATAAACAATATCATCAATAATAAGTTCATCATCTATCCAAATTTTTACATCCGTAGATTTATAACACAATACTGCTTTCAATGCGCTAAATACATATAACCATTTATTCCTACGTCCCTTCTCTTTGAGATGGTTATAGCATCTGTTTACGTGGGCATCAAACCCTACCCCCGCAACATTAGCCATGTATCGACTCTGATTATAGCTCGCCTTATTATAAGATATTGTCCCCACATCTTGGAGAAATGAGTGTCCAGCAACAATTGCTTTAATAGCTTCAGAATACTTCCGAGGTATTCCAAACATTCTAATCCAATCATTTCCAGTACCCACAGCAATCACAGCAACAAGGATATCTTGAGGTGCGACCATTTTTTGAATATATATACCATTGACAACTTCGTGTATTGTACCATCTCCACCAATTACGATTATCTTACGAAATCCTCGATTAATAGCATCAACAGCCAATTCAATTGCATGATATCTATGCTCAGTAAATGTCGATACAGGAATTATCCCATGATCTCTGAGCTGCTTACTGATAGCAGGTAAATCATTCAACCCCTTGCCACATCCGGCAACGGGGTTGATGATTGCAAACCATTTATCACTATTATCTTCTGGACTATTTTTGAGGAGCATTATTTAGAGTATTGCAAAGGAAATCCCAAAACTTAGCCACAGATTCTATATTAACCTTCTCATCAGGAGAGTGAGGAAAACAAATTGTTGGACCAAATGAGATCATATCCATTTTAGGATATACACCACCAATTACACCACACTCTAAACCTGCATGAATAGCAGTAACTTCAGCTTTTTTACCATATAGAGCTTCATAACTATCGCCCATTGCCTTCAATATTGGAGACTCCATATTCGGATTCCATCCGCTGTATCCACCAGTAAATTCGACAATAGCTCCTTGCGCTTCAAATACAGAAGCCATATCCTTTGCAAGACTATCTTTCTCGTCATTAGAAGAGCTACGCAATAGACATTCTATATGTATTTCACCCTCATTTGACTTAACAATTGCTAAGTTAGATGAGGTTTGTACTAGACCAATCATTGAAGTACTCATACTAATAATGTCGTTTGGCACATCACAAATAGCATTTATAAGATTGATAGTAACCTTAGGATCTATCATTGTTGCTACTGCCTCAACTGGAGTTAATGCAACTTCGACACCAATTTCAATCCCTTTATATTGAGCATCAGCCTCTACTTCAAAAGTTTTGATCTCCTTAATGAACTCTGCTTCAAACTCTACAGGAACTAAAACAACAGCCTTAGACTCTCTAGGAATTGCATTTCTCAAGTCTCCTCCCGCAATAGATGCAAGTTGCACACCATACTTTTCATTTACGATTTTCAGAGCTTTAAAGATCAACTTATTTGCATTCGCACGCTTCAGGATTATATCAACACCAGAGTGTCCACCTTTAAGACCTTTAACATAAATTTCAAAGGTTTTGTAATCACCTTCAATCTTAACATTTTCGCACTTAAAAGTAATATTTGCATCTAATCCCCCTGCGCAACCTACATATAATTCGCCTTCTGTTTCAGAATCAAGATTTAAAAGAATATCAGCATTTAACACACCACCTTCAAGACCAAAAGCACCATGCATTCCAGTCTCTTCAGTAGCAGTAAAAAGAGCTTCAATAGCTCCATGTTGAATTTTATCATCAGCTAGTACAGCCAGAGTTGCGGCAATACCGATACCATTATCAGCACCCAATGTTGTTCCGTCAGCAGTCACCCACTCACCATCAATACATGGTTGAATTGCATCTTTAGTGAAGTCAAAAACCTTTTCATTATTCTTCTGAGGCACCATATCTAAATGAGACTGAAGTGCAACAACCTTCTTACCCTCCATTCCTGGAGTAGCAGGCTTTCTTACTACGATGTTATTAGCTTTATCAACCGTGCACTCTAAATTATGACTTTTAGCAAAATTTACTACATATTCACGGATTGCCTCTTCATGGCTAGATGGGTGTGGAATGGCACATATTTCAGAAAAATATTTCCAAACATTTTGCGGTTCTAGTTTTGATATATTACAACTCATAGTTTAGTTTTATTGGTTAGTTCATTTATACTGACGTGCCTTACGCTGGCGATACTACTTGATCACATATAACAATATCTACTACTCTTAGGTTCATAGCACTGCCCTATTCGGACAGTGCTGTATTTATCGCTAAGAATAGTATTTTTTATTATCTTAATCTAGCTAACATATTTTTAACATTGTTTTCTATACGATCAACAACATTATCAGAAAGAGATTTATCAAATGCCTCTCCAATAATACCTTCATATAGCTCAATGTATCTATTACTTATACTTTCGATAATTTCAGGTGTCATTTCAGGAACGCTCTCACCGTCTCTTCCTTGGAAACCACCCTCCATCAACCACTCTCTAACAAACTCTTTCGATAGTTGACGTTGTTGTTCTCCATTTGCAAATCTCTCTTCGTATCCTTCAGCATAGAAATATCTAGAAGAATCTGGTGTATGAATCTCATCAATAAGTGTAATCACACCATCTTTCTTACCAAATTCATATTTAGTATCAACTAGGATAAGTCCACGTTTTGCAGCCATTTCGCTACCTCTTTGGAATAGAGCTAAAGAGTACTTTTCAAGTGTTTCGTACTCTTCTTTAGATACTAAACCACTTGCAATAATCTCCTCTCTTGATATATTTTCATCATGCGATCCAATCTCCGCTTTAGTAGTTGGAGTTAAGATTGGGGTCTCAAACTTTTGGTGCTCTTTCATACCATCAGGAATCGCTATTCCACAAATATCTCTAGCTCCAGCCTTATAATCTCTCCAAGAGCTACCAGTCAAATAACCTCTAACGATCATCTCAACAGGGAAAGTTTCACACTTCTGACCTACAGTCACCATTGGATCTGGTGTTGCAATTTTCCAGTTAGGACATATATCTTCAGTCGCATCAAGAAACTTTGCTGCAATTTGATTCAACACTTGTCCTTTATATGGTATTCCCTCTGGCAAAACAACATCAAATGCTGAAATACGATCAGATACAACCATAACAAGAAGGTCATTATCAATATCATATACGTCTCTCACTTTACCCACATATAGTGAATTTTGTCCGTCAAAGTTAAACTCTGTTTTTGTAATTGCTTTATTCATTACTTTATAATAATTTATTAATATTAAAATCTAAAAAAGTATATTCTCTACAAACACGCATTGCACGTATTGCATTTTAATTTATTTCAAATCGTCTACTATCTGATGTTAGAAAGAGTATGCTATTGTGAAAGCCCAATTACCATATGCGCTATCGAATTCCCCTGCATTTCTACCAAGATCACCAATTTCTATATGTTGCATAGATTTTTTGAACTGACCGTTGTATCTCACATCAATCCCTACTTTATCAAGATCAAGACCTAATCCTAATGCATAAGATACCGAACTTTTAGTATAATTTACTGCATGAGTAATATCATCTTTCATCTTTACAGAACCTTCATTCATAATATTGAACACAGGACCAGCATTGATTCTAAACATTAGTAGTTTAAATCCAAAAAGTACAGGAACGTCAAGGCTATTTTGCTTCACAACAGATGTTGATCTAGGCAAAAAATTTGCAGTTGGAGTTGCTTCCAGGTCATATCTGTTCATAGAATATATTAATTCTGGTTGGATATGAAAAAGCAATAGGTTGATCCTAGCGAAAGCACCTACCTGCCCCCCTATCCTAGCATTAGTTGACAAATTATAGTCAGGTAGATTAGGACCACTTAAATTTGCTGTTTGAGCAGTAATACCCGCTTTAATACCCATTTTAATAGGAGACAGAGCGTAAGACGCCGATGCTGACAACAGAGCACAAGCCATTACAATAATTATTTTCTTTTTCATTTTTTCTAATTTACAAGTTTATATTTCCACTTAA
This sequence comes from uncultured Rikenellaceae bacterium, assembly GCA_947038405.1. GTDB lineage: Bacteria > Bacteroidota > Bacteroidia > Bacteroidales > Rikenellaceae > CAMQVY01. Next base: position 72,749 of record CAMQVY010000005.1, on the reverse strand, counting down.
TTTCGTTACAAAAATACTCTTTTTTCTCAATAATTAATTAGAAAAGGTTTAATTTTTAAGTAAAAAAACACACTTTCCTCACTTATAAATGAATATAATATTGTTAATACGGACAAAAAGAGTATATTTGTACGAATTTTAGTGTCAAAAATATGAGTTTATTAGCAATAGTTGGACGCCCAAATGTGGGCAAAAGTACCCTTTTCAATCGTTTAGTTGGAATGCGTAAAGCAATCGTGGACGATACGGCTGGAACAACCCGTGATCGCCATTATGGCAAAACAGATTGGTGTGGTAAAGAGTTTTCTGTAATCGATACAGGAGGTTATATAGTAGGAAGTGACGATGTTTTCGAGGAGGAGATCCGAAAGCAGGTTATCTTAGCAATTGAAGAAGCAGATGTTATTATGTTTATGGTTGAAGTTTCAACTGGGATCACTGATCTTGACATGATGATGGCAAATATTCTTAGGAAATCAAACAAAAAAATTGTATTAGCTGTAAATAAGGTAGATAATAATAATCTTATATATGGTACACACGAGTTTCATACACTAGGATTGGGAGAGCCAATTGGAATATGTAGTATGAGTGGTAGTGGTACAGGAGAGCTTATGGATGCCATTGTTTCTGTGCTTCCAGATGACGATGTTGTGAATGACCAGGATGATCTACCTAAAATCACCATTATTGGTAGACCAAACGTAGGTAAATCTTCATTAACAAATGCGCTTTTAGGTGCAGAGAGAAATATCGTAACTCCTGTTGCAGGAACAACACGTGACTCAATCAATACAAGATACAATAAGTTCGGCATGGACTTTTACCTTGTAGATACAGCGGGATTAAGAAAGAAAACTAAAGTTTCTGAAGATCTTGAGTTCTACTCTGTAATGAGATCTATTCGTTCTATTGAGAGTTCTGATGTTTGTATTTTAATGTTAGATGCGTCGCAAGGTATTGAGTCGCAAGATATGAATATTTTTAGTCTTGTTGTTAAGAATAAAAAAGGGTGTGTTGTTGTTGTGAATAAGTGGGACTTAGTTACGAAAACCACAAACACAATGAAGGAGTATAAAGAGCTATTATCTAAAAAATTAGCTCCATTTAATGATATTCCAATCATCTTTACATCTGTAATAAACAAGCAACGTATTTTGGAGGTTCTACAAACTGCAATTCGTGTACACAACTCTAGATCTAGACGTATTTCAACGTCTGAATTTAATGAGTTTATACTACCGATCATTACAGACACCCCTCCACCATCAATTAAGGGTAAATATATCAAAGTTAAGTTTGCGATGCAACTTCCATCACCTACTCCATCTTTTGCGTTATTTGCGAATCTACCTCAGTATGTTAGAGATCCATACCGTAGATTCCTAGAGAACAAGATTAGAGCACATTGGGATTTTGAAGGAGTTCCAATTCAGATATACTTTAGACAAAAATAAGATTGCATCCTAATATAGGATAATACATAGCAATATTAAACTTAATATCCTCCTATACGTAATTTGCGTATAGGAGGATATTTTTTTATTATAACATTTATTCGATTAAATATGTCCACTCCTCTTTGTTCTCCTATATAGAGATGGAGTCATTCCTATTGTTTTTGTAAACAGTCGAGTAAAATAGTATGGATTTACCACTCCTATTTTGTAGCAAATCTGATTAATCTTCATATCTGTTAAGTCTAACATCTTACACGCCTCCTGCATTTTCACTTGAATTATGTAATTAACAGGCGTATCATTTGTATGTTTTTTAAATAGTGTCGAAAAATGAGATGCAGAGTAACCGACATATTCACTCAACTCATTAAGTGAAATATTTCGAGATAAATTCTCCTGTATATACATCATAGCCTTGTCAACAATATTTTTCTCTTGACTACTCTTATCGACTACATCTCTAAAAATATCTATATATTTTATCGAGCCAAGAAAGTAATACAATGCCGAAGTTGCAAAATTTATATTATTTGTTGTCAGACCACGCCCTAATGCTGTTAATATATCTTCAAATATTTGGAGCCTATCATATATACGTGACGCATCACTTGGAACAATAGATGTTGGTGTATTAAAATCTTTCGCATAAAATTCAGCTAATTCACCATTAAAATGAATCCAGTATATTGTCCATGGATTAAGTAGCGAAGCGCCGTACTCATGTGGTGTATTAGCAGGTATTATAATGAACTGATTATCCTCTAAATCATACATTCTCCCCTTTATGTTGACCCACCCTTTACCCTCCGTACAGTAAATAAGTATATATTGTGGCACTCCACAAATACGTTCACGCTTGTGGTGAGTTGCCACAGGATAATAACCTATATCTGTAATATGCAATCTTGATGTAAGAGGATCACTGTCCATTTCACATACTATTGACTCTGGGATAACAATAGCCCTACTACCTCTAAAATCAACTTTCATAAAGGATTATTTTTAATTATATTCAAATATAGTAAAATAATATTATAATGTATTATTTTTTACTATATCACATAAAATATAGTTCAAATAGCCTATTACGTACTATAAACGTTGAATAATGTAAACATATAATAAAATAGTGCATTTTTAATCACCCTTATTAGGCATACTTTTGTATAAATTCTAATACTCAGATATGAAGCAAAAAAATAAACTTTATCTATTAATGATCTCCCTTGTATCGGCTATGGGGGGATTGCTATTCGGTTACGACTGGGTTGTGATTGGGGGTGCTAAGCCTTTTTACGAAACTTTCTTCCAAATAGAGAGCAATCCTTCACTTCAAGGCTGGGCAATGAGTAGTGCTCTCATTGGCTGTTTAGTTGGAGCATTAATCGCAGGTGTGTGTAGTGACAAATATGGTCGTAAAAAGATGCTACTTATTGCTTCAGTACTTTTTGTTCTATCTGCAATTGGAACAGGAGCTACAAACTCATTTTCGTTATTTATATGGTATAGAATACTCGGTGGTCTTGCCATTGGTATCACATCAAACTTATCACCAATGTATATAGCAGAGATTGCACCTGCAAATATAAGAGGTCGACTAGTTTCTCTGAACCAACTTATGATTGTAGTGGGAATACTTGCTGCACAGATTGTTAACTGGTTAATTGCAGAACCAGTGGCTACCGAGGCTACAACCGAGATGATTCGTACATCATGGAATGGTGAAACGGGTTGGAGATGGATGTTTTGGGCGGAAAATATACCCGCTGGATTATTCTTTTTATTCCTATTTCTCATACCAGAGAGTCCTAGATGGCTTGCTGTAAAAGAGAGGCGAAGTGATGCGATTAAAGTACTATCTAAAATTGTAGGTGAAGAGCAAGCTGCTGTTGAGTATAACTCATTTAGAGAGAGTATCAGCGAAAATAAAAACACTAAAAAATCTAAATTAAATATACTACACCCTTCAATGAGAAGAGTTCTCGTTATTGGTATTGTCTTGGCAGTGTTCCAACAGTGGTGCGGTATTAATGTAATATTTAACTATGCGCAAGAGATATTTACTAGTGCTGGATATGGAGTATCTGACATCTTAATGAATATCGTTATTACGGGAATTACAAACGTTATATTTACATTTGTTGCAATATTCCTAATTGATAAAATTGGTCGTAGATCTCTTCTTCTAATAGGAGCAGGAGCACTATCTATTATATATATACTTATGGGTGCTGTCTACTACTTTGAAATTACAGGTGTTCTTCTTCTGATTATTGTTATTGCTGCTATTGCGTGCTATGCAATGTCATTAGCTCCTGTTATGTGGGTTGTTATCTCGGAGATATTCCCCAATGCAGTACGAGGTGTTGCGATGTCTATCGCTACGTTTGCTCTATGGAGTGCCTGCTTCATCCTTACATATACATTCCCAATCCTAAATAAAACGTTAGGGGCATCTGGTACTTTCTGGATATACGGAATAATTTGTCTATGCGGATTCATTTTTATAAAGAGGTATGTTCCTGAGACAAAAAACAAATCATTAGAGGAGATCGAAAAAGAGTTAATAAAATAGAAGTTGTGTTCACTGCGACAGTGTATAGCTACCCAATAAAGAGGTGTTCAATACAAATCAGTGTTACATACTTAAAGAGCGACAAGACTACAAAATAAAATCAATATATATGAGTGTTAAAGTATGGAGTGAGGAGGTTATTATCCCCACTTACGAGGTCGGTGTGCCCGAAAAGAACCCTATGTTTTTAGAGAAACGTGTCTATCAAGGGAGTACTGGAGTTGTATACCCCTACCCTGTAATAGAGAAAATAGAAGATAAGCCTCAAGATAAAAAATACAATGCGCTGTGGCTTGAAAATAAATACATCAAGATCATGGTACTCCCAGAACTAGGGGGACGTGTACAGATGGCTTACGATAAGATTAAGCAACGACACTTCATCTACTACAACAATGTCATCAAACCTGCACTTGTTGGCTTGACTGGACCTTGGATCTCTGGTGGAATTGAGTTCAATTGGCCTCAACATCATCGTCCAAGTACCTTCATGCCCGTTGATTATACGATTGAGAGGCTTGAGGATGGCGGAGCTACTGTATGGGTTAGTGAACGAGAGAGAATGTTTCATCAGAGAGGTGCTGCGGGATTCACTCTTCGCCCTGACCGAGCTGTTTTGGAAATTAAGGGAAGAGTCTATAATCCAACACCTATACCACAGACATTTCTATGGTGGGCAAATCCTGCGGTTGCGGTTAACGACCACTACCAAAGTGTCTTTCCTGCCGATGTAAACGCAGTCTATGACCATGGTAAACGTGATGTATCAACGTTCCCTATCGCAACAGGTACGTACTATAAAATGGACTACTCTAAGGGTGTAGATATATCTAAATATAAGAACATCCCAGTGCCAACATCATATATGGCTGTTGCATCAAAGTACAACTTTGTTGGAGGTTATGAAAACGATACTCGTGCGGGACTTCTACACGTTGCAAACCACCATATATCTCCTGGCAAAAAGCAGTGGACATGGGGTAATTGTGACTTTGGAGTTGCATGGGATAGAAACCTAACAGATAAGGATGGTCCATACATTGAGTTAATGACTGGGGTATATACGGATAATCAACCCGATTTCACATGGCTTCAACCATACGAAGAGAAAACTTTCACACAATATTTCTTACCGTATAGAGAGCTAGGCGTTGTAAAGAATGCAAGTGCGGATCTACTACTTAACTTAGAGGTTGAAAATGAAATTGCAACAGTAAAGATATTCGCTACATCTCCACAAGAGGGTTTAAGTGTAGTACTGAAAAGTGCGAACCACATATACTACAATGAGGTGCACGCAATATCTCCAGAGGAGGTATTCGTCCAAACCATTGATACAAAAGGGTGCACAGTGGAAGATCTAACTATCTCAATTTCATCTAATGACAGAGAGCTTTTGAGTTGGAGATCAGAACCTATTAGTGAGGAGATACCAGAGCCTGCAAAAGCAGCTCTTGACATAAAGGATATAAAGAGCAATGAGGAACTATTCCTTACAGGGCAGCATTTAGAGCAGTATCGTCACGCAACTTACGACCCTACAATATACTACAAAGAGGCTATACGAAGAGATAAGTATGACATCCGTAATAATAATGCGTTAGGACTATGGCTTATTCGTCATGGTAAGTTTGAGGAGGCAGAGAGATATTTACGCATCGCTGTTAAGAGACAAATGGAGCGTAATCCAAATCCTTATGATGGCGAACCACTATACAACTTAGGTTTGACATTAAAACTTCAGGGGAGATTAGAAGAGGCGTATTCATACTTCTATAAATCTTGCTGGAACTCAGCATGGCAAGATAGCGGATACTTCTCTTTAGCTCAGATATCATCTATGTCACACAACTGGGAGAGTGCTTTGAGCGAAATTAACAACTCACTTAATCGTAACTATACAAACATTTTAGGTCGACACCTAAAATCAGTTATCCTCAGGAAAATGAACAGAATAGATGCTGCACAAAAGTTCATTGACGAATCAGTTGAGTTGGATAAATTTAATTCTGGAGCTCTATTTGAGAGATATATCAACTCTGGAGAGAGTAGTGACAAAGCTAAATTTATAGAGATTATGAGACAAGAGTCTCATAACTATGAGGAGTTAGCTCTAGACTACTTAAATGCAGGTCTATATGAAGAGTCTATTGGCATACTATGTATTGCAATTGAGGTATGTAGCACTGTATCTCCAATGGTACATTACTACATGGCATATGCTTATATGCTTAGCGGAGAGATTGACAGTTCAATAGAAATGTATGCTATTGCAGCATCTTGTGACCCTGAATACTGTTTCCCTAACCGCCTTGAAGCAATTTTAGCTCTACAAGCAGCTATTGCTTATAACAAGAGCGATGCAAAGGCTCATTACTACCTTGGGAATTTATGGTACGATAAGCGTCAACATAGTGATGCTATCGAGTGTTGGGAGATGTCGATAAAGATTGATGCACTCTACCCTACTGCAATGAGAAATCTAGCATTGGCATATTTCAATAAACTTAACAGACATCAAGAGGCTGTTGAACTATTAGAGAGAGCTTTTGCACTAGACACAACAGATACTCGCATTCTTATGGAGTTAGACCAGCTCTATAAAAAAATGCACTATACGCACCAAAACAGACTATCTTTACTAGATAAGTACAGACCACAAATCGAAGAGCGAGATGATCTATATTTGGAGTATATAACGCTACTAAATAGTGTTGGCGACTACGAAACAGCCAAAACAATGGTTGATAGTCGTAAATTCCATCCATGGGAAGGTGGAGAGGGAAAAGTACCTACACAATATCAGATATGCCGCATAGAACTCGCAAAGATTGCACTTAAAGAGTCTCGATATGAAGATACTGTAACACTACTTGAAGAGTGTAAAATATATCCTCATAACTTAGGGGAAGGGAAACTCCAAGGTGCACAAGAGAATGATATTAACTACTGGTTAGCATTAGCCTATGATGGTCTATCTAAAGTTGATACAGCTAATGCCCACTACAAACTAGCTTCGAAGGGGTTGAGTGAACCTTGTGATGTCATGTACTATAATGATCAAAAGCCTGATAAGATTTTCTACCAAGGTTTGTCTCTATTAAAATTAAATGATAAAACAGAAGCAGAGCGCAGATTCAAACGTCTAATTTCATATGGAGAGGAGAACATAAATAAAGAGGTTAAGATTGATTACTTCGCAGTATCACTACCCGATCTCTTGATCTGGGAAGATGATTTAAATATCCGCAAACAAACACACTGTAACTACATGATGGGGTTAGGGTACTTAGGTCTAGGAGATAGAGGAAATGCAACAAAATACCTTAAATTAGTAGCCGAACTTGACAATAATAATCAAGGTGCAACAATTCATTTAAACATGATTTAACTAAATAACATAAAATATGAAAAAATACACATTAATAATTTTATTGCAACTCGCACTAACATCATTAATTGCTCAGGACTATATAGACCTATCGGGTAATTGGAGTGCAAAGTTGGCAAATGGACAGACTGGCATAGCCCACCTACCGGGTACTACGGATGAGGCTAAACTTGGAGAAAAGAGCGTCGGATCTGATTTTGGTATATTAACTCGTGCTTATAAGTATATCGGCAAGGCTTGGTATGAGCGTGAAATAGAGATTCCCGAGTCATGGTGTGATAGCGAGGTTGAACTGAAGCTAGAGCGCGTATTATGGGAATCAACAGTTTATGTGGATGGTGAATTAGTCGGCAGTTATGACGCACTAAACTCAGCGCATATCTTTAATCTTGGAAATCTATCGAAAGGAAAACACTCTCTTAAAATATGTGTTGACAATGAGATGATACATAATATCGGCGATAAGGGACATCCATATGGAGAGTACACTCAAAGTATTTGGAACGGAATTGTTGGCGAGATTACACTCAGAAAAATCAACAAAGCACGTTTCAACAATCCAGTAATCACAACAGAGGTATTCCCCCATACATTGACCTTTACAGATACACTAACAAATAGAGGTAGAAAAGGGAACTACACTATTCATACAGAGTTAAAAGAGCGAAATAGTGACATTATACTATGGACAAAAGAGGATAAGATCACACTAAAAGATGGCGATTCAGCATATGAGTATAGCTCAGACCTATCTAACTATGTAGAGGAGTGGAGCGATATAAATCCTCGCTTATATGACCTAACAGTTACAATCGAATCTAAGAATGAAATCTTTGATACTTATAAATTTGAAGTTGGATTCAGAGAGATAGAGCAAGGTAAACATAAACTTATCCTAAATGGTAAGCCTATAATGCTTAGAGGAAATCTTGATTGTGTACACTTCCCTCTGACAGGTTATCCAAGTTGTGACCCAAGCGACTGGGAGCGTATCTTTAAAATATACAAAGATTACGGTTTAAATCATGTTCGTTTCCACTCATGGTGTCCACCAAGTGCTGCATTTGTAGCAGCAGATAGAGTTGGTATCTTTATTCAAGCAGAGAGCGTATGGATTGACTGGTGGATGAGTGCTCCAAATCCACGAAAAGAGATGGATACAAAGGGTTATCCTCAAGGATTAGGAAAAAACCCATCAGCAGATCCATTTATACAGAACGAATTAAGACGAATGGTTAACGCCTATGGAAATCATGCTTCATTCGTTATGATGTGTATCGGTAATGAACTTGGAAACTCTGACTTTGACATCATGGAGAGTTGGTTAGAACCATACAAAGAGAGCGATAGTAGACGCTTATACAGCGTGTCGGCGGCAAGAAAAATTATGCCCGTAGATCAATATATGGCAACTCATTATGTTCCAGGTGTTGGAGGATCAAGGGGTATGCACGGCGCTAGTACAGACTGGGATTTTGAAGAGGTATACTCAAAATCTCCAGTACCGACTATTGCTCATGAAATTGGACAATGGCCAGTATATCCACGTTGGGATGAGATAAAAAAATATACTGGAGTTTTAAAGGCTCGTAACTTTGAAGAGTTCTACGAACAAGCTCTTGCAAATGGTGTTGCACATAAAAATGATGATTTTGCAGATTGCTCAGGAGCATTAAATCAATTGATGTACAAATCAGAAATAGAGTCATTCCTCCGTACACCATCATGTGCAGGTCTACAACTACTAAGCATGCAGGATTACCAAGGTCAAGGCGAAGCATTAATTGGCTGGTTAGATGTATTTTATGAAAGTAAAGGGATTACAACTCCAGAGTGGTTCAGAACACATTGCGACACACTTGTACCTCTGTTACGTATAAAGAGATTTACATGGAATAGCAACGAAACACTAGAGGGTAGAGTACAAATTGCACACCATGGTCAGTATGATATAGAAGATAAAATATATTGGAGAATCTATGATAATGATGGTATATGCTACGATTCAGATACAACTGAAAGCATTGAATTCAAAATAGGAACAAGTAATATTATCTCAAACATATCTGCATCATTAGATAAGTTCACATCGGCAGAACAACTTAACATAGAGATTGGATTTGTAAATCGCCCAATAAAAAATAGATGGAGATTTTGGGTCTATCCACAAATAAAAAAGGTCGATACAAAAAATGCCAAAAAGAGTGATAGTTCACAACCGTACATCTGCACAGCATTTGACGAAGAGTGTCAAGAGAGATTAGCCAAAGGAGAGAAAGTTTTACTTATGGCTGCACGACTCGGAGATCAAAATACATACAACCATATATCATTTGCACCTCTATACTGGTCATATACATTCTTCCCTGGTCAAAAGTGCAACACTATCGGTATGGTAATAGACTCTAAACACCCTATGTTTGATAACTTTCCAACAGATCGCCATAGTGACTGGCAATGGGAAGCAATATATAAAAATGCTAGAGGTTTTATCTTAAACGATCAACCTAAAGATTTTGAGATTATAGCTCAACCAATTGATGACTTCCACCGTAACAATCGCCTTGGAGGTATATTTGAAGCTAAAGTTGGGAATGGTTCATTAATCGTGTGTGGATTTGACTTCACAAGTAATAATGTTGGGGCTACACTACAACAATCTATTATAGAGTATATGAAGTCTGATAAATTTAGCCCAAAACAGAGTCTTGAAGTTAACTACCTAAATAAGCTTTTGGTACAAGGAAAACCAATAAAAATAGTTGCTCCAAAAGAGTTTGAAGAGGCTTTAATCTATATTGAGTGTGCTGGGAACAAAAAATCTAATGGAGATGACGCATGGGATAAATCTCTTGACAAAGTTCAACTACTACAAAATAGCAGCTACAAAGTTAATGCCGATGGTTGCTGGAAGGATGATGTCTCTCAAGCATGGCATGGTAAAGAGCTTGACATACAACTTAAATGCCCACAAGGAATAATCGGAGAGCTACATCTATTTGTACATGATTGGAATGACAATGGTAGAGATGGCGAAATTATTGTTGAGGGCAGAGAGTTCAGTATCGGAGAGCATACAAAAGATGGGAAATGGATAAAAATACACATTATGAGGGAGGATTCAAATGATGGTATACTTAATATCAATGTCTCTGCGACAAAAGGACCAAATATTATGATAACAAAACTTATTTTAGTCTCTGAATCATAATAACGGATATCTAATTTACATGAAATATTACATTAATTAGGTTGAAATAAAACCCAATTACTAACTACAAAGCGAGTGAGAATCGGTAGTGTTTAAGTATTATTACTTAATATGCTACCGATTTTCACTCGCTTTATATATATTACACGCAGTTTTTAACTTCTACAATAAAATATTTATTCGACTATATAAATAGTGTGAATTAAGCAAAAAACATACGTAATGATTTGGATAATAACCATAAAAAGCTATCTTTGTAGATACTTATTCTAATTACTTAAAAAATACAAGCCGAATAAGTAAATTTTTTACCAGTTCCAGCTAGATATAAATGCTAGCGCTGTATCTAACTTAAATCTAAGTTTACTATGAAGAGTATTAAAAAATCAATCCGTATTACTGCAGTATCAGTAATATCTCTATTTATCATCTCTTGTGACTCAACGACTAATAATGAGAGTGAATACTACAACCTTATCCCAGCAAACAGTTTCTATGTTGCAAGTGTCGATGTTGACAAACTGAAAGATGATGCAGCAATAACTTCAGAACAGTTGGCAATCATCACAAAAGATATGAAAGATATTGGTGTCATTAGTCAAAACATCGACAAATATGACTCATCAGAGCCTGTATATGCTTTTATGACAAATGATCTAATATTTGGTGTAGTTGCAAAAATCAAAAATACAGAGGAATTTATACCGACATTTGATCTTCTAAAAAAAGAGATGAATCTTAATAGTGACACAACTGTAGTTGATTATTCACTTGCATATAACGATAGAATAGCTATCGTTTACAAGGGCACCTCTTTTATTATCATAGCTAAAGACGACAAGTTTGCAACGATGTTTGGCGGTACGAATCCAACAAGTACATTAACACCAGAGAAGTATATTAAAGCTATAATGAGTGGAGAAAAAGAGTCTATTACTTCAACAGATGCCTTTAAAAAGTTACAAACTGAGAATAGTGATATGGGATTCATGCAAATTATGGATCAAAACTACCCATTGATGAAATTCCCTATAAACTTCATAACAACTAACTATATAGACTTTGAAAAAGGTAAAGTTATTATGAACACAATTATAGATCTAGAGGCTAATGAAATTACTAAGGCTCTTGAGAAATACTATGCAAAGACTAGCGGCAAGTTCGACGAGTACATTCCTTCTAACTACATTATGTATGCAAATGGAGCAGTATCAAATGATGGAGATTCAAAAGAGTTACTTGATTTGACTAAACAAATTACAGATCTATATTTTGAAGAAATTGAGAAGGCAGCAGCAAATCTTCAAAATAAACCAAGTACTCAAGAGGTAAATAGAGCACTTATGGCAAGTAAAAAGGTCGTTGATGAGGTTTTATTAAATATAATGTCATCATTTAATGGAGAGTGTGTATTCACAATAAATACACTACCTATGATGCCAGAGATTGTATTTATGGCTGACGTGAAAAATAACGATATATTAAATAACCTTATTTCATATATCCCAGCTCCAATGGTAACAAGAAAATCTGAAAATCAATACGTTGTTAATGCTAGCATTGTAAATATTGAAGTGGGTATTAAAGATAATGTATTTTATATCACTAATTCTCCAACAACATTCAAAGCATTTAACGAAGGAGTCGCTCTTGATAATAACTTCAAATCAACTCCATTTGCTAAAAAGGCTAAAGGTTTATATGGTGGTCTTGATCTACGTATAGACAACTTAATGAGCTCTCCAGCAATGGGTCTAGCAGTAGCACAAATGGGTAAGCAAGAGATTCCAATATTACCAGAAATTGAAAATATTGAGATGATTTCTAAAACTCCAACATCTGCAGAGACTACTATTAATATGAAAAATAAGGAGAATAACGCTCTTAATACTATCGCAGTTGAAGTTATAGAGTTATTACCTACAATCCAATAAATGATAACTATAAAATTAAACGGTTGCATCCCAAGGGTATTCTCTGATATGGAGACAAACTCATCACTATGGGGTAATGATATTGTATTTGAAAAGGGTAAAAAATACCTCGTAAAATCGGAATCAGGTCGTGGAAAATCATCTTTTTGTAGCTATATTATAGGATATAGAGATGATTATAAAGGTGCAATTTGCTTTGATGAAAAGAATATAAACACGTTTGATGCAGAGAGTTGGAGCTCTCTGCGCCAAACGTGTTTGTCTTATCTACCTCAAGGTCTCATGCTATTTGACGGAATGTCTGCCATTGAGAATATTTTAATTAAGAACTCTCTTACTAACTACCGTACTAATGAGTGGATTACCTCTTCGATGGCAAGGCTTGGACTTGGACAAAGAGAGGATTTTCTAGTATCAAAACTATCATATGGGCAAAAACAACGTGTAGCATTAATCAGAGCACTATGTCAACCATTCGACTTTATTGTTCTTGACGAACCAACGAGTCACCTTGATGACAACACCTCTATGGAGGTATCAAAACTCCTTATGGAGGAAGTTAAAGAGACTGGGGCTGGAGTTATAGTCACCTCAATAGGTAAAGATATGGTAATGGAATACGATAAAATTATTTATTTATAATCTGTTCTCTGCGATCACGCAGCGCAGCCCGCGAAGGGCAGTTCGTAGTCTAGTTTTACAAAACTGCCTTTGGCGACAAACTTTATAAAGTTTGACCAAATTTTTAGTGAGTTTAGTTTGTTATAATGTATGAGTTCTCTGCGATCACGCAGCGCAGCCCGCGAAGGGCAGTTCGTAGTCTAGTCTTACAAAACTGCCTTTGGCAACAAACTTTATAAAGTTTGACCAAATTTTTAGTGAGTTTAGTTTGTTATAATGTATAAGTTCTCTGCGATCACGCAGCGTAGCCCGCGGAGGGCAGTTCTTAGCCTAGTTTCCAAAAACCAACAAATTTATAAATTATGAATAAGATATACAGTTTACTCCTTGGTGAGCTCTCAAAAAAACGAATACTATGTTTCATGCTTACGCAGATTGTCGGTGTCGCAATTGTTGTAATATCCGTTCAATTTTTTTTCGATGTACGAAAAGCCCTTGAGAAAACAACCTTGGAGTCTGAGTATATTATTCTGACTAAAAAAGTTGGTACTCTCTCAGGACTATTTTCATCCAATCTCTCATTTTCAAACGATGAAATAAATGAGATAAAAGATATGGATGGCATTGGTAGTGTTGGTGATTTCACTTCAAGTAATTTTAGGGTTCAAGCAGGAGTTTCAATAAGCTCAAGAGGCATGGGCTACACAACAGAGATGTTCTTCGAGTCTGTTGATGCAGAGTATATTGATGTTAAAAGCGACCGATGGACATTCACTCCCAATAGCAAAGAGATCCCGATAATAGTCCCAAAAAACTATATAAATTTATATAACTTTGGCTTTGCTCCAGCGACAGGTCTACCAAAACTATCAGATGAGTTAATCCAAAGTATCAAATTAGATATAACTGTATATGACCATATGGGCAACAGCCACTCGTTCAATGGATATGTAGTTGGTTTTTCATCGAGAATAAATACAATTCTTGCACCGAAAGAGTTTGTTGTTTGGGGAAATGAAAACTTTACAAACAAAGGTAAAACTGATCCGAATAGATTAATAGCTAGTGTAGATCCAAAACAGAGTGAATCTATATTAAGCAATCTTAAATCAAATGGTTACGAGATTGAAAATAAGGTTTTCGATTATGAAACTGTCAGTAAAACAGTCACATTTATTGTAAGCGTAACACTGTTCATAGGTATTATTATTACTATTATGTCTCTCATTCTATTAGTATTAAGTCTCTTTTTGCTTATCGAACGAAACAGAATCAAAATTTTCAATCTATTTATATTAGGTTTTCCACTCAAGAGTATCTTTAGACCATACATGAAAGCAACACTACTTCTTAGTTCATGTAGTTTTGTCTTAGCTTATATTCTAAGTCTACTTGCAAGACAACTATACCTACCTACTATGACCGAGTACCTTGGCGTTAGCAACATGGGTAGTAACATATGGATACCATTAATTATAGTACTCGGATTATACATTACTGTTGTTGGTACTATGCAAATTATCATATTAAAAGAGCTTCGTTCAATCCGCAAATAGATCCAAACTAACTATATAGTATTATAAATACCCTACCCTCTGCACGGATTTAGTTTACGATTCCGAGAAACTTTTATGTATATATTAACAAATGTTATTGCAGCGACACCTTTAGTTATCTAATTTTGCATTAAAATTAAAGGGATGAAAGATTTTAAGGATAAAAATGTACTAATTACTGGTGGCGCATCGGGTATTGGCAAGATAATTGCCAGAAAGATGTTAGAGAACATGGCTAATGTCATCATTTGGGATATAAACCAGTCTAATATTAATGACACAATAAAAGAGTACTCCAATCTGGGTAATATTTATGGTTATTATGTTGATATATCGAATATTAATGAGGTTGAAAATAGTGCTGATAAAGTAAAAAAAGAGATAGGTGTTGTAGATGTATTGATTAATAATGCAGGAATTGTTGTTGGGAAATATTTTATGGATCATTCTGTATCAGATATACAGAGTGTGATGAATGTAAATACAAATGCTCCGATGTATGTAACACTTCAATTTTTGGAGGGTATGCTAAATCAAAATTCAGGACATATATGTAACATTGCATCTTCGGCAGGATTTATAACGAATCCCAAAATGTCGGTATATGCAGCAAGTAAATGGGCAGTTATTGGTTGGTCAGATAGTCTGCGTCTTGAGATGCAGCAGATGAAAAAGAATGTAAAGGTTACTACAATTATGCCTTACTACATAAATACAGGTATGTTTGATGGAGTTCAGTCTATAATTCCAATTCTTGATCCAGAAAAAACAGCTACAACGATTATTAGGTCAATACAAAAAGATGTAAAAATGAGATCTATCTCACGTAGTCTATATTTCTTTGCGAGATTGGGTCAAGCACTTCTGCCTGTTTCAGTTTTTGACTACATTGCTGGAAATATACTGGGAATATATAAAACAATGGATAAATTTGTAGGACGCAAAAAATAATTATGAAAGAGAGGATAATTAAAAGTATAAATGGGCAGAGAGAGTTCTTTCGCTCACAAAAGACAAAAAGTGTTAAGTTTCGCCTAAAGCAACTATCTAAACTAAAGCAACTGATTAAAGAGAAGCAGAGTGATATCGAAGCGGCTCTATGGGAAGATTTACGGAAATCCCCTGAAGAGGTCTATTTAACAGAGATTAGCGTTGTACTTCAAGAGCTTGACAATCATATTAAGCATCTAAAAAAGTGGGCTAAGCCTCAAAAGGTTAAAAACCCGATGCACCTTTTCCCCTCAACTAGCAGTATTGTCTGCGAACCTTTGGGAGTTGCATTAATCATTGCACCATGGAATTACCCTTTTCAATTGGTTTTCAATCCATTAATTGGTGCTATTTCATCTGGATGCTGCGCCATGTTGAAACCCTCTCCTAATGCTGATGCAACTGCAACGCTAATCGAAAAGATGGTTAAGGAGTTGTATGACCCTAATTATATTGACATCGTATTAGGAGGAAGAGAGGTTAATGGAGCACTACTTGAACAGAAGTTTGATATTATATTTTTCACTGGAAGCACAGCTTTAGGTAAAATAGTAAGCAGAGCGGCGGCTGATAATCTAACTCCATTAATTTTGGAATTAGGTGGTAAGAGTCCATGTATAGTTGATTGTGATGCAGATTTAGAAATTACTGCCAGTCGAATAGTTTGGGGTAAATTTATCAATGCTGGACAAACTTGTATTGCTCCCGATTATCTATTTGTACATAAAAGCATAAAAGATACTCTACTAACCAAACTAAAGAGTAAAATAACTGAAATGTATGGTGAAAAAGTCAGTGAAAGTCGAGTATATCCACGCATCATAAACAAAGGTGCTATGGACAGACTCAAAGAGCTGATGAATGAGGGTGACATATATTGTGGCGGAGAAATCAATGAGAATGACAGATATATTGCACCTACAATCATAGATAATATTCACTCGGACTCATTGATTATGCAGGATGAGATATTTGGTCCTATTTTACCCGTTATGACCTTCGATAACATAACAGAAGTCTTTGATTATCTTGACAATAAAGAGAAGCCTTTAGCTCTATACTATTTTGGCAAAGGAGGTAAAAAAATTATGAATAGGACAACTTCTGGTGGTATGTGCATAAATGATACCTTAATGCACATAGCGAATCACAATCTACCTTTTGGAGGAGTTGGAAGTAGCGGAATGGGCAAGTATCATGGTAAGGATAGTTTTTTAACATTTAGCAATAGAAGAGGAGTTGTGAATACACCAGAATGGATTGACCTACCATTCAAATATGCACCATTCAAGTATTTTAAGCTAATGAAACGTATTCTATAATTATGAACTCTGCTAATGAAAGTATTCGAGAGTTATTATCTCAATATGTGGAACTTAATGATGATGAGTGGGATTATTTCTCATCAATGTTACGATTCCGAAAAGTTCGCAAGGGAGAAATAGTTTTGTCGGAAGGCTCTTTGTCTTCCGATATCTATTTTGTCCTTAATGGAGTGTTAAGAACATATTTTACAAATGAGAATGGAGAAGAGAAGACTTTTCACTTCTCTCTTGAGAATACTTTCGCCACAGACTATGAAAGTTTCCTAAAAGGCTCACACTCTAAATACTCAATCCAAGCACTAGAAGATACTAATCTAGCGTTAATATCTATCGATATGCTGAATGATACATATAAATCCATACGTGAGGGAGAGAAACTAGGACGAATAATTGCTGAAAAATACTTCTTTCTATGGAGTGGTGTAATTCAGGACATATACATGCTAACTCCACTCGAAAGGTATAATAATATGAAATGTCAGTTTCCCGACATACTTCAGCGCATTTCACAACACTACATTGCGTCTTATCTGAACATTACACCTGTGCATCTGAGTCGCTTAAAGAGAAGTATATTATAAGACTTTATAGATCGCATGATTTGACATAACTACCCTATTCGAGTGGCACTACATAAATGCAGCGAATTATTACGACTCTTTCACATAATCCAGTAGTTGGTGTGCATAATCAATAATGACATCAGCCTTTGCCGCAATTAGCTCCTCACGACCTCGTAAACCCCAACTAACACCAACACTTGTAACACCTGCATTACGAGCCGTCTCTATATCAACGTCAGAATCTCCAACATAAAGTACCTCACTCTTTAACACTCCCGATTTAGTTATAATATCCTCCACAATTTGGGGATGTGGTTTAAGAGGAGTACCCTCGATGTTACCCGAAACAGCTATGAAGAGATTATCACCAAAAAAGGTTTTAACCAATTCTACTGTACCACTATGAAATTTGTTCGATGCAACAGCAAGTATAACACCCAGCCTCTCTAAATCAGAAAGTAGCTGTGTAACTCCACTATATGGAGAAGTATTCAATGATATATTATTTGTATAGAATTGTAGAAACTCATTTTTAATATTGTGAATATTTTCTTCTGTACGCATATGTTCTGGCATAGCTCGCTCAACTAGCTTACCAATACCATTCCCAACCATTTGACAGTAATCAGCATCACTATGTGTCGGAAACCCATTTGTCTCAAGCGCAGCATTACAAGCCGCAGACAAACCTCCTATTGAGTTAATAAGAGTTCCGTCAAGATCGAATATTACTAATTTAATTCCCATTTTTTACTGTTAAATATCTATTTAAAACCTATTTACTTACGTCTCCTTTTCAACTTATCTGACTTTATTGGAGCATCATTTAGAGCCATCAATTTAGTTAGTTCCGCTGTTTGATAAGGATGGTTTGTGTTCATTGTGATGTGTTGCTTCATTAGCTTACATGTAGCTCCAAGAAGAGTTTTCTCAATAGGACAACACAGCGAAATAGCCTTCCCAGTGCGACCAGCTCTCCCCGTACGACCTATACGATGTATGTATTGCTCAGGATCTTGGGGTAATCCATAGTTAATGACATGAGTCACATTCTCAACATCAATACCTCGTGCAATAAGGTCTGTCGCAACAATAATCCGAGTCTCTCCAGATTTAAATCGTCCTAAGATATATTGTCGAGCTGTTTGCGAACGGTCGCTATGCATAGCCTCAGCACTCATATTGTTCTCTACAAGTAACTTCGCAAGCCTATCTGCCATTTTGCGTGAGCGAGTAAATAGAATAACATGTTGCGGCTTCTCGCTCCTTAATACATGAAGTAGTAGTGGGTCCATCATGCGCTGCTCCACAAAATATCCAAACTGCTCAATTAATTCAACAGCTAATTTTTGATTATCTATACTTATATTTTCAATATTACCATCTAACTCAAAAACTATTTGGCTCACTTTCTCTGGTATTGTTGCAGAGAAACATAACGTCATTGCACTCTTTGCCCTCAACTTTGAAAGATTTAATATTGGCTCTCTAAAACCTAAATCTAGCATTTGATCCACTTCATCTAACACAAAATATTTCAGATCACTCATAGTAAAGAGACTCTGTTCCAGTAGGTCTATCACTCTACCGGGAGTTGCAATAATAATATGAGGTATGCGACTTAAAGACTCTACCTGTGGTGCATACTCAACACCACCATACAAAACCGTATGTAGTAAATCGGTAACCTCACATAACATCTCACAAACCTCTCCAATTTGCTGAGCAAGTTCGCGTGTAGGAGCCAAAATCACCGCTTGAATCTCATTATCTACCTTTTGTGTCGTTATTAACTGCACTAATGGCAGAAGATAGGCAAGTGTCTTACCACTTCCTGTCTGAGATGTCGCTAATACACTATCTCCAGATAGTATTTTAGGAATAACTACATGCTGAATCTCTGTAGGCTCTGATATATTATATTTATTGAGTTGACTAATTAAATTAGAGGTTAGTCCCAGTGTTTCAAAATTCATAATTATTGTATAATTAATTAACAGCATTGCTTCAAGAGACAAAGATACGAAATCATTACAAGTTATGGCTTAAATGTATTTAATAAAAGAAGCTGCCCAAAATGCTAATTTTGAGACAGCTTCTTACTTCTTTAACTCTAACATGCAAACAACACCAAATAGTTGCAAGCAGATAAAATAGAGTAAATATTACATTCTTTCAGGGACATCAATACCCATTAGATTCATACCTTTTGCGATAATTTTTGCAATTTGAGCAGATAAAATCAACTTAGCTTTACGAACCTCAACATTCTCCTCTTTTATAATAGGATTATCATGGTAGTAGCTATTGAATAACTTAACTAAGTCATATACATAACTACCTACAATTGCTGGTGAGAATGTCTCTCCAGCCTGCTTAACTGCCGCAGGATAATCAACGATCATCTTAACAAGAGTAATCTCCACTGGTGATAATGCTCCCATATCAACACTACCTTCAAAGTTAATTTTAGCCTCCTCAGCCTTACGTAGTATTGAACATATACGCGCATGAGTATACTGTATAAATGGTCCTGTATTACCATTAAAATCGATAGATTCCTTTGGATCAAACAACATTGTCTTACGAGGGTCTACTTTAAGAATAAAGTATTTTAGCGCACCTAAGCCAACCATATTACATATTTTTGTAGCCTCATCTTCCGTACAGCTATCTAACTTACCAAGTTCATTAGACATATCTCTTGCAGTCTCAACCATCTCTGCAACTAATTCATCTGCATCAACAACAGTACCCTCACGAGATTTCATCTTACCCTCTGGCAATTCGACCATACCATATGAAAGATGCGAAATATTATCTGACCACTTATGACCTAACTTACTAAGTATTAATTTTAGAACTTGGAAGTGATAATTTTGCTCATTACCAACTACATATATCAAATCATCTAGCTTATTCTCTTCAAAACGAGTAACAGCAGTACCTAAATCTTGAGTCATATAAACAGCCGTTCCATCTGCTCTAAGAAGCAATTTCTGATCTAAACCATCAGCCTCAAGGTCTATCCAAATTGAATTATCCTCTTTGCGGAAGAAAACACCCCTATTTAAACCCTCATCAACAATACTTTTACCTAAAAGATATGTTTGAGACTCATAGTATATTTTATCAAAATCAACACCTAAAGCTTTATAAGTTACATCAAAACCAGCATACACCCATGCGTTCATTGTCTCCCAAAGAGAGTATACTTCACTATCCTTTGCCTCCCACTTACGCAACATGTCTTGAGCTTCAAGTATCATTGGCGCATTTTTCTTGGCATCATCCTCACTCATACCCTGCTCCATCAATAATTTGATCTCACTTTTATAGTGCTTATCAAACTCAACATAATACTTACCAACAAGATGGTCACCCTTCATTCCAGTTGATTGTGGTGTCTCTCCATTACCAAATTTCTGCCATGCAAGCATACTCTTACAGATATGAATACCTCTATCGTTAACTAGATTTACTTTGATAACATTATGACCATTAGCCTTCAAGATTTGAGAAACAGAGTATCCTAAAAGGTTATTACGAATATGACCTAAATGTAGTGGTTTATTTGTATTAGGCGATGAGTACTCAACCATTATAGTCTTATTTGTACTCGCAGCAACACCAAAATTAGCATCCTCAACGACTCTATTTAGTGCATCTGTCCAGAATAACGAAGTCATCGAGAGGTTTAGAAAACCCTTAACAACATTAAAAGAGTCAATTTCAGGGCTATTAGCAACCATCAATTCACCAATTTCATTTGCTGTTGCTTCTGGAGACTTCTTACTTTGTCTCAAAATAGGAAACACAACAAGGGTAAAATCTCCCACAAACTCTTTACGTGTTTTCTGTATCTGCACTAAATCTTGCTGATCTATTGCATAAAGTGTTGAGACTGCATCTAATGCTCTCTGCTGAAGTAATTGTTCTATATTCATAAAGTATCGTTAAACTATATTTTCTAATATTCTAAACTAAATTAGGACAAAGATAAATATAATTTTTATAAATACGTTCTATTTCCTAAGCGATTCTAAGATATTTAGTTTGTCTGAACTGCCCTAAACAGTTGGTAGTGCATGAGCGAGGAGACATATAACCTATTTTTTATAATTAGATTGGTCACTACTCTTATTATTGTAGCGCCCCATCTTCTTCCAAGCATACCAAATATACCAAATAACAACTGGAATAATAAGTGATACGCAACTCATTACAGTGAGCGTAAATTCACTCGAAGAGCTATTTGAAATGGTCAAAGAGCTATTTATATCGGACAATGACGGATAGTATGCCGTATTATTATATCCAGCCAACAGGAGTAACATTGTCACCGTAACAATCGTCCCTGCACCACTAAACCATATAGCATTGTCACTCCGCTTTGTCAATCCAATAAATATAGCATATAAAACAGCAACTACTCCAACAATAAGAAGAGATGAGACAATGGGTAGTTCAAGCATATTAATAAAATACTTAAAGTCCTCCCGTAAAAAGGTCTCTAAAAGAGGATCATAGGTTACTCCACTACTGAATAGTATAGAGATCAGAAATGTTAAAAAACTAACAACAAATCCAATTGAAGAGATCAATAGCGGTCTCTTCGCTTTCGCCCTAATTTTTTTTGTACTTACAGAGTTGAAGAAGTAGTGTATTGCAAGGACTCTTGACAAGAAAAAAACAGCTAACCCAAGTGCGACATTTCGATAATCAAATAGCGCCTCAAGTCCCAGTAGCGGATTTTGCCACACTGAAATCACATTTTGTCCCACTGTGTTGACAATATTATTGCGGTTAACAACAAACTCGCCACCAGTAAACATAGTACCAACAGCACATCCTAAGAGGAGTGTCCCCAGAAAACCATTTAAAAACAGAAAAAAATCGTACGTTCTCTCTCCTAATAAATTAGATGGCTTTTTACGAAACTCATATCCGACAGCTTGTATAACAAATACTAGGAGGATTAACATCCATACATAAAATGCCCCACCAAAACTAGTCGAATAGAAGAGCGGAAATGATGCGAAAAATGCCCCGCCGAAAGTTACAAGAGTTGTAAATGTAATCTCCCACTTATGCCCTAAAGCCCCAAGTATCCGATCTCTTTCGGGCTGCTCCTTCCCGATACTATATATCAAAGTCTGCCCGCCCTGCACAAATAACATAAAAACTAAAATACCTGTAAGCAGAGATATTATAAACCACCAATAGTGCTGTAAAAGTGAGTAAATTTCCATAATTGTAATTTTTAAATATAAACTAATCCTCTTGTGGACCTATCTTAATCTGTTTAAACATAATTTTAAGCTCTGCAATAAGAAGTATCGTAAACAAAGTCGCAAATATGAAAAATGTAGTAATAACATTAACAGAGTTTATACTCGACAAAGATGCAGAAACAGGGAGTAAATCTTGAACTGTCCATGGTTGACGCCCCACCTCTGAGACAATCCAACCCGCTTGAGATGATATATATACAAAAGGGATTGAGATTATTAATATATAATGCACAACTTTATATTTGCCGAGAATATTTTTATACTGAAGCCACAGCACCGCAATAAACATAAATATAAAGTACAATCCCAAACCAACCATTACCCTAAAACTATAAAATACCAATCCAATAGGAGGAATGATCTCATCTGGAGAGGTTAGATACCCATATCCAAAATAACTAAAGTACTCATCATGGAATGCCATACCCTCCTCTGTTGAGCGATCAAAAAGCCCGATTATCTCATTTTTAGTCTCCAAATCATTACTCTTTACAGCTTGATTATATCTTCTCACCTGCTCTATTGCAAATTGCCCCCTCTCCATTTTCTCATCAGCACCCATAATCCCTCTCTCTTCATTTCCATATACAAGATCCTCAAACCCTGGAACAAAAGAGCCCATATCATGGAATGCTAAAAAAGAGAGTAATGATTCAACCTTCCACTCTCCATTAAATACCTCTTCATCATTATGAAGAGTTTTATCAGAGTTCAAAAATCCGAATAGTGTTAAATCTGCACTCTCCGCACCCTCATATATAGCCTCAAATGCAGCAAATTTCACAGGTTGATGCGACGCAACTTGAACTGCTGATTTATCTCCCGTATAAGCAACAGCAATACTCGCAATGATACCCACAATCGATGCAACTTTTATACTTTTATTCGCAAAATCAACATCTCTCCTCTTCAACAAGAACCATGCGGATATACCCGTAACAAACACCGCAGCGGTAAGAGAGCCAGTCATAATAGAGTGCCAAAACTTAACAATTGCAACTTCGGAGAAAACAAGTGCGAAAAAATCAACCATCTCACTACGTGCCGTTTGCAGATTGAATTCCATTCCAACTGGGTATTGCATCCACGCATTCGCAATAAGAATCCATATTGCAGATAGAACAACACCAAAGGCCGTTAACCAAGTTGCTGTCAGGTGAAATCTATCAGAAACCTTATCCCATCCGAAATACATCACCGCCACAAATGTAGACTCCATAAAAAATGCAAACATACCCTCAATAGCTAATGGTGCTCCGAAAATATCCCCTACAAAATATGAGTAATTAGACCAATTAGTACCGAACTGAAATTCCAAAATTATACCAGTAGCAACTCCAACGGCAAAGTTAATTGCAAAAAGTTTCATCCAAAATTTAGTAGCACTTTTCCATTTTGGATCTTTACCTTTTCTAAGGTATATAGTCTCCATTATCGCACATATAAATCCTAAACCTAGCGTCAAAGAGACAAAGATCCAGTGATACATTGCAGTAAGAGCAAATTGAGCCCTCGACCAATCAATTAGTTCAAACATAAATATAAAATTATTTAATTTGTAAGTTGCTCTCTGTAGTAGATCGCCTTATCAGATTTATTATCAAAGTTAGGTGTCTTACTTCTAAAAAATAGCAGTTTAATAATGACAAACATAATAAACAGTTTTAGTAGTATTAATAACCATAACTGCTTACCGACCTTCATCTCACGAAAGCCGTTGACATAAAAATAAAATATTCCTTTTAGTAGACCCATACTTTCAGAGGCATTTATAACATTAAACTATTTCACTACAAATATTGTGACAAAGTTATCATAACTTTAAAATATGTTTAACTATTCGTGGATATTAAGCCTCTTTATAAATTATTATAAGTGTAGTCGATATAGAACGCTTGAAGAATACACCCTTTTAGGAACACTTCTCCGCTAGGCACATGCAACGCCACATTTTAGTGTACAAAAAAAGCAGCTACATTATTCATGTAACTGCTTAGTCTTTAACTTGTAGCGGGACCGGGACTTGAACCCGGGACCTCATGATTATGAATCATGTGCTCTAACCAGCTGAGCTATCCCGCCATTTAATCTCTTAAAAGCTGTGCAAAGATAAACAAAAAAAATAATTATACAATAGAATAACTAAATTTTAACCCTACGATCCGATTCACTATCATAATATCTGCTAATTGTAAGGAGTAGTCATCTGTAAATCAGTAAATAAATAAAGAATCATTCTCTCTTAATAACAAGTTTTTTACTACTATAAAACATATAATCACAACTAATTAAACGATAAATTTCAATGCAATGACAAGATAGTGTACTTAATTCAAAAAAAACTCGTTATATTTGCACTTCACTAATGCACATTTTTTTTCTGTGCATAATAATTAATATTATTCAAAAATAATTTAAACTCACAACATGGGATTTTTGATATTTATAATATGTACCATTTTAGGTTTTTACCTACTAGGATTTATTGGTCGTATTGCACTAAGTTACTTTATAAAGAAAAAACAGAGAGAATTTCAACAGCAATTCGGAGCCAAAGGCAACTACACTGGACAAAATCAATCTAATTGGAATCGCCCACACAATGGGACAGATAAAGAAGAAGTTAAGGAGAAAGCAAAAAAACAAGAGGGCAAAATACAGGTGCAACAATCTACAAGCACAGAGAAAAAAGTGAGCCAAAACGTAGGCGAGTATGTTGATTTTGAAGAGGTTAAATAATTATGAGGTTTTTTGAATTTCTGGGCAAGTACTATATACTAATGACAAAAGTCTTTTCTAAGCCCGAAAAGATTAAAATATATAGAAAACGAATTTTATTTGAAGTCGAAGCTCTTGGTTTCAATTCAATTGGCATAGCAGCTATTATCTCAATATTTATGGGAGCAGTTGTCACACTACAGATGTCAATCAACTTAGAGTCACCATTTATACCACAAGTTCTGATTGGATATGCAACCAGAGAGGTGATGATTATGGAGTTTAGCTCCACTGTTGTAGCACTGATATTAGCAGGTAAGGTTGGAAGTAACATCGCCTCTGAAATTGGAACAATGAGAATTACAGAGCAGATTGATGCCCTAGAAATTATGGGAGTAAACTCAGCAGGATACCTTATACTACCTAAAATCATAGCAACAGTACTCTTTTTTCCATTCCTTACAATACTAAGTATCGGTATCGGATGCGCAGGAGGATATTTTGTCGCAATGTTTACAGGTATTATGAACCCAGATACATATATAGATGGATTAAAAATGGATTTCAAACCATTTTCAATCACATACTCTCTTATTAAAACAGCAGTATTTGCCGCAATAATTACATCTATATCTGGATTTTATGGCTACTATGCTAAGGGTAATTCACTCGAAGTGGGAAAAGCAAGTACTAAAGCTGTTGTAGTTAGCTCAATAACAATATTGATCTTCAATTTAATAATAACTCAGTTAATCTTAATAGGATGATCCGCACCGAAAACCTAGTTAAATCATTCAATGATCGCATTGTACTCAATAACATTACTACAGTTTTTGAACAGGGCAAAACAAACCTTATTATAGGTCAAAGTGGATCAGGGAAAACTGTGCTGCTGAAATCTCTAGTTGGATTACACCCTATTGACAGTGGATCAATTTACTATGATGATGTATGTTTCTCAGACCTTAACTTCAAGGACCTAAAGAGAATAAGAAAAGATATTGGAATGATATTCCAAGGTGGCGCACTACTAGACTCATCAACCGTAGAGGATAATGTAAAACTGCCACTAGATCTCTTCACTAACCAAACCGAAGAGGAGAAGTTAGAGAGAGTTAATTTCTGTCTAAATAGAGTTGAACTATTAAATGCTAACCAACGCTACCCTGCCGAAATTAGTGGAGGTATGGTCAAGCGTGTAGCTATTGCACGCGCAATCGTATTGAACCCTAAGTACCTATTTTGTGACGAACCTAACTCAGGACTAGATCCTGTGACATCATGCGTTATCGACAATCTAATCAAAGAGATTACACAAGAGTACCAGATAACAACAATTATAAATACCCATGACATGAACTCTGTTATGGAGATTGGCGATAAAATAGTCTACATACACAAAGGTAACAAGTGGTGGGAAGGTAGTAATGATGATATATTAAGATCCGATAATAAGGAGTTAAATGAGTTTGTCTTTGCCTCAGCAATGGCAAAACGAGCAAAGTTAGCTACATTATAAACGATAAATATTCATTACCCATTACTAAGCATCAAACAATAATACATAGGACACAAAACTAGCATTTGAACTTCAACGTTAAATAATTGTAAAGTTATCTCGCCAATATTTGTTTGCGAAGTAAATAATATCTATTTTTGTGTCGAAAATTTAATAAACTTTATATAATAAATTTAAGATTATGTCAAAAATTAAAATTGGTATCAACGGTTTCGGACGTATTGGTCGTTTAGTTTTCCGTGCTGCAGTTGCAAAAGCGGATCAAATTGAAGTAGTAGGTATTAATGACCTTATTACAGTAGATTACATGGCTTACATGCTACGTTATGACTCTGTTCATGGACAATTTCAAGGAACTATCGAAGTAAAAGATGGTAACTTAGTTGTAAACGGTAACACTATCCGCGTAACAGCAGAGAGAAATCCAGCTGATCTTAAGTGGAATGAAGTTGCTGCTGAGTATGTTGTTGAGTCAACAGGTCTTTTCCTAACAGAAGAGAGTGCTCAAGCTCACATCACTGCAGGTGCTAAGCGTGTTGTTATGTCAGCTCCATCTAAGGATGCTACTCCAATGTTTGTAATGGGTGTTAACAACAGTACTTATGCTGGTCAAGCAATCGTTTCTAACGCTTCTTGTACTACTAACTGTCTTGCTCCACTTGCAAAAGTAATCAATGACAACTTTGGTATCGTTGAAGGTCTTATGACAACTGTTCACGCTACTACTGCAACTCAAAAAACTGTTGACGGTCCTTCTGCTAAAGACTGGAGAGGTGGACGTGCTGCTGCTGGTAACATCATCCCATCTTCAACTGGTGCTGCTAAAGCTGTAGGTATTGTTATTCCTGAGCTTAACGGTAAATTAACTGGTATGGCTTTCCGTGTTCCTACTTTGAACGTTTCTGTTGTTGACTTGACTTGTCGTCTTGAGAAGCCTGCTTCTTATGAGACTATCAAAGCAACTATCAAAGCTGCTTCTGAGAACGAACTTAAAGGAATCCTTGGTTACACAGAAGATGAGGTTGTTTCAACTGACTTCGTAAGTGATCCACGTACTTCTATCTTTGATGCAAAAGCTGGTATCGCTCTTAGCGAGAACTTCGTTAAACTTGTATCTTGGTATGACAATGAGTGGGGTTACTCAAACAAAGTTGTTGAGCTTATCCAATACATGAACACAGTTAAGTAATTTTAATTGTATCATACATAAAGAGCAGATTGTCTTCATTGACACTCTGCTCTTTTTTTTATGTACTATGGCGGTCACACAACCAACAAATAGTATTTATATAGTTGGGAAACTATTAGTTTTTATTACCTTTGCCGATATTAAATATTTTAATTACATAGAATGAATATAACTTCAGCGGAATTTAAGTGTAGTAGCCAAAAGCTCTCACAAATACCTAATGATGATTTTTTGGAATTTGCATTTATCGGACGAAGTAACGTTGGTAAATCATCGTTAATCAATATGCTAACTTCAAAAAATGGATTAGCAAAAGTGAGTGGAACTCCAGGAAAAACAAAACTCATTAATCACTTTACAATCAATAATGGTTGGTATATCGTCGACTTACCTGGATATGGCTACGCGAGAGTTTCAAAGCAAGCTAGAGGCGAGTTTTCAAAATTAATCCTTAATTACGTACAGAACTGTGACAAGATGCACTATCTGTTTGTACTTATTGACTCAAGACTTGAGCCGCAAAAAATAGATCTTGAATTTATTGAAATGTTGGGAAATCAGGGTATCCCCTTTGGCATTGTATTTACTAAGTGCGACAAACAATCTACCAGTCAGACACACTCCAATATCGCTGCATTCAAAAAAAGATTATTAGAACAATGGGAAGAACTCCCAACAATGTTCGTTACTTCAGCAGAGAAAAAAACAGGAAAAGAAGAAATTCTCTCTTTTATTGATACATGTCTGAAAAATTATTAAAAAAGATTGTATAAAATTTTATAATTATCTTATAATATCGTACTTTTGTACCATAAACAAATCCTATACCTATAAATATAATGGCGATACATAAGCTAAAATTTTTCGCATGTAGAGAGTCACGTGATCTTGCAGAGCGAATAGCAAAAAGTTATGGTACTGAAGTTGGAGACTCTTCAGTACTTGAATTCAGTGATGGTGAATTTCAACCATCGTTCAATGAAAGTATTAGAGGTTGTACTGTATTTATCATACAGTCGACAGTTCCTCCAACAGACAACCTAATGGAGTTACTTCTAATGATTGATGCTGCACATAGAGCTTCAGCTCATCGTGTAATCGCAGTTATGCCATATTTCGGATGGGCACGACAAGACAGAAAAGATCGTCCTAGAGTTTCTATCGGAGCAAAACTTGTTGCAAATTTACTTGTTGCTGCAGGTGTTGATAGAATTATGACAATGGACCTTCATGCAGATCAAATTCAAGGATTCTTCGATATTCCAGTTGATCATATATATGCTAGTGGTATTTTTATCCCTTACCTAAATAGCTTGAAAATTGAGAATCTTTCGATTGCAGCTCCAGATATGGGAGGGGCAAAACGTGCTCACGCATACTCTCAATATTTAAATGCTCCTATGATTATTAGCCATAAGCAACGCGAAAAAGCGAATGTTGTTGGTAGTATGACTGCAATTGGAGATGTTGAAGATAGAAATATTATCATCTTAGATGATATGATTGACACAGCAGGTACAATTACGAAAGCGGCAGATATGCTTATGAGTAGAGGTGCAAAGAGTGTTAGAGCAGCTATCACTCACCCTGTATTGTCAGGTCCAGCATACGATAGAATCAATGCGAGTCAATTATCAGAGATTATTGTTACTGATACAATCGCTTTAGATCAAACACAAGACCTATCTAAATTTACAGTATTAGGTGTTGCGGATCTATTCTCAGACGTTATCGAGAGAGTTCACAATTACAAAGAGATTAGTTCTAGATTTATATTCTAAATAACTATATGTTCCCTGCAACCACACAGCATAGCTCGTGTATAGTGGGAGGGCAAATCAATAAAATAAGTGAAGAAAACTTACGTTTTTTTCACTTATTTTGCTAGAGCCTCAATTACCAAAATTTATTTTGAGGTCTCATATAAAATAACTACATTTGTAGTATCTATTTTAGATTTAAAAGATTAAAATTTATTAAGCAAAATAATATGAATATTGTAAGAGAAAATCGTGAAGATTTAACATCTTTATTGAAAGTCACAATTAGTGAAGTTGATTATAACGAAGCAGTAGAAAAAGCTCTTCGTGAGTACAAGCGCAAAGCAAACGTACCAGGATTCCGTCCAGGTATGGTTCCAATGGGTGTTGTTAGCAAGATGTACAAAAAAGGAGCAGTTGCAGAAGAGGCTTACAGAGCAGCTTCAAAAGCATGTTTTGAGTATATCGAAAGCGAAGGAATCAACTTTATTGGAGATGTTATCCCTAGCACAGATCAAGTAGCTCTTGATTTTGATAACAATACAGAGCACGAATTCATATTTGAATTTGCAGCATCACCTGAGGTTAAAATCGATTTTACAGACAAAGATGTTGTTGTAAAAAATAATATTGAGATAAACGAAGAGATGTCTTCTAGCTACCGCGAGAACTACCTACGTAAATTTGGTAAATTGGTAGATGTTCCTGTTGTTGAGTTAGACGAAGCATTAACTGTTACTTTAGACAATACAGAGATTAATGTTACTGACGCATATGTTGGTCTAATCTCAATGAGCGAAGAGGATAGAAAACCATTCATTGGCAAGAAAATTGGTGATGAGATGGAAGTTAACATCGAGGAGCTTTACAAAACAACTGAGCAGCGTGCATCTATTCTTCAAGTTAAAGCAGAAGAGTTAGAGGGAATTAACCCTAATTTCAAACTTACAATTACTAATATTCGTAAATTTGCTAACCCTGAATTAAACGAGGAGTTCTTCAAAATGGCTTTCCCAGAGGGAAATATTACAGATGAGAAGGGTCTTGAGGAGTACATTAAGGGACAAATCGGAGCTGAACTAGGTCGTGAAACAAATCAACTATTTTCAATTGATGTTAAGAAGATGATTCTTGACAAAGCTGCATTGGTTATGCCAGAGGCATTTTTGAAGAAGTGGTTGTTCACAATCAACGAAGGTAAATTCACAATGGAAGAGATTGAAAAAGATTTCACTCCATTCCTTAATATGATGCGTTGGAATCTTATCCAAAAGCACTATGTTAAAGAGTTAAATATTGAGGTTACTAAAGATGACGTTCTTGAGGAGGCTAAAGCATTAACACTAATGCAATTTGCTCAATACGGAATGGCTTCTCTTGAGGACGCAATGTTAACTCAATATGCAGAGCAGGTTCTTTCTAACAAAGAAGAGGCTAACAAAATTTATGAGAAACTATATGAGCGTAAAGTAATTGACGCAGTGATTCCAATGTTTACAACTGAAGATAAAACTGTTTCTGTTGAAGATTTCGGAAAAATAGTTGACGAGTTAAATAAACAGTAAATATAAATCTCAAAAACTGTTTTAATAATTTTGTGTCTCCATGCAAGCTCACAGCACCACCTCAAAAAGGTTGTTATCTGCGCATAGCAAACTACAATAGTAGAGGAGACATATAAATAATTTAAATAGTTTTAGACTCTTTAAACTCCACGATAGAACTATATTTAGACATAGCTCCTATCGTGGAGTTTTAGGATAAACATTTGATATGAAAATGAGCGAATTTGAAAAATATGCAAAAGGACATCTAGGTATTAGTAGCCTTAAACTACATGATTTCCAATCTATTAGCACATCATATATATCTCCAACAATCATCGAAGAGCGTCAACTAAATGTTGCGACAATGGATGTATTTTCGAGATTGATGATGGACAGAATTATATTCTTAGGCGTACCTATATACGACGATGCTGCGAATATAATTCAAGCACAACTATTATTTCTTGAATCCGTAGATCCTAAAAAAGATATTCAAATCTATATTAATTCTGGAGGTGGTTCTGTAAGTGCTGGCTTAGGAATATATGATACTATGCAACTAATTGACTCTGATGTTTCAACTATTTGTACAGGAATGGCAGCAAGCATGGCAGCAGTATTACTGACAGCAGGAGAGAAGGGAAAACGTTTAGCACTACCCCACTCTCGTGTTATGATTCACCAACCATTGGGTGGAGCTCAAGGTCAAGCATCTGACATTGAGATCACTGCAAAGCAGATCATGCAGTTGAAAAAGGAACTTTATGATATTATATCTCTTCATAGTGGAGCATCTTATAAGAAAATCGAAAAAGATGCAGATAGAGATTACTGGATGAAGGCACAAGAGGCTGTTGAATATGGGTTAATTGACGATGTATTGAAAAAAAGAGATAAATAATGGCTAAGAAGAGGAGTAACAATGTTGATGGTGATAACTGTTCATTTTGCGGATCACCTCGCTATGACGCTAAAATGACATTTTCAGGTCTTTCACCTGAAATATGTATATGTGATAAATGTATTGATAGAGGATATCATGTATTACTAGAGTCTGAAATTATTAAGAAGAAGAGCAATAGACCTAAGAAGATTAAAATTGGAGAGTTATTAAAACCCAAAGAGATTAAAGACTTCTTAGATCAATATGTTATCGGTCAAGACTCTGCGAAGAAATATATGTCTGTAGCTGTATACAATCACTACAAACGTTTGATGCACAGCGAAGAGGATAATAACAAAATTGAGATTGACAAGTCTAATATCATAATGGTTGGCGAGACTGGAACAGGTAAAACTCTTCTTGCTCGTACTATCGCTAAGTTACTACACGTTCCATTTACGATTGTAGATGCAACAGTTTTAACTCAAGCTGGTTATGTTGGAGAGGATGTTGAAGGTATCTTATCGAGACTACTTCAGGTAGCAAACTATGATGTTGCATTAGCAGAGCGAGGAATTATCTTCATCGACGAAATTGACAAAATAGCTAGAAAAGGAGATAATCCATCAATTACTAAAGATGTTTCAGGAGAGGGAGTTCAACAAGCTCTTTTGAAAATCTTAGAGGGAACTGTTGTAAATGTTGCTCCCGAAGGTGGTCGTAAACATCCAGATCAAAAATTTGTTCAAGTGAATACTGCGAATATACTATTTATATGCGGAGGTGCATTTGATGGAGTTCAGAAGAAGATTACACAAAGGATGAATACACATGCTGTAGGTTATGGTCAACTTAATAAGCATCGTATTGATACTGATAATATTATGCAGTATATTTTACCTCAAGATTTAAAATCTTTTGGTTTAATTCCAGAGTTAATTGGTCGACTGCCAGTTTTAACATACCTTGAGCCACTGAATAGAGATGCTTTACGTTCGATTCTTACTGAGCCAAAGAATGCAATTATAAAGCAATATCATAAACTATTTGAATTTGATGGTATCGAACTTAAATTCAATGATGAGGTTTTAGATTATATTGTTGATAAGGCTATGGAGTATAAGCTAGGCGCTAGGGGTTTACGCTCTATTTGTGAGTCAATTATGATTGATATAATGTTTGAGTTACCATCAAAAGATAGTGTTGGAGACTTTGAGGTTACAATTGAATACGCTAAAGAGAAGATTGACAAAGCTAAGTTAGCTCAATCTGCAAAATAAGGAGAAAATATTTTCGTTATAGACTCATGGCAGAAAACGAAGTTTTCAGGAAAATTTGATAAAACTTTTCTGAAAACTTCGTTTTCTATTATATTTCTATCAAAATAAATAAATTATGGATATAAAGAGTAAGATTGAAGCGTTACGAAAAGAGATTAATAGTCATAATTACAGGTATTATGTTGAAAATTATCCCGTCATAAGTGATTTTGATTTTGATGTACTGTTGAGAGAGCTTCAGGATATGGAGAGTAGTTACCCTCAATTTGATGATATAAACTCTCCAACAAAAAGAGTTGGTAGTGATCAATCAAATGGATTTGAGAGTGTGAAACATCGCTATCCAATGTTATCATTATCAAACACATACTCTCAAGATGAACTAAGTGATTTTTGTCGTAAAGTCGAGGAGGAGCTAGAGAGTTCAGTAGAATATGTGTGTGAACTTAAATTCGATGGAACAGCAATCTGTATCATATATGAAGACGGGAAGTTACTAAAGGCTGTTACTCGAGGAGATGGTACTTCAGGAGATGACGTTACTGAAAATGTGCGGACAATAAATAGTGTACCACTAGAGCTACATGGAAGTGGGTATCCCGATTATTTTGAGGTGAGAGGAGAAATCCTACTACCTTACAGTTCATTTGACAGACTCAATGCTGATCGTGAATTAAATGACGAACAACCATTTGCAAATCCTCGAAATGCAGCGGCAGGAACACTTAAATTACAAAACTCATCTGTTGTAGCTAAGCGTAATTTGGATTGTTATATATACAATCTACTCGGCGAAAATCTACCATATAAAAACCACTACGACAATATCCAACAACTGAAGAAGTGGGGGTTCAAAGTCTCTGAACACGTTAAACGTTGTTCAAATATTAATGACATTTGGAGTTATGTTGAGTCAATTGACAAACTGCGTGTAGAGTTACCGTATGCAACAGATGGTGTTGTTGTAAAGGTAAATAGATACGACATTCAAAAGCAGTTAGGAACGACAGCAAAAGCACCTAAATGGTCTGTTGCATATAAATTCAAAGCTGAACAAGCACTAACTAAATTAATCTCAGTTGATTTCCAGGTAGGTAGAACAGGAGCTATAACTCCAGTTGCAAATCTAGAACCAGTACAATTAGCAGGAACTACTGTAAAAAGAGCCTCTCTTCATAACTCAGACCAGATAACTCTTCTTGATATTCGAGTTGGAGACATGGTCTACGTTGAGAAAGGCGGAGAGATAATACCCAAAATAACAGAGGTTGAGCTATCAATGCGAAGTTCTGAGAGTGAAGTCTTTGAGTATATATTTAGCTGCCCAGAGTGCGGAACACCATTAGTAAGATTTGAAGGCGAAGCTAAATCATACTGTCCCAATCAAGGAGGTTGTGCTCCTCAAATTTTAGGACGCATTGAACATTTTGTCGCTCGTAAAGGGATGAATATAGATGGTTTAGGCGGAGAAACTATCGTACTACTTCATAACAATGGTCTGGTTAATAATATTGCAGACCTATACAGTTTACGCCATGACCAACTAGAGTCACTACCAAGATTAGGCACAAAATCTGCTGATAATATAGTAAAAGGGGTAGCTAATTCTCGTAATATTCCATTTTCAAGAGTACTTTTTGCACTTGGAATAAGATTTGTTGGCGAGACAACTGCAAAGTATATTGCATCACACTTTAAAACATTAGATGCAATAATGTCTGCAAGCGTAGAGCAACTTATAGAGGCTGACGAAGTAGGGAGTAAAATAGCAGAGAGTATTCAAGATTACTTCAAAGATGAAAATAATTTGGATATAATTAGACGTCTAAGTGCTGCAAATTTGCAAATGAGCGCAGAGAGTGTAGAGTTAGTTTCAGACAATCTATCTGGCAAAAGTTTCGTTATTTCAGGATCATTTATCCTACACAGTAGAGATGAACTCAAAGCCATAATAGAGCAACACGGTGGTAAAATTCTATCTTCAGTCTCATCAAATACAAACTATCTCATTGCAGGAACAAAAATTGGTCCTGCAAAGTTAACAAAGGCGACTAAACTAAATATTAAAATTATCTCTGAAAATGAGTTTATTAATATGGTTTCACCCTCAGTTGATGTTAAAGTTAATACGATAGAGATCGAAAATGTAAATAATATAACACAAGGTAGTTTATTTTAGAAAAAATATTA
This sequence comes from uncultured Rikenellaceae bacterium, assembly GCA_947038405.1. GTDB lineage: Bacteria > Bacteroidota > Bacteroidia > Bacteroidales > Rikenellaceae > CAMQVY01. The sequence goes on along the minus strand of CAMQVY010000005.1, from coordinate 36,743 downwards.
TCTTTACACTAAAATAAACAAATTGTATGAAAAATAACATTAGTGGTGTAGGTATTGCTTTAGTGACACCTTTTACAATATCTGGAGAGGTTGACTATGATGCCTTAGCAAAGTTAATTAATCACGTTTCAGATGGAGGGGTTGACTATCTTGTTGCTCTTGGCACAACAGCTGAGACTCCAACACTTACATACGAAGAGAAGAAGGAGATTATAACATTTATAATTGATGTAAATAGTAAAAACAGATCTTTACCTATAGTTATTGGTATTGGTGGAAACTGTACAAGAAATATTGTAGACGAGATTCAGAAAACTGATTTTACTGGTATAGATGCAATTCTAAGTGTTGTTCCATACTACAATAAGCCATCACAAATAGGTATCTATGAGCACTATAAGGCTATTGCAAATGCATCTCCTGTGCCTATAATACTATATAATGTTCCATCTCGTACAGGGGTTTCAATGAGTGTAGATACAACATTGAAGTTAGCTACCGACTTTGATAACATTATAGGAGTTAAAGAGGCTTCTGGCACTATTGTTAATATGGCAAACCTTTTGAAATGGCGTCCAAATAGTGACTTTAAAGTGATCTCTGGAGATGATAGCCTTGCGCTAGAACTTAAAAAAATAGGTGGTGATGGAGTTATATCTGTTGTGGGAAATCTATATCCAGATAAATTTTCTAAAATATTCACTTCGGAATCTAGTTCTGAACAAGAGTCTATTAACAATAGTCTGACCGAGATTATTGAAGCTCTTTTTGCCGAAGGTAACCCTACTGGCATAAAGGCAGCACTAGCTATCGGGGGAATGATGTCTAACACACTGCGCTTGCCATTAGTTAGCGCAACTGATGAGCTTACAGAAAAACTAACAAAATTAATTAGTCTAAAATAGATTTATTATCTGAAATAAGACAGTGCAGACCAGAAGTGGTTATTGTGTTAAGATCAGTTAATTACATAAAAAATAGCGATACTAAACCATTTAAGTTTAGTATCGCTATTTTTATAATATACACCTCAAAACAAAGTACTACTCTTTGATATAGTGAGCTAATTTTTGTCCCATATCGTAGCCAACACTATCCCACTCATTAGAAAATCCCTGCTTCATTTCAATAGGTTCAACTGGCATAGTCCATTTCATTTTCTCTGGAAATTGAGCCAGTATACTCTTGGCATTACTAGCCCATGAGTAAGAGCCGAAACATCCAAATACCCTATTCTTAATAGATCTAGTCTCTATTTTTTTCAACAGACTAGCAACGTCAGGAAATAAGTCATTTGAATAAGTTGGACTGCCAATAACAACTCCATTATACTTAAATATATCTTTTAATATGTATGAAGCATGTGATGTTGTCACATTATGAATCACAATATCTTTCACCCCAGCATCTGACGCTCCAGCCGCAATTGACTCCGCCATTTGAGCTGTATTTCCATACATACTACCATAAGCAATCACAAGACCTTTGTCTGTATCATATCTGCTCAACTTATCGTAAAGAGCAATAACATCATCTTTCTGCTCTCTCCAAATAGGTCCATGCGTAGAACAAACTGTCTCTATTTTTAGAGCACTTAATTTTGTTAATGCCTTTTGAACAGCAGCACCATATTTTCCAACAATATTAGAGTAGTATCGAATCATCTCTTCTCTATATATATCGGTATTCATACTTGAATCAACAACCCCTCCATTCAACGCACCATAGCAACCAAAAGCATCTCCAGTAAATAGTGTTGATGATTTAGCATCATATGTGACCATCGTTTCAGGCCAATGTAGCATTGGTGTCAAGTAAAAGAATAATTCACGCTCACCAATAGATAAAGACTCTCCATCTTTAACAATGATCGAGTCTTCGAAACTTGCATGATACCCCTCAATCATTGATATTGTCTTTGCATTACCAACAATCTGTACCTTTGGATATATCTCCTTTAGAATAGATATTGATGATGAATGATCTGGCTCCATATGGTTTACAACAATATAGTCTAGATCTCTATCACCAATAGTCTGCTTAATTTTATCGATAAAAACATCTATATACTTGGTATCAAGTGTATCAATTAATACTGTTTTTTCATCAACTATAAGGTATGAGTTGTACGATACTCCGTGTGGCAATGGCCATAGCTGTTCAAACCTATGAGTCGTTCTATCGTTGACACCTATATAGTGTATATTTTGCGAAATCTCTTTATTCATTGTATTTAGATTTTAATTTATTAATAGTTTCCTGCAATCATTATGCAAAACGTGATCGCAGGAAACAATTTAATTCTATTCAAGCGCTATTTTAAGTACATCATCGTTAGTTTTGACATAATGGAAAGTCAATCCTGTAAGGTACTTAGCTTGAATCTCCATAATATCTTTTTCATTATCTTTACACAAAATAAGATCAGTAATTCCAGCGCGTTTTGCAGCTAAAATCTTCTCCTTAATTCCACCAACAGGCATCACCCTACCCCTTAGAGTTGTTTCACCTGTCATTGCTAGACGATTTTTAATCTTGCGTCCAGTAAATGTTGAAACGATAGATGTAACCATCGTGATACCAGCACTAGGACCATCCTTTGGAATAGCACCCTCAGGAACATGAATATTAAGATCCATTTTTTCAAACTTCTCAATATCAATTCCATACTCTTTATGCTTGGATTTAACCCACTCAAAAGCAATCGCAGCGGACTCCTTCATTACATCACCAAGATTACCCGTTAAGTTTAGGCGACCTTTACCAGGGCTTAATATTGATTCAATATATAATATATCTCCACCAACTTCAGTCCAAGCAAGCCCTGTAACTATACCAACCATATCGGAAACCTCATACATATCTCTCTGATATTTAGGCATCCCTAAGATTCGCTCCACATCTTCATTAGTGATCTTCGGAGTGTACTCCTCTTCAAATCCAACATTCTTAGCTCTATGACGTGCCAATTTAGCAACTCTCTTGTCGAGTGTTCTAACTCCAGACTCTCTAGTGTATTCAGTAATTATTTTTACCATAACCTTGTCAGATATTTTTAGCTGCTTAGAGTTTAATCCATGCGCTTCAATCTGTTTCGACAATAGATGCTTCATTCCAATCTCACACTTCTCCTCGACAGTATATCCCGCAATGTTAATCATCTCCATACGATCTCTCAGTGCTGCTGGAATATTTGCGATATTATTCGCCGTAGCTATAAATAATACCTGACTTAAATCGAACTCTGCATCAAGGTAGTTATCATGGAACGTTGTATTTTGCTCTGGATCCAACACCTCAAGTAGTGCTGACGATGGATCTCCATGATTACTAGTAGTAACCTTATCAATCTCATCAAGTATAATCACTGGATTTGAAGATCCACAACGTTTAATAGTTTGGATAATACGTCCAGGCATAGCCCCTATGTACGTTTTTCTGTGCCCTCTAATTTCAGACTCATCGTGCAGACCACCAAGTGCAATACGACCAAACTTACGTTTCAAAGCCTCAGCAACTGATTTACCAAGAGATGTTTTACCAACTCCCGGAGGTCCATATAAACATATGATTGGAGATTTGAGATCCTTTTTAAGTTTGATTATCGCCAAGTGCTCAAGTATTCGCTCCTTAACCTCCTCTAAACCAAAATGGTCTGCATCTAATCTTTTTCTAGCTTTATTAAGATCAATATTACTTTTTGTATACTCATTCCAAGGCAACTCTAACATTAATTGCAAATATGAAACCTGAACAGAGTACTCTGCAACAGCAGGATTTAATCTCTCAAGTTTATTTAACTCCTTTTGAAATAGTAGTGCGATATCATCATTCCACTTCTTTTTCAGAGCCTTTCTCATCATATCTTCAATTTCGTTGTCAGCAGGATCACCACCTAACTCCTCCTGGATAGTACGAATTTGTTGTTGTAAAAAATACTCTCTCTGTTGCGTATCTAAATCAGACTTAACTTTATTTTGTATCTCACTCTTTAGCTCCACAAGCTGCAACTGACGAATAAGTATTTCAAGAAGTATTTTGGTTCTAGCCATCAACCCTGGAGCTTCCAAAAGATTTTGTCTATCAGAATCCGCAAGATCGAGATTTGAACATATAAAATTAACAATACCTCTACTACTATCAATATTTTTTATCGCAAAAGATGCCTCTTTAGGCATTGACGGTGAGATATTGATAATGCTTAACGCAATATCTTTTACCGACTCAACAAGCGCTATAAATTCAAGGTTACTTTTATCTGGTGCAGTATCTTGCAGACCCGTTACTGTAGCTTTAAAATAAGGATTCGTTGTAACCACCTCATTAATTTCTGCCTTTTCCAACCCATGTAAAATGACAGTTAAATTACCGTTTGGCATATCCAAAACCTTTAGAATACGAGCTACCGTACCAATCTTGTATATGTCATCGCTAGCAGGATCTTCAATACTTGATTCTTTCTGCAGAAATGCCCCGATTAAACCACTCGACTCCTCCACGTCTTTAATCAATTTCATAGATTTTTCACGACCAACTGTAATTGGTGTAATAGATCCAGGAAACAATACAGAACTTCTAAGAGTTAATATAGGTAAAATATCAGGTATAACCACCTCTGGCATCACATCGTCTTCGTCCCCCGTAATAATAGGAATCACACTCCCTCGACCATCAAGCATATCTGAAATGCCTGAAAAATCCTCTATTTTTATCTTACTCTTCTTAGCCATATCTATTTTATAAATTTTATTTTTATTCAATCACATAAGGGCGAATACCAACCCTAACAGAACCTACAAAGATAAGTTTTTTTAGCTTAATTATATCAATTATACAACCAAAATAAACATTTAAATCTTACGTAGAGTAGGTATAACGTTTAAATAATCTTAAAAATTGCAAATAGATATATGAAATTTCGGTTGTAAGTGCTATCTTTGTAAATTACGATTATATATAAGGGTAATTGATATTTAGCTATACGCGGTAGACATACAACGCAGATAGCGAATAAAAACTATCTCTATTTTAATAAAGAATTTACGAGAAATTTTTAAACTATATAACAATGCAGATTAACGATAAATATTCACCGCAAGAGATTGAAAGTAAGTGGTATGAGTATTGGATAGAGCAGGATTACTTCCACTCAACTCCAGACCACAGAGAGGCATATACAGTAGTAATACCTCCACCAAATGTTACAGGAATGCTCCATATGGGACATATGCTTAACAACACAATCCAAGATGTTCTAGTTAGAAGAGCTAGAATGCTGGGTAAGAATGCTTGTTGGGTACCAGGAACAGACCACGCATCTATTGCAACAGAGGCTAAAGTAGTTGCTAAATTGAAGGCTGAAGGCATCGATAAATCAACACTTACAAGGGAGGAGTTCCTTAAACACGCTTGGGAGTGGAAAGATAAACATGGTGGCATAATCCTAAATCAACTTAGAAAACTTGGGGCTTCATGCGACTGGGAGCGTACTGCTTTCACAATGGATGATGACCTTAGTAGTAGTGTAATAAAGGTTTTTATTGATCTACACAAGAAAGGTAAGATCTATCGTGGTGTAAGGATGGTAAACTGGGATCCATCTGCAAAAACAGCTCTATCGGACGAAGAGGTTATATACAAAGAGTCACAAGGTAAATTATACTACCTAAAATATATGATTGAGGGTAGCGACAAATACATCGTTGTGGCTACAACACGTCCTGAAACCATCCTTGGAGATACAGCTCTTTGCGTAAATCCTAATGACGAGAGATATGCAGATATGGATGGAAAGAGAGTTATCGTTCCATTAATAAATCGCTCAATCCCTATCATTAAAGATGATTATGTTGACATTGAATTCGGTACTGGAGCATTGAAAGTTACTCCTGCACATGATGTCAATGACTATATGTTAGGAGAAAAATACAACCTAGAGGTTATTGATATATTTAACGATAATGGTACTATCAACGATAAAGTTGGAATGTATGAGGGACTTGATCGCTTTGTACTAAGAGACCAAATAGAGAAAGACCTGGCAACAGCAAATCTACTTGAAAAAGTTGAGCCATACACAAATAAAGTTGGATGCTCTGAGCGTACAGGTGCTCCTATCGAACCAAAACTATCTATGCAGTGGTTCTTGCAGATGGAAGAATTAGCAAAACCTGCACTTACAGCAGTAATGGATGACGTAGTTAAGCTTGTACCTGCAAAATTCAAGAATACATACAAGCACTGGATGGAAAATGTCAAAGATTGGTGTATCTCTCGTCAACTATGGTGGGGACAGCAGATCCCAGCATACTACCTCCCTAAAGGTGGTTACGTTGTTGCCGAGACAGAAGAAGAGGCTCTTGAATTAGCGAAACAAAAAAGTGGAGATAGCAACTTAACAATCTCTGATTTACGCAGAGATGAAGATGTTCTTGATACATGGTTCAGCTCATGGTTATGGCCAATATCTGTATTCAACGGTATCAACGAGCCTGAGAATAGTGACATTCAATACTATTACCCAACAAATGACCTTGTAACAGCTCCAGATATTCTATTCTTCTGGGTTGCAAGAATGATTGTTGCTGGTTATGAATATAGAGGAGAGAAGCCATTTAGTAACGTATACTTTACAGGTATTGTTAGAGATAAACAACGCCGTAAAATGAGTAAACAATTAGGAAACTCACCTGATCCAATAGACCTTATTGCAGAGTATGGTGCTGATGGTGTTCGTGTTGCAATGATGCTATGCTCTTCAGCAGGTAGTGACCTTATGTTTGAGGACTCACTGTGTGAGCAAGGGCGTAACTTTAGCAATAAAGTTTGGAACGCTTATCGTCTAGTAAACGGATGGAGTGTAGACACCACAATTGAGCAGCCTGAAAGTAGCAAAATCGCAATTGAGTGGTTCAATGCACTATTAAACAAAACTATAGCAGAGGTAGATGATAACTTCAAAGATTACCGCATCTCTGAAGCGTTAATGACTCTTTACAAACTATTCTGGGATGAGTTTTCGGGATGGTACTTAGAGATGATCAAACCTGCTTACCAAGCTCCTATTGATAGCAAAACACTAGCTCAGACAAAAGAGATCTTTGAAAAGCTAATGAGTCTACTTCATCCATTCATGCCATTCATTACAGAGGAGTTATGGCAAGATATCTCTCCAAGAGAGAAGGGTGAGAGTATCATGGTTTCACTACAACCTGTAACTAGTGAGTTCAATCAAGAGCTACTACAAGAGTTTGACATAGTTAAAGATGTCGTTACTTCAATAAGGAATATCCGTAAAGAGAAGAATCTTCCAAACAAAGAGACTTTAGAGCTTAAAGTTATTCCAGATAGTAACTACAATGACACCTACAACGCTGTTATTACTAAGATGGCGAACATTACATCTATTGAGAGTGTAACAGATAAGGACATTACAGCTGCGGCATTTATCGTTAAGACGACAGAGTACTTTATCCCATTAGGAGATAAAATTGATGTGGAGTCTGAACTTAAAAAGCTAAATGAAGAGCTAGTTTATCTTGAGGGATTCTTACGCTCAGTTATGGGTAAGTTGAACAACGAACGTTTCGTTCAAAATGCACCAGCGAAAGTTCTTGATACTGAGAATGCAAAGAAAGATGATTCTGAAGCAAAAATCAAAGCAATCAAAGAGAGAATATCGCAACTAAGCTAGTTGGCTTACAAAATATAAAACAAAGAAAACGAAGTTACCGAACAGATTTGGTAACTTCGTTTTATTTGTTTTATATTATCTATATTGTATCTACATCTATTTATTACTTCACGAATCGTCTGATTATGTAGAAGATTGTTACCCAAACAACAATCAATATAGTAATCAATGTGACTATACTATTAAAAGAGTTTAAACCCAAACCAAACATTAGTGCAAAATGCAAGCCTTGAAGTATTGACCACACATTTATTGACTCAAGTTCAAAAGATTCAACAGTAGGATATGATAAATACTGCATCAGAGCAAGCATCATAATTAAAATGACGCAAGGAGCTAATACAATAAGCCATTTATACTTTGTGTTAGGACGTAACATAGTTATATTAATTATTAAACGATAAAACAAGACGGAGATGTAATAATCCTACACCTCCGTCTTGCTATTATTCTGTATGTCTAAGTATTGACTACTTAACCACCTCTACCTCTTCAACCTCAGTTGCCACAGGAGCAACTTCTTCTGGAGCTGGAGTAGTAACTTGGTTTGGCAATAAAGACTCAGGAGTCTCAATTGAGTTCTCAATCTCAACTTCTAACTGCGTTTTGCTAGATGCAATCTTATCAGATGGCATAAACATAGTTGCAGCAAGACTCAATACAAGTATTGCGATAGAGATAGACCAAGTAAACTTCTCTAAAAAATCAGATGTTTGACGAGCGCCCATAACTTGATTTGATGCACCAAAGTTAGCAGCCATACCGCTTTTAGGACTCTGAGCAAGAACAGCAAGAGTTAACAAACCACTTGCAATTAGGATTAGTACAATGCAAAAAATATACATTCTTATTTTATTTTAATTAATTATTTTTTTCTACTAGTTTTTCAAGGCCACTTAATATATCTGCAAAATAAACACTTTTTTCTGGATATATCAACTTTAATCGGGTATAAATTTTCATTGATTGCTCATAAAGTTCCTGTTTTTTGTAAATCTCCGCTAATTCCTCTGTTAAAAACTCATCATCATCCTCTGGAGTGAACTCAATACGACTTTGTGACTTAATTAATTTTGGTGTTATGTAGTCCGTTTTTCCACTAGAGACAACAGAAACAGCATCATCAACGATACACTCTGGCACATTATCTTTAGGTACTATTTTATGATCACCACCCGTAAGAAACTTCTCAATAATTTCACTCTTAGAACGATCTTCGACCACATGAATACTCTCAATCTCTACCTTCTCTTCAACACGCTTTGGCATTGGAGGTGGTGTTTCAGATAATACAGGTTTCATCTGAGGTGGAGGTGGAGGTAAAGGTGGTAGCGGAGGTGGTAGCGGCGTCGATAATGGCGGAGCGATAGATTCAACAGGAGTTAACTCTACCTCCTCTCTGCTCTCTACAAGAGTAGCGTCAGCTACAACACAACTCTCAACATCTAAAGCATTAGTATCAATATTACCTTGCTCCTCAACATCACAGCTTACAGCTTCACTTCGTGGGTAATCTTTATAAAAAAATGCGGGACTCTTATGCATATAAAGCATCAATGCCACCTGCGGAGTTATCCTACCAGATACCCTAGCAAGTAGCTTATGTCCCATAGAAAACCAAGGGTAATCTTTTACAACTCCCTCAAGGTAGTTTACAGAAGGAATCGGCTTCTCCCCACTTGAAATTAAGTACTCTCTAAGACTATTCATACTTCTACCAATTAGACACAGCTGCATTAAATATATCCTCTACAAGCATCTCAACGATCTGTGATATTAATGCCCCTTCAACCTCCTGAAGTAGCTTATTACTATCATAGTCTTCAAATGCAGAGAATGTTTTTTCATAATTATATTGCGGTTCAAGCACACTAGTGTATCGAACCCTAACGGTAATCGTTAATCTATTAAGAATCGCCTCTTCATCACCAGATATTGCCGCTGGAGTAGAGGTGTAATTTGTAATTTCACCCTCAAAATCTAAATCTCCCCCTTCACGCACAAGAGTTAATCTTGTTTGACGCTGGAATCTTGACTGCAACTCATCCGTTAGCGTTGGACTAAGTATAGGAGCAACCATCAAAGCATTATTTGGAAAATAGGCTATACTAACAGTTTTTGCCGCAAGAGGTATAGACGCTCCCGATAGGGAGTACTTTACAGTACAAGCAGTATGTACAGTTGTGAATACCACAACTAAGGCAACAGCCTTTATTAATCTCTTAAAATTCATTTATATTTAAATCTTTAATTTTTCGATATAGTGTACGTTCAGATATAAACAACTCTTTTGCTGCCTCTTTACGTTTTCCATTATTTTTTTTCAAAGCCTTTATTATACTCTCTCGCTGAGCCTGCTCTTTAGTCATCTCCACCGATGGAAGATTATCATAAATCACCTCTTCACTATCAACAAACATCAAGTCGTTATTTATAGCACTCTCCCCTTCATGTGTTGGGTGAAAAGAGCTAGGTAACAGAGCCTTAACTTCGCTTTTATATGAATCGAATTTAGAGTCAAACTTAGATTCAAATTTAGAATCAGGCATCAATTCAGTAACCATTGCTTTGAGCTTATTAATATCACTCTTTATGTCAAATAACACCTTATATAGAAGATCTCTCTCATCACTCAAATCTTTCAACCCCTCACCACTCACAACCATTGGAACTCTTGAATGAGTATTAGGCAAGTATTTACTCATAATACGAGAATCTATCACACGGTTCTCTTCAATTGCGGATATCTGCCCTACAACACTCTTTAGTTGTCGAATATTTCCAGCCCATTGATAGCTCTCCAACATCACCCTAGCATCATCCTCAAGAGATATTGCAGGCATACGATATTGAGTTGCTATATCTGTCGCAAATTTTCTAAAAATGAGGTGTATATCCTCTTTTCGCTCCCTCAGAGATGGCACACTTATCGGAACAGTATTTAGTCTATAGAACAAATCTTCTCTAAATCGACCTGAATCTATAGAGTTCTGCATATTTGCATTTGTTGCAGCTACAACTCTAACATTTACTTTTTTGGTTATTGAAGATCCAACTCTTAGAAACTCTCCAGTTTGTAACACTCTAAGCAATCGCACCTGGGTTGACTGAGGCAACTCTCCTACTTCGTCCAAAAATATTGTCCCGCCATCAGCCTCTTCAAAATACCCTTTACGTGCTTCAGCAGCTCCAGTAAATGAATTTTTCTCATGCCCAAATAGCTCAGAGTCGATTGTTCCCTCAGGAATTGCGCCACAATTAACCACAATATATTTATTGTGTTTCCTTGGGCTATAAGCATGAATAACCTGAGGAAAGAACTCCTTCCCCACTCCACTCTCTCCTGTTACCAATACAGAAAGATCGGTACTAGCTACTCTAACAGCAATTTCCAATGCTCTGTTCAGCACAGGACTATTCCCAATAATACCAAACCGTTGTTTGACCGAAAGTAAATCCATGAATATCGTTAAATATATTTAATTTATCTATTTTAAAGCTAAAAACACTTAGATACAACACACCTATTTTACCACTAAAGGTTACAGATTAAATTCAGGCATTTGATTGCTAACCATAGCACCATACACCAAAATTGCCAACGCCAATATAGCTGCAATTATTGCAATAATCATTACAAGATCCATCTGCTTTTTATTTCCTCTTTTTTGGAGTTTATATCGATCAGAAGACCCTGTTGATTCAGATGATTTACTTTGACTATAAGCACCCTTTACAACAGGTGATTTAACCTGATATTGTGATGGTTGTGCAGATGGGGCACTCTGTTGAACAGGGCTTACCATCTTTGGTTTAACCTCTGGCACTACGCTCTTTGCTTGCGCTGTCGATGAGACTGAAACTGGAGCCACTACAGTAGGTTTAACTATCTTTGGAGGCTCAACTTTTTTCGAGTCATTAGAAACAAGGTTATATACCCCATTCGCACCGATTACAAATGAACCAATTGTTCCAACAACATAAGTTCCATTAGTTCTTACCTGCTCTTTTATTGATTTGATGTAATCATCAACAATCGAGAGTGCAGACTCATGGCTCACCCCCATACCCTTAGATATAAGAGATGTTAAAACTTCATCATCTTTTTTTAGTAACTCAACAAAAGTTATAGTGTTATTTTCCTTTTTCAAAAATGCACCAAAACTAGGAATAACTAATCTTTTGTTACTTGATAAATGGGTTACAATAATTTCATTAATCATCATTGAAAATGTTTTGAAAGGCTAATTTTCTCCAAAAGTAATAATTTTTAGTTGTATTACCTACTAAATTACGCATAAAAGAGAGCTAAAGTATTGATAATTCAAAAAATAATTAGCTACTTTGCATTATAATAATAATGACGTATGTAGCTGAGTCAAATCAGACTATTTATTGTCATGTAACTAACTTAGATTAATAGTCTAATCGACACAGAGATAAAATGAAGAATAAATACATGGATCTTATTGAGCAAACTTTTGAGTTTCCTCAGGATGAATTTTCAGTAACGGACAATGAATTAAATTTCAATGACGTGCCATTGATGGATATTATCAAGCAATATGGCACACCATTAAAGATCACGTACCTACCAAAAATATCAGCTCAGATCAATAGAACCAAAAGAATGTTCAATGTAGCGATGGCTAAAGTGGACTACAAAGGCTCTTATAACTACTGTTACTGTACAAAAAGCTCTCACTTTTCGTTTATACTTGAGGAGGCATTGAAAAATGACATCCATATTGAGACATCTTCAGCATATGATATTCACATTGTTAATGCTCTATATGATGGAGGATTAATAGACAAGAATAGGTACATTATCTGTAATGGATTTAAGCGCCCTCAATATGTTCAAAACATTGCATCATTAATAAACAATGGATTCTGCAACACAATTCCAGTATTAGATAATAAAGATGAACTTGAGTTGTTTGACTCTGTAATAGATCATCCGTGCAAAATCGGAATACGTATTGCATCTGAAGAAGAGCCTAAATTTGACTTCTACACCTCTCGATTGGGCATACGATATAATGACATTGTAGAGTATTACCAACAAAAAATTAAGAAAAATAAAAAGTTCCAACTTAAAATGTTGCACTTTTTCATTAATACAGGAATCAAAGATACATCATACTATTGGAATGAACTTAACAAGTGTCTTTCTGTATATTGCGAACTAAAGAAAATATGTCCTCACCTAGACTCATTAAATATTGGAGGAGGATTTCCAATAAAAAGTAGCCTAGCATTTGACTATGATTACGAATACATGACTGAAGAGATCGTATCTCAGATTAAGAATGTATGTGCTCAAGCAGAGGTTGATGAGCCCAATATCTTCACTGAATTTGGCTCTTTTACAGTTGGTGAGAGCGGAGCATCGCTATTCTCTATCATCAATCAGAAGCAACAGAATGACAAAGAGAGTTGGTATATGATCGACAGCTCATTTATGACAACACTTCCTGATACTTGGGGTATAAATCAAAGATACATTCTTTTGGCGATAAACAACTGGGACAAGGAGTATCAACGAGTATTCTTAGGTGGTTTGACTTGTGATAGTGAAGATTATTATAGTGGTGAGTCGCATGCAAATGCGATATTCCTTCCAAAGCTATCTAAAGACCCTCAATACATTGGATTCTTTCACACTGGGGCATACCAAGAGGCTCTAGGCGGATTTGGAGGCATACAACACTGCCTTACCCCTGCACCAAAGCATATTATTATAGATAGAGATAAAAATGACCACGAGTACTACACAAGGTTATTTGCAAAGGAACAGAGCTACCGCTCAATGATGAGAATCTTAGGCTACTAACCAAGTCTAAATAATATTGTTGTCCAATTATTATAAATACATAATCAGTAAAATTAAAAAACAGTATGAAATATACATTAATAATCTTATTGGTATTTACGACTCTATTTTCGTCAGCTAAAGAGGGAGACGCTGTTGTAAAACCCACATTGAGTGATCCAAAATCATTCTCAATCGTTGTTTTACCCGACCTTCAGAGTTATGCTAAATTTGCGAGGAATCAACCTGTAATGGATCTAATGACCGCTTGGACAGCATCTCAAATTGCGAACCTTAATATAAAGGCTGTATTTTGTACGGGAGATTTGGTTGAGCAGAATGAACACATGATGCCTGATGGAGTTAGTGGAGATCAAACAGGAGTAGAGCAGTGGATCTCCTCATCAAAGGCGTTTGAGAAGTTGGATAACAAAGTGCCTTATATGATTAGTGCGGGAAACCACGACTATGGCTACGTGAGGGCAGAAAATAGGAAAACAAAATTTAATGAGTATTTTCCCGTAGAGAGAAACAGTAAGTGGAAAGAGAGTCTGGTAAGCTATTATACTAATGTACACGGTGAGCAGACACTTGAGAATGCCGCATTTGAGATCAAAACAGAGTATTGGGGAGACTTACTTATAATTAATACCGAATTTGCCCCTAGAGATGAAGTACTTTCTTGGGCAAAAAGAATATCTGAAAGTACTAGATTCTCAGATCATAAAGTTATATTCCTAACTCACTCATACCAAGATGGTGATGGAGAGCTCATCCTTGAAGAGGATTATGACCTTGCTGAGCCAAATTATGGTGTGGCGATATGGAATAAGTTGATTGAGCCTGTTGCAAATATTCGTCTGCTTATTTGTGGTCACTACTGCACTATTGGTAATGATGATGATAACGTCAGTATGCGTGAGGACATTAATAAGGCAGGTAATAGTATCCACCAAATGATGTTTAATGCACAAACTGCAGATAGAGAGTGGTTTGGTAATGGCGGTGACGGATGGCTTAGAATATTAGAGTTTCTTCCTGATGGGAAAACAGTACTAGTAAAGACCTACTCTCCTTTATTTGGATTCTCTCCAACTACTGCAAATAAAGCTTGGAGACGAGAGTCATATGATGAGTTTAAGATGATTATAAAATAGATAAAAAGTAGTAGCTAGAATGTATATATTCTAGCTACTTTTTTTTATCTACTATTTATTATATCTACAACCGTTTATATATCAAACCTATATTGATTGCAGAACTGATATGAATGATTCTATCTTGTAGTCAAGATTGTAAAATCCCTAATATACTTAGAATAATATAACTATAAATAAACTATATTATTAGTCAACAATATATATTAATAATAAAAAGGTACGAATCGTAATGATTCGTACCTTTTTTAATGAACTGAGATTACCTAAACCTCTATTTCTTTGTTACTTTTAAATCCTTTATAGACCCTACAAAAGTTCCATTCTCGCCACCAATATAACGTAATGGGAATTGTAATGTTTGTTGAAGATGTAACTTTTCAACCTTACCACTAGCAGCATTTGTAAACTCTAATTTATTACCCTCTAAACGCTCGATCAATTTACCATCAATATAAAGAGAAGTTCCTTTGTGATCACCCTCAATAGATATATTATAAGACTCTCCGCGCTTAAATTCATTCTTAAATGTGAAGCGGTATCCATCTCTTTTAAATCCTAATTTATATGCCTCACCTTTTGTCAAGAACACTTGAGCAAAATCTGATTCAAACAACACAGTCGAATCAGCAGCGATACCATCTCTTACGATATTAAAATTGACATTATAGCCATAACCAACCTCTTCGATAGGTGTCTCAACAACACTACCTTTTACAAAAGCAAGACCTTTATCTCCAACACATTTAACACCATCTTTAGCGACTACATTGTAACCATTTCCAGAGATATCAACCATTTTTTTAGTTGTGAAATCATATTGCAAAGCAATAGCACCTTTACTCTCGATACGACCAGCAATATTTACACCTGGCGCTTCTGGCATCACCTTAGCAAGCTTAGAGTACGACTCAAATGGTGTAGAGCTCGCTCCATGCCACATCTTCTCAGCCATAACTTGAATTCCAGGAAATACTCTATTGTGAATATCGTGCTCTGAAATTCCATTTCCAACGTGGTCATTCCACACAGCAAAAGCACCACCTTCAACACTTGAATGTCCTTCAGCAAAAGTTTTATTGCCGATGGTCTTAGGCTCCCAGTTCTTATACAGGTGTCCAATATTTAAGTAGTCATAGTAATAACCAGCCGCAGGAACAATATATGTAAGTCCATCAGGAATACTCATAACTTGGTAACCCATATCAATTGCTTCACGAGGATCAGAGTATCCGTTATACCATACGCTCATCAATACATCTTCAACTAAAATTGGAGTTTTACCTTTTGCATGAGAAAGAGATCCCCAGAAACGTGGACGCTTACCAAAACTCTTAACATAACGTAAATAGTGATCAATAAAAGCTCTAAACTGCTCAGCTTCTGATTGAGAGTACTCGTCAGTACCGATGTGAACATCTGGACCTACAAATACAGGATTCTCACCACCTAAATACTCAGAAAAAAGAGAGTCTAAAAACTGATATGTACCCTCTTTTTGAATATCTAAATGATCTAAACCATACTTCTCACTACCTAAAGATTTACGATAATGACTAAAAGCAAGTGAGTGCGCAGGAACATCAATTTCAGGAATGACATTTACACCTAACTCCATACCATCAAGTTGTAGTTGACGAAATTGGTCTTTAGTGTAGAAACCATCCTTAGATGTTAACCCAGGGAAGAACTCACTCTCAAGTCTAAAAGCTGCGTATGTTTTATCCCAATCATTATCAAAAAACTGCTTAAACCCATTATCATTTAAATGCACGTGAAGATCATTCATCTTATAGAAAGCACATATTTTTACATAATCTTGCAAAAACTCATATTCAACGAATTTTCTAGCGCAATCAATCATAAATCCACGCTTAGCATATTTAGGGTAGTCACGAATTATACCTTTCGATATACTAGTCTCATCTTGTACCAACATTTGAAGGATTGATCTTGTACCCCAAAATAGAGCCTCAGGAGTTAAACCTTCAATCTTAATACCCTCCTCTATTGCGATACGATAACCCTCTTTTTCAAGAGACTCATCCTTACTCCAAGAGAAGTGAATATCACCCGCTTTATCGCTAACTTTTACTTTATACTTAAAGCCAAACATCTCGTTTAAGTCTGCTGCAAAAATCTCTGCACGTGATAAAAACTCCTTTTCAGTATCAGAAGCTAATGTTATAGTACCCTTTGGCGAGATAGCTAATGTACCATCCAAACCAATCCACTCTTGAAGAGCAGGCACAACTTCAGGCTTAACATTTTTACCCGCATCAATACTCACTTTAGTCGGAATCGTAACTCCAAGATGAGTGATTTCAACTTGATTTCCCGTTTTAAGATCACGCAGAACAAAAAACAACTTTACATCTTGATTAGTTATTGGATTACCAATCTCTCCCTCTGCACTAATAACAGATAATTTATCACTACCTTTAAGCTCTAGGATATATCCTCTAGGAACAGTAGGTAATGAGACTAATGCACCAGCACCATCTTGTTTAGGCATAACTAATGCTTTACCCATTTTTTCAAGATCAGCAAAGCTTGCCTCATCAATTTTACGTATTTGTCCATAGCTGGCACCAGCCAAAAACATAGACAATACTGAGACTAAAATAGAACGTTTAATCATAAAATATTTTTTAATAGTTAGTTTTAATAGAAAATATTTCGTAAAAATAGTCATAATTTTCGAGATAATCAACCTGAAAAGTAAAGTTTCAAACTATACTAAAGATACCCTTTTATATCTAAGAATACAATAAATATTTTTTTATTATAAAAATGAGCCTTATATGCTGATTTATTGGTCAAATATCACTATTTTTGCAGGAAATAATATAGTAAACTGTGAAAATTGACAATATTGAATTAGGGGATAAACCTCTTTTTTTGGCTCCAATGGAGGATGTAACAGACCCTTCATTTCGTTATATGTGTAAAGGATTTGGGGCTGATATGGTCTACACAGAGTTCATTTCAGCTGATGGTTTGATTCGTGATGCAGCAAAATCTATTGCTAAATTGAATATCTCAGACCAAGAGAGACCTGTTGGAATACAAATATATGGCAACACGATTGAGCCTATGGTAGAGGCTGCAATCCTTGCAGAACGTGCAAATCCAAATCTAATAGATATTAACTTCGGATGCCCTGTAAAAAAAATCGCAGGTCGTGGAGCTGGAAGTGGTATGATGAAAGATGTTCCACTAATGGTTGAGATGACTCGACAAATTGTAGAGGCTGTAAAGTTACCTGTTACTGTCAAAACAAGACTCGGATGGGATGAAGATAGCAAAAACATAGAAGAGATCGCCTTGAGACTACAAGATATAGGTGTAAAAGCACTAACTATACATGGTCGTACACGTAGCCAAATGTATAAAGGTGAGGCTGATTGGACCCTTATAGGTAAAGTTAAAAATAATCCTTTAATAAATATCCCAATAATAGGAAACGGTGACATTAACTCGGCGGAGGGTGCAAAACGAGCATTTGACGAATACGGAGTTGATGGAATTATGATTGGACGTGCAACATATGGTCGCCCCTGGATATTCAAAGAGATCAAACACTATTTAAACACTGGAGAGATACTACTGCAACCATCTGTTGCAGAACGAGTTGCAATCGCAAAAGAGCACCTACTTAAATCCGTTGAAGTAAAAGGAGATAAAGTTGGAATATTAGAGATGAGAAGACATCTATCTACATATTTCAAAGGACTTCCAGACTTCAAGCAGACAAGACTTAAACTAGTAACGGTGATGGACGTAGAAGAGATTCTAAATACATTGGAATACATTGGAGTACAATGGGGTGATTTTGATTACACACAAATAAAACCAGTATCAATATACGATGAGAAATAGAGCGAAATAACCTACACACCACCACTTCCAAAATTCAACATGAGTTGGTGTCGTTCTCTCAATATAGTGAAATTAGGAACAAAACAACATGACATAAAATATTAATGGTATGTTATTTGAATAAATAATAGAAGAAAATAATAATATAAAGATATGACAAAACAAGATTGCAAAGCTAATGTAGCTGAAAACGAAACAGTTGACAACAACACACCTAATGTAGATGAGACAAACATCTGCGATGAGCAAACACAAGAGTGCGTTGACAACGACGATTCAAATGACAGTATGACAGATGAAGAGGTAGATAACAGTGCCAATTCGGCAGAAGTGGCAGATGAGAGTGAAATCTGGAAAGATAAATATTTGAGATTATCAGCAGAATTTGACAACTACAGAAAACGTACTCTTAAAGAGAAGATGGATCTAATCTCTAGCGGAGGTGAAGGTGTAATGAAAGCTCTACTACCAACTCTTGATGATGTAGATAGAGCAATCAAAGCTACGGAAACAGCTACGGATGTAGATGCAATAAGAGAGGGAATTTCTCTAATTTCACTAAAACTAAATGAGGCTCTAAAAAATAAAGGGCTTGTAGAGATTGAAGCAGTAGGACTTCCTCTTGATACAGATTTCCATGAGGCAATTGCAAAATTCCCTACTGATGAAGATAAAAAAGGACAGATTATTGATGTTGTTGAGAAGGGTTATAAACTTAATGATAAGGTTGTTCGTTACGCAAAAGTTGTTGTTGGAGAGTAATAACAACGAAACAAAAAGGTTAGGATTTCGATACACATACAAAATGTTAGGATATATATAATTATGGCAAAAAGAGATTATTATGAGGTGCTTGGTGTTACTAAGGGCGCAAATGCAGACGAGATAAAAAAAGCGTATAGAAAAGCGGCTATTAAGCACCACCCAGATAAAAATCCAGGGGATAAAGAGGCTGAAGATAAGTTCAAAGAGGCTGCTGAGGCTTACGATATACTTAGCAACCAGGATAAAAAAGCTAGATATGACCAGTTTGGACACCAAGCTGCAAACAGTGGTGGCGGCTATGGCGGCGGCTACGGTGGTGGTGGCGGATTCTCTATGGATGATATTTTCAGTAATTTTGGAGATATTTTCGGAGGTCAATTCGGAGGTTTTGGCGGATTCAATGGTGGATCAGCAGGAAGAGCTCCAGTTAATCAAGGATCAGATTTAAGGATAAAAGTAAAATTAAATCTTAAAGAGATCGCAAACGGTACTACAAAGAAATTGAAGATTAACAAGATGATATCTTGTGATAAGTGTAAAGGTAGTGGTGCTAAAGATTCAAACTCATACTCAACTTGCTCTTCTTGTAATGGAAGTGGTCATGTGACTCAGATCGTTAATACTTTCTTTGGAAAGACGCAAACAACTAAAGCGTGTCCAACTTGCCATGGCGAGGGTAAGATAATTACATCTCCTTGTGATAAGTGTAAAGGAAACGGTAATATTAAAGGCGAAGAGGTTATTGAGATCAAGATACCTGCTGGAGTAGGTGAAGGAATTCAACTCTCTGTTAGCGGAAAAGGTAATGCTGCATTCCATGGTGGAATCAATGGTGACTTACTCGTACTTATAGAGGAAGAGAAAGATAAATACTTGATTAGAGATGGCAACGATTTAATATATAATCTAAACATTACTATCCCAACAGCTCTACTTGGAGACTCAATTGAGATCCCTCTTGTAGAAGGTAAGGCAAAAGTAAAAATAGAACCAGGAACTCATTCGGGTAAAGTGTTAAGACTAAAAGGTAAGGGACTTCCTGATATTAATGGATATGGTAGAGGTGATATATTAGCTGTTATAGATATTGCAGTTCCTTCTAAGTTAACATCTGAGGAGAAGAGTTTAATTAGCCAATTAGCTAATTCAGCATCATTTAAGAAGGCTGAATGCAGCGAAAAACAGAATATATTTGAGAGAATGCACAACTTTTTCAGATAAATTATAAGCTCAAAAGGCTAATAACATCTTATGTTACAGTTGATAGCAACGGTAGCCTAAATATAAAAAGAGCTTTAGAATTTCTATTCTAAAGCTCTTTTTATTGTAACCACAACGGGATTATGATCGGAAAAATCATTGTATGGAGCGTCATAAGATTTGGTTGTATAACTATCACTATGAAATATATAATCTATCCTTAGAAGGTTAAACAACCTCTTAAAAGTACCAGATAATCCACTACCCTTCTCTACGAAACTATCCTTCAAATCCCCACGCATAACTCGGTAAGTATAGGACATCGAAGTATCATTAAAATCACCACAAACAACTACTGGATACGGTGAACCCTCTATCATTGGTGCTATTGAGTCTACTTGATTTGACCTAGCAATATTATTACGTATTAATTTATCTAATATATTAAACTCTAATGAGTCATTTTTATTAGATACAAATTTATGGTCTTCGATATATTTTAAGCTGCTTCCCCCGATGGTCGTCGACTGAAGATGGTTATTAAACACTCTTAGTGTATCACCTTTGCCAATCAATAAATCAGCCCACATCATTGAGTTTGAGCTGTTTTTAAATTCCACGATACTAGATCTCAATATTCGATATGATGAGTATATTGCTAGTCCAAACCCACCATTAGCAGATTTTATTCTGTAATCAAATGCACTATATTTAAGCCCCTTTAATTTTAGCTCAACTTCAGATTCTTTTATTTTTTTTGACGTCTGAAACTCCTGCAAACACAATATATTAGGGTTATATTGCGCCACAAAGCTAAGTATAGAGTCCATTGTATCATCTTTATTAGATAAATCAGTATCTATAAACCCATGGACATTATAGGATATAATATTAATATCACCCTTCTCTCCACCATTTTTATACTCTTTAGCAATTGACGGTTGAAATACACGTAATAGGAATCCAACTCCGAGTATTAACGGGATCAAAGTTAAACAGATCCAAAAGACTCTCCATCGAATAATCCAATATAAAAGAAGTATAATATTCACTAAAAATACAATTGGTGCAACTAGCGAAAATAGAGAAAATATTGGACTCTTTTCTGGATTAATATAGCCTGCAACATAGGTTACTATTAGTGCTAATACAGCGCAAATTGTTACTAAATAGGTAACAAAATCAAAAATCAACAGAGAATAGCTCGTCTTTTTACTCGTTTTCTTAAACATACTACAATATACTAATAACTCGCTTCAAAATTTATTACTAAAAATATATTTTCCCCCTAGCCTTCCACCAACGCAATAATATATATCCCCATAACAGACCTCCTAGGTGAGCAAAATGGGCTATACCCAAGTCTACACCCGATATTCCCAAACTTAATTCTATAACACCATAAATTATAACAAAATATTTTGCTTTTATAGGAATTGGTGGAAACATCAACATTATAACATTATTTGGATGGAATACTCCGAATGCTAACAAAAGTCCAAAAACAGCTCCCGATGCACCTAATGTAACAGTCCTCTCTATTTGAGCCACTGCCATTTGACTTAATGCTGGATCAGAAATCTCATACCATAGAGATAACATATGAATAAGCGATGCACCAATACCTGAAACCATATAATAAATTAAAAATCGCTTACTACCCAAGTCGTACTCCACTATTCGACCAAACATCCACAAAGAGAACATGTTAAAGAAAAAATGGAAAAAGTCTGCCTGTAAAAACATACAAGTAACAAACTGATATGGGCTAAAAAATGGACTTGTTGGAAAAAATAGTCCTAGCTTCTCTATCATAAAGGTAGATGTATCTTGCGGTAAGATATTAATCGCCAAGAAAATTAGAGCATTAATTATTATAATGTTCTTTACAACTGGTGGTGTTTCATTAAATATTCTCTGTCCTATCATAATATTATTAAAATTTCATTCTACTTCGTAAATTTAGCTCCGATCTCTTGTTGAGATAAAGTTGTCATAATTGGCAAGCCCGATGGTGTAAAACTTGGATTCGGAGTAACCATCAACTCCTCTATCAACTGCTCAACATTACATTTGCGTACACCACCACGTCTATACTCAGCGGAACCGACTTTAGCAATTACACTCGCAAGGTGCTCTCTACGTACATCATCAATAGAGGTGATGTCATCACGCATTCCATCTAACAAATCATACAATAGCTCTTGCGTTGGAATCTCCGAAAACTCCGCGGGAACTCCCATTATATCAATAGCGTGTTCATCTTTAAAAACAATATCAAATCCGATGGTATCAAAATCACTAACGCACTGCTTCAACAGTTGATAATCATCAATTGATAAAATCATACTCTCTGGAAATAGAAGTTGCTGTGTCACAGAACTACCACTACCAACAACCTTTAAATATCTATAATACAAAACTGTTTCATACGCTCGGCAAGTATCAATTATAGATAGATTATCATCAATTACTGTTGCAATATATCTCTTCCCTATTGATAAAATATCTTTAACTTCGGCTACTGGCTGCTGCTCCTCAAACTCAACCTTAATCTGAGTATCTTCTTCTCCCTCTATGAACTCCATTAATGAACTTTCATATGAAATATCTTCACTACTCTCATCATCAGTAGGTACACTATGAACCGAGTCATTATAACTCTCAATAGCACGATCTGTTGAGCTATCAAAGTAATCTTCATGGTCTACAATCTCAAACTCATCATTATAAAAATTGCCCTCAAATTTACTCCTTAGCAACCCCTTTCCACTCTCAGAGATACTACGAGGCACAACTGCACCACTATAACGATCAAAAGGATTAAACGCAGGATTTGATTTTATAATAGGCTCTCTCATCACTCTATCATCTTGACTCTGCATCTGCAATACGGGAATATCGAGAGATGTATCCATTTCAAAATCCATCTGCGGAGCTTGACCACTCTTAGCAATAGACTCTCTTACCGAAGCACTTATTATCTGCCACAATGCAGCTCCATCATCAAATTTAACCTCAATTTTTTGTGGATGCACATTAACGTCAATCTTATCTGGCTCTATATCAATATATATAAAATATGAAGGTTGATATGTTGGTGCAATTAATTTTTCATAAGCTGTCAAAATTGCTTTATGGAAATATGGGCTCTTAAAATAACGCCCATTTACAAACAAATACTGATCCCTATTACTCTTTTTTGCAGATGAAGGACGACCAATATACCCCTTAACAGAGCCTAGTGTAGTATGAGCATCAACCTCTAGCAACTTGGTTGTCATACCCTTACCTATAACTCCAACAATTCTCTGTTTTAGCGTTCCAATAGGTAACTTTAATACTAAAGCATCGTTATCATATAGTGAAAATTCAACCTCAGGATGGCATAATGCAACACGATTAAACTCAGTATGAATATACCCAGCCTCCTTCGTGCTCTTATCTAAGAACCGCTTTCTTGCTGGAATATTATAGAACAAATTTGTTATTGCAAATTGAGATCCAACAGCACAGCTAATAACACTTTGATTAACAAATTTACCTCCATTAATTTCAACCCGTGTGCCAACATCACTATCTTCTCTTCTTGATTTAAGTTCAACCTCAGCAATAGATGCAATCGATGCCAAAGCCTCACCCCTAAATCCAAGTGACGAAAGAGCGTATATATCATCTACACTAGATATCTTACTCGTAGCATGTTTGTCAAAAGCCAATCTAGCATCAATAACAGACATTCCACAACCATTATCGACAACCTGGATAAGGTCTTTACCTCCATTTTTGAAGTTAACTGTAATATTTGTAGCACCAGCATCTACTGCGTTCTCTACAAGCTCCTTAACAACAGAAGATGGTCTATTGACCACCTCTCCAGCTGCAATCTGATTTGAAACAAAATCAGGTAATTGTTTTATAACGTCTGCCATTAAAAAAATCAAAAATTATTAAAAGACTACAAAAATCAAAATAAATAACATATATAGTAGTACTGGTATCAATAAAATAATATTCTGTGTTCTTTTTTGCTTCTTCTTTTTACTCTCTTCCACCATTCGGGACTCACGTCGCGAACACATACGACTCTTTAGATAATCTCCAGGACAATACTCTTGATCACCACTAAGTCTTGGGTACTCAAATCTACGAGGTTTACGCACCCAACTAGCCTGCGCAAATGTAAAAAAACTAACAATCCATTTAAACATAATAATAGTTATTATTTAGTATAACAATGAATGATAAAATAAGAAGTAAAATCGTAATGCAATATTACAAAAACTTAACGACAATAACAAACCATACACAACATTAATAGCATACGGGGCATACAGCACCGCCCGCACAGAGCTGTTATACGTCTAAGTTGACATAACTGCTCTGCGCGGGCGGCGCATTATAATAACAATAAACTAATTAAAGTTCAGCTTTTGCTTTAGAGACATCAAAACCATGCTCCTTAAACCATGGAAATAGATCTTTACCTACTGCCTCACTCAATACAGCAACAGTGTTATTCATATCGTAAGATTTAAGTTTTTTGTTTCCAACCATCTCACGCTTTGTCTTAAAGTAACGAGATACGATATCTGGATAATCTTTTCTTAACTCCTCAAAAATCCAATATGTTTTACCCCAATGAATATCTCTTGCAGCTCCACCAGTTAACTTCGCAGAACCATCAATAGCATTACCACTTAAATCATATTTATCCATTTTAGGATCATGCTTTAGACCAGCGGCAACCTGCGCATTAATACGACGCATTCCCTCCTCTTCATGTCCCATATCGACCATCACAAGATTACCAACATATGTTGCAATAGGCTCATTCCATACCTCAGGATATGGTAGAACCCACGAGTGTACAGATTCATGTGTGATAAACTCAATCATACCATCTTCTTTCTCTGGGAAACCACCCCACCATACAGCAAGTGCAATAACATTTCCACTAGAAAATCCACCACCATCAGTAGCTAACAACGTAATCTCAGATCCCATACCTTTTGACAAAGGTACTCCCATACGCTTCTCAATAAATGGCATACATCTATTTGAAATATCTAGCATATCAGCAGCAAATGGCTTCAAATACTCATTGTAACTAAGTACAAACGTTTCGTTATCATCCTTATTCTCTAAAGAACCAATACCTCTACTATTATGAGGTTTACTTGGATCAACAACTTTACCTGAAGCAACTTGTTTCAACAGTGGACTCCACATCTTAGCGTTAATAGAGTCCGAAGCATTAGGATGAGATCCAGCAATAGAACGAGATCCAATCAACATTTGACCTTTACCAAATTGTTTCTTAGCAAGTACCGCAGCTCCATTCTTATCTTTCACAAGAACATCCCAACCTTTTTTGTTAATCTCAAGTGCTGACGCATTGTTTCCAATAACTTTACTGTCGTCAACATAAGTTAAAGGTTGTTCTGTTTTACCTTTAAACGAAACACCAAACGCTTCAGCTAGTTCATTCTGAGACTTTGTTCCTTCACTTCCAAGGATAACAACTCCACCACCCGAAGATACAAATTTCTTTATAGCTTTAATATCTTTTGGCAAGTAAGATACCCTATCATCACAACCTAGAAGTACCAATAAATTAGCATTACTAAAGTCATAATTGTATAAATTACACCAGTTTGTTGCACCTTTTCCATCTTTAAGATACTGACTATGAAAACGATTGTCAGCATAAAATGAGAATGAATGAGAAAGATCTGTTACCGCATGTACAATTCCAGGCTTCTCAACATCCGAATCTTTAGGGTACGCTGAAGAGGTTGTTACGAATAATGTCTGCCCTAATAATAGGATAGGCACTAATTGTTTTACAAATTTCATAGGTTAGTTTTTTTATTTAGTTAAGTGTTTTAAAGCTCTATTTGAAGCTGAATTCAACTTTCTAATGCAACTGAATCCAAATTATTCATTTGGCGTGAGGTATCCTATCCTTTTAAGAAGACGATTATTTAGTTTATTTTCAATACATTTAATCTTTTAAGAAATATTCAATAGTTGTAACCACTCTAACTGATTTTTTGTAGGGCGTTGTGATATCTGGAGTACTAATAACAACCTCTCCCTGACGAGCCGTCTTTATCTTCCCTAGCTTACTATCTGAATCTATTGCAAACTTCTCGGCAGAAATACGAGCATTTGCCGTCGCTTGTTGAATAAGTTTGGGCTTGATATCATTTAGTCCATTAAAATCAAATATTACAGATGAACGACCCCATTGAGAGCTATTAATTGCGATACCCTGCTTTATAAGTTCTGAGACAGACTGCATCGCTTTTAGTGTATTCCCAACTTCTCGAGTGTTTACTGTAATCGAAGATGTTATTACATACCTAAATGCTACCTTATTTGATGAGTTATATTGGTCAGTACTTGCATCCAAAACCACAGGAATAGCAACAGATATTGTACTGTCTGCTATGTTCTGTTCCCTTAGAAATTGCTTAATTTTTTGCTCCGTATCCTCCATCTCAGAATAAAGTGACAACAGATTATTACCTGCTACTTTAAAGGATATAGGCCAAATTACGTTGTCTGCCTCTACCTCTATTTCGGCAGAACCTTTTACTA
Organism: uncultured Rikenellaceae bacterium; assembly: GCA_947038405.1. Lineage (GTDB taxonomy): Bacteria > Bacteroidota > Bacteroidia > Bacteroidales > Rikenellaceae > CAMQVY01. Next base: position 9,625 of record CAMQVY010000005.1, on the reverse strand, counting down.
ATATTATTCGATCATAATCTTTAAGGCCTACGATTCCACTCTTAAGAAGTGCTCCTAAAGCAACTACACCAATGGCTAGAATTGTAGCAAAAACAATTAATGTCTGTTTGTAATTCGTATTACTCATCATAATATAAGGTATTAAGTAATAAAAGTTCTATTTAAATAATATCTGGCCCCTGCCATAAAGCAGAAATGCCCCACCTAAACAGGGCATTGCATTTAAGTGTAAAGTTATAATCTATGACAACAGCCACACCATACCTATCGCAAAAGAGGCAACAATAACCATTACAACCCTTTTCAAGATTCCGCTACTCTCTTTTGATATATTAGCTGCACCGATACCACGTCTAGCATACATACTCATTCTCACATATTGACCTGGACGATACTCCTTATCGGGCTCATCATCCTTACTAACTTCACCATGCAACTGTTTACGACGCTCATCTCTCGCAGCTTTTTCTGGGTCAAAATAGCGTGGTCTATACTCAAATTGGCGAGCATTTCTATGCCCAAAAGATCCTAATCCTAACATAATTCAATCGGTTTATACAAAATTATATTTCTTTTCGATAAATAAAAACTGCTTAATACAAACAACCTATAACCCCAACAATTCAGCCTCTGCACTCACTACTTTCTCAAAGCTAAATTGAGACAATATATCGTGCATTAACTCTGCAATTTGGATGTTACATAGATTTCCAATACTTCCTTCATGTGTATGTTCAACAGTTCTTTCAGGTTTAAACTCCCCTCTTTCAATTGCCAAACCTACCTCTTTATACGCCTCTCTAAAAGGCACTCCTGATAATGCGAGGTTATTTACGCTCTCAACACTAAATATATAGTCATATTTACTATCTTCAAGAATACCCCCTTTTACACTAACATTTTCTAGCATAAATGTAGCCATCTGAATAGACTCTCTCATCTGCTCAATTGCAGGGAAAAGAACCTCTTTCAATAGCTGTAAATCTCTATTATATCCAATAGGAAGATTCGTTGTCATCATAGCGATTTGATTAGGTAATCCTTGTATCAAATTACACTTACCACGCATAATTTCCCAAACATCAGGATTTTTCTTATGCGGCATGATACTCGACCCCGTAGTAAGCTCCTCTGGATATGATATAAAACTAAAATTCTGACTCAAGAACATTGTATTATCCATAGATAATCTAGCCAATGTAGCCGCAACCGAAGATAGCGCTTGTGCAACGATACGCTCACTCTTTCCACGTCCCATTTGAGCATACACAACATTATAACTCATTGAATCAAAACCCAATAAATCTGTTGTCATTGTTCTATTCAACGGAAATGAAGATCCATATCCAGCAGCCGAACCAAGCGGATTACGATTACATATCTTATATGAAGCCAATAGCATCTGCATATCATCTACAAGAGACTCTGCATATGCACCAAACCACAATCCGAAAGATGATGGCATCGCAATTTGCAGGTGCGTGTAACCTGGCATTAATACATCTTTATGCGTCTCAGAGAGGCGTTGCAATGTATTGAATAGAGGAATAATATCCTCAACAATACCTTTAATTGCACTCCTCAAAAAGATTCTTAAATCTACTAAAACTTGATCATTTCGAGAACGTCCACTGTGTATTTTTTTACCAGCCTCACCGATACTTTGTGTCAACATGAACTCAACTTGTGAGTGCACATCCTCAACACCATCTTCAATCTCAAATTCACCATCAATGATACTTTTATGGATATTTTTAAGCTCCTTCTGTACCAATTCCAACTCATCACTACCCAAGAGTCCAATAGTCTCTAACATTCGTGTATGAGCTAAAGATCCTAAAACATCTGCCTCAGCGAGCATAAGATCCATCTCTCTATCTTTTCCAACCGTAAAACTACTTACACGCTCATTAGCGTCACCACTCTTTTGCCAAAGTTTCATAATCTACAATATTTTATCTAACATTTTAATATATAATTCAATACCATCTTTAATCTCAGTAAGGTAGACGAATTCATCCGCACTATGAGACCTTGCACTATCTCCTACTCCAATTTTAAGTGATGGTACACTCAAAAAGACTTGATCCGAAGTTGTTGGCGATCCATATGTCGTACGACCAAGCTCTTCACCAGCCTTTACAATTGGGTGAGATGGATCAATTGAAGATGACCTCAACCTTGTTGATCTAGCTTTTACATTAGAGGCTAAATTCTCCTTAATAACGGATAAAACCTCCTCATTAGTGTACATCTCAGTAACTCTAACATCAACAGTAAAACTACACTCTGCAGGAACAACATTGTGTTGCGTTCCAGCATTTATAATCGTTGTAGACATCTTTACCTGCCCAAAAAGAGAACTTACCTTCTCAAATTTGTAGCTATTAAGCCAATTAATATCCTCTATTGCACGAAATATCGCATTGTCACCCTCTTCCCTTGCAGCGTGTCCCGATTTACCAACTGCAACGCAATCAATAACCATCAAACCACGCTCGGCAATTGCTAGTTGCATCAATGTTGGCTCTCCAACAATAGCAAAATCAAGATTCCCAAGAAGAGATACAATAGACTCCATTCCGTTGAAACCTCCAACCTCTTCCTCTGCCGTAAGTGCAATACAAAAGTTGTATCTCAAATCCGACCGATTATAGAAGTGTTTAAACAACGCAATCAAAGAGACTAAACTCGCACCAGCATCGTTACTACCCAATCCATACAATTTATCCCCCTCAACATCTGCCGCAAAAGGATCTCTAGTATATGCCCCATTTGGCTTTACGGTATCATGATGAGAGTTTAGTAATATCGTTGGCTTCTCAGAGTCAAAATATTTATTATATGCCCATATATTATTGTTCAAGCGATTGATATTTTCCACTCCAATCATTTTCAGATGGTTGGATAGTATATCAGCCGTAGCCGCCTCTTCTCTACTAAATGATTTAGTAGAGATAAGCTTTTTCAACAACTCAACAGACTCCAAATACAAAGCATCCATAATTATAACAGTAAATGACAGAAAACAGAGTTTTCTGCGATTAGTTTTCTCTAGTGGATTCTTTGTCTTACTACTTCGTAAAGCATTACTGCCGCAGCAGCAGAAACGTTCAAACTCTCAATCTCTCCAACCAAAGGAATTGCAAGCTGAACATCACACAACTTCATAACCTCTCTTGAGATACCCAAATCCTCACTACCCATAACAAGTACTGTTGGCTTAGAGAAATCAGCGTCATAAATAAGAGTTGTACTCTTCTCCGTAGCTGCAACAATCTGGAATCCATTAACTTGAAGAGATCTAAGTGTAGTTCTAATACTACCAACTCTACAAACAGGAATACGAGTAAGTGCTCCAGCCGAAGTCTTAATAGCATCAGCGTTAACTGGTGCAGAACTCTTAATAGGTGTAATCAATCCGTGAGCACCAGCGCACTCAGCACTACGAGCAATACCTCCAAAGTTTCTAACATCTGTTACACCATCAAAAACCACAATCAAAGGTGTTTCGTTCTCTGGGATTCCATCGATAATATCATCTAGCTCAACGTACTCAATAGCCGCCATCAAAGCTACGACACCTTGGTGATTTCCAGTTGTCAAACGGTTTAACTTCTCGATAGGTACTTCTTGAATATTTACCTTATGTCTGCGACATATATCTTTTAACTCATTGATGAGTTGTCCATCAGCTCCCTTACGAAAGTATATCTTATCAATCTGATTACCTGTCTCAATCGCCTCAATTATTGGACGTATTCCAAAAACAATGTTCTTTGCCATATTTTTTCTATTTATTTTAAGTTTAAATTAATTGCCCTATATGGGCTACTGTACGCAGTCGCACTGAACTATTTTTTATGTTAATTTCTCTTTACAAATCCTCTCTTGTACATATATAAGTACCTCAACCCCTATCAACATATATTCATAGATCTGATCAGGAACCTCAGATAGATGTGTTATTGATCGTTCCATAATTACAAAGTTCAGCTATAACTCCAACAAAGATAGTTCTTTTATTAAATAGTTCTTACAAAGTCACAAAAGAAAAGATCGTTTTCAATAAAATTTTATATAAGTGCTATACAAATATAGAGCACCTATACTCTCCACAATTAAATTTCGCACAATACACCTCCCACATAATAAACTAACAACTAATATATTACACGATACTACATCATCTTTTTTATGTATAACTAAAACTTTAGTTGTATAATTAAATAATTAGTTATACATTTGCAATGAAGACTTCAAAACTAAACCTTAAAAATTAAATCATATGAAAAGTTAGCTTAATACATATTTCTCTGCGAGCGTTGATAGATGATTGGACTTAACTCCTAAAAATAGTTTGATATAAGTAGAGAACTGTCCTATGCGGGCAGCGGTGTGTGATCACACTCAACATAGTTTTTTTTATTTACCTTACAATAACTAAAAGATTAGTTGTGCAATTAAATTATTAGTTATATATTTGTGAAAAGAGAACAAATAGAGTACAAAAAAAAATAACTATTATGAAAGATAAACACTTAACAAAACTTGAACTTGAAACAATGCAAATATTGTGGAAAATTGAACAAGGGTTCTTAAATGATATCATAAACAATATACCAGAACCACGTCCAGCATACACTACAATATCTTCAATGATGCGCATCCTTGTTGACAAAGGGTTCGTTTCATACGAAACATTTGGAAAGAGCTTTAGATACTACCCTCTTGTATCGCAAGAAGAGTACACTAATTTCTTTTTGAAAAGTGCTAAAAAAACTTTTTTCGATAACTCAGCTCTATCATTAATATCTTTTTTCGTAAAAAAAGAGAGTATGACTGAAAAGGAGAAAGAGGAACTTATAGCTATTATTAACGAAAAATAGAGCACATTATGGGATCGATTGAGATTTTAATATTTTTAATGGAATTTATTGGAGTATCAGCTATATTATACCTCGTGTATATCCTATTTCTTAGGTATAAATGTCGGTATAACTTCACTAGAGCTTATCTACTCCTCATTCCAATTGTTGCCCTACTTGGTGCATCTTCATCTTTTAACGTAATACCAGTACCTGAAAAGGTGCAAAGTATGGGAGGGGAGAATCCGAAAGTTCAACAGATTAAAAATTTAGTTATCGATTTAGTCGATAATACAAATGAGTCCACCTCTCAAGTTGTAGTGCCGACTACCATGCCTATTAATTTTGAGCCTCAAGTTCAAATTAAACCACTAGTAATACAAGAACAAGATACAAACATTAATGGTCTATTGAACGTAGCATCTATTCTAGGGGCTTTATACATCTTAGTAATCCTAATTAGAACGTTTATAGTAGGTCATCAGGTACAAAAAATACGCTCAATCAAAAGATGGGCTACTCGTGAGAATTGCAATGGGATAGAATTACATCGCAGTGCATTAGTGGAGACACCATTCTCCTTTATGCGTGATATCTTTGTAAATAGAGCTGCGCAAGGGGATAAGTTAAACATGATTATACAACATGAGCTCTCCCATATCTCGAATCGCCACTACTTAGATAAAAATGTATCGGAACTAATGTGCGTATTTATGTGGTTTAACCCCATAGTATGGCTTGTTCGCAACGAATTAGGCTCTATACACGAATTTCAAGCCGATAATAACGTCATAAAAAACGGTGCAAATATTAAAACATATCAAATTTACCTATTTGAAGAGATATTATCCAAGTCGCCAATTATAGCGAATGGATTCAACCACTCTCTTATAAAAAAACGTATGATCATGATGAAAGATAAAAAAACATTTAAATACTTCGCACTTAGAGCTTCTATTGCTACGGTATCCCTAGTTGGAGCCTTTGTATTAGTTTCATTTAAGCACGTGGAAGCTGATAACTCACCAAAAGATAAGGTGTCAGAAAATAGCTCAGAGAAGGTAAGTGATACACAATCTATTAGTAATGATGGGGAAATGTATGTGAAACTTGCGGATGCCTCAACCAAAGACGATAAGAACGAAAAGAGTACTACATTTAAGTTATACACTACATCCGCTCCCAAGGACTCAGTGTTCCCTGCTGAACTTATAGTGAAGGACAACGAAACACCTAAAGATAATGCAGCAACATCATCAAAAAATAACAAGGCAGCAGCAGAGCAATTTTTCACTACATATACGATCAGTGACTCACTGAAAAAGAAATATCCACAAGCAAGACTGCGTTATAAATTTGTACCCGAAGATACCTCCAAGGAGACACTTACTTATTATGTTGAAGACAAATCCGGAGATTTAAACAAAATAAGTGTAATAGTACCTTCGAGCAACAATCTAGCCATAAATATACTATACAATAAAAACAATAGTAATTCAAAAACAGTTGTAGTTACAGGAGACACTAGACCTAGTGATAAAGATATTGCTACATTAGTAGAAATTTTTGGAAGACCAGATATGATTGGAGATCCAGTGTCTGAATTAATTTCAACCCATCTATTGAAGAAAGATGGTATACAACGAGAATCGAGAGACATAAAAATGCCAACTCATAAGGGCAAAGTTACAACTCCAGTGAAGTCAAGATATGATGATCCAGAAAAATACTACACACTAAGTGATGCTCAAATTAATGCTGTTCCAGACTACATGAAATATGTTAAAACAAATAAATGGGGATCATATGGTGAAAATATTATTGGTATCGAAGTTACCGAAAATGAGACATTAGTAGATCTTGTTCTTAGACCAAGCTACGATGTATATTGGTGGTGTCTGAGCCAAAACACGTGTTTAGTAGATACAAAGACAGGCAAACAGTACAAAATAAAAGGTATAAAAGGAGGAATGCCACTAGAAGAGCTACTGATCGTCAAAGGCTATAAAGACAGAGATATTTGCTTCACTCTAATCTTCGAACCATTGGATCCAGGAGTAAATAGATTAGATTTCATTGAGAAGGCATATGAGACTTTAGTACCACCGTCAAACGGCAGTCCTATGCTTATCCTAAACCTAGATGCCAAGAAACTACAACGTAGAAAAATTTCAGGAACAACATCAACAACCCAAACTTTTAATGGCAATACATCACAAGACTACACATTAAGAGAGGATCAAATCAATGGACTTCCTGATTATATTGTATTTGACAAAGATAGTAAGCATAGATATCCTATATTTAGCCCTTTATTACATGAGAGAGCTATTGGTATAGAGAATAAAGAGACCGAGACACTAGTAGACTTTGTGATTACACCTTCGAACAATATGTATTGGTTTGGTGTGAGTGAAAACACATACTTGATGGATTACAAAACAGAAAATAGATATAAAATTAGAGGTATAAAAAATGATATACCACTAGGACAAGGGTTAGTAGTTAAAGATCAGAAAAATAAAAGTATCTGTTTAACTTTGATATTCCCTCCTTTAGGCGAAAAAGTAAAAAAAGTTGACTTAATTGAACTTGTTTCGGAAACAATAATCTCTCCGACAGATGGAGTACAGCTATTTCACAACAGAAACTTAAATGTGAAAGATTTAGTAGATACAAAAAATAAAATGGGGAAAATTATAAAATAAAGTACCAAAATAGAATATTTAGCGTAGTAGTGAGGGGTTATTTTTAGAGTTCTAAAATAGTAAAAAGCCGCACTACTACGCTATTTTTCAACCCTTTTAAACTATAAAAGCTATAATTTAGTTGGACTAACATAGATTCTTTGGATTCTTTTTAATATATTTGTGAGATATTAACCTAATTAAAACGACAATTATGAAGAATTTATTATCGGTTGTTTTATTACTAGTAAGCTGTTCTGTTTGCTCAGCAAAAAGTGATAAAATCAACGATCCAATGGAGATCTTTGGAGACAAAATGGGAACATCTCTTGCGAAAAGAGTGAAAGCAAAAGATATTATAAAAATCCAAGACGCAGAACTTAGAGAACTTGCAATAGCATTGTACAACAAAACGTACTCTACTGACTACAGATTAGCTAAATACAATGCAGTACTAAATCCTAACGAACTAGGACGCCAACTGCACATTGGTAATGGATACTCAAACTACGAAGGTATGACAGGAATATACCTTGAGGCAGGAGAGCAAACTATTCTAGTTGATAACATTGCAGAGGGTAAAGAGATTAAACTACTTGTTCCAAACTGGAATCGTAGAGCTCCAGAAGGAATGGATCCTACAAAAGATCCAAAGGGATGGGGACTACATAAAGATGTATATAAAATATCTAATGGTGTCAACAAAATAGATATTAAGAAATCTGGTCTTGCATACATCAGCTACTACTCTGATAAGCCTGAGACTGAAAACGAAATCTCTGTCCATTTCCTTAATGACAAAGTTAATGGTTATTTCGATATAACTAAAAATGACAATAGTGACTGGGATAGCCTTCTTAAAAATGCTGTATATCCTATTATGGATGCAAGAGGAAGATACGTACAAATTGCATACCCAGTTAAAGATCTACAAAAACACGCTGGAGGAAGAGGTGTAGACCTTATGTCAAATTACGACTCTCTTGTTAGAAGACAACACAGATTTATCGGACTTGAGAAGTATAATAAAATACCTAAAAACCGTATCTTAGCACGTGTAAACTTCAACTACTATATGTTCCGTGATGGTGATGGTGTTGCTTACATGGGTGCTCCTCAAGGATACGCTATGGGAATGGTAGCTAATCCAGACGTTGTTATTTCAGGTGATCCTTGTTGGGGATTTAGCCATGAGGTAGGACACGTACACCAATTAAGACCATACTTAAACTGGGGTGGACTTGGAGAAGTTAGTAATAACATCATTACAATGTATGTTACTAAATCTTTCGGTGTAAAAAGTAGATTATCTGCTGGTAAAAGCTACGCAAGAGCAAGAAAAAATATTATTGACAAAAAGATATCTTACCTGAAAAACGGTGATGTAATGTGCAGCTTAGTTCCATTTTGGCAACTAGAGCTATACTTCTCACAAAATGGTCATAAGGATTTCTACGCAGACCTATTTGAAGAGTTACGTAAGAATGCAAATACAGCTGGTGGTGGCTGGGGTGACAGAGGTAAGAATGAGGTTGCTAAGCACCAACTTAACTTTGTTAAAACTGTTTGTAAAGTTGCGAAAAAAGACCTTACTGACTTCTTTGATAAGTGGGGATTCTTCTACGTTGGCGAGTTTGAAATCGGAGATTATGGTACATTTAACTATAAGATGACTGACGAAATGGTAGCTAAAGTTAAAAAGGAGATTAAAGATATGAATCTTCCTAAGCCATCTGAAGATGTTACAACATACGAAGATTAATTCACCTTGTGAGTTAATATATATCTAAAAATCCCCTTAAGAGTTCTCTCTTAAGGGGATTTTTTTGTGGGTTATGTTTGTTAAACGCAGGGAACTGCCCTCCGCGGGTAGCGGTGTGTGGTCGCACTCAACAAGTAATCTCAGAAAACGTAGTTTTCACTAAAGTTTGATGGAACTTTTTAAAGTTTCGCGTCGCAGACAGTTCATAGACTAGTTTAGTTTGCTAGACGCAGGGAACTGCCCTCCGCGGGCAGCGGTGCGTGGTCGCACTCAACAAGTAATCTCAGAAAACGTAGTTTTCACAAAAG